>CAIOLC010000276.1 GCA_903859055.1 uncultured Chlorobiaceae bacterium | reverse complement strand
GTCATGGTAAAAAAATTACCACAACGCCTTCAAGTTATACTATAACTTGTCAATAACAAAACTCTGTGACCTGTATCACGGGTTTTTTGAAGAGTGTTTGGACTTTTGACCAATGGTTTTCTTCTGAAATTGTTACGGTTTTATCGAAATGGAGTCAGGATTGAGTGAAATAAAAGCCGCCGGAGCAGGCGATATACCAAGATGTGCCGAGCTTCTTGGTATTCTTTTCAGTCAGGAGGAGGAATTTACCCCTGATGTTGAGGCACAATCAAGAGGACTTTTGATGGTGTTGCAAAATCCTGGACTGGGCAGAATTTTTATCTCCGTGAGTGACGGGGTTATCCAGGGCATGGTGATGCTGTTATTTACCGTCAGCACTGCTCTGGGGAGCAAAGTTGCTCTTCTTGAGGATATGGTCGTGGCTCCTGAATGGCGAGGTAAAGGGGTAGGCTCCCTGCTTGTTGATCACATCCTTGAATATGCCCGTAAAGAGGGATTTGAGCGTCTGACACTGTTGACTGACAGGGATAATGAGCTGGCACAGCACTTTTACGCATCAAAAGGTTTTACCAAATCAGGGATGGTGGTCTTCAGAACCGCCCTCAGTTTGTCTTTGGCTCAGAAGAGTGAGTTGTTGCAATAAGGGCGGCTTTCCGTGCAGGATAAAGGCTGACCGCCAAAGAGAGCAGAACCGCCGTGATGCCAACGGCCAGAAAATCGCCTGTGAGCATATCAACGGGGTAAGCATCAATAATGAAGGCGCTTTTTGAGGGAAGCTTTACAACGCCATAAAGGAGCTGGAGTTTGCAGATACTCCATGCAATGATGATACCGGTTGCCGTTCCGGCAAGCCCTGTAGCTCCCCCTTCGGCGATAAATATTGCCATGAACTGTGGTTTCTCCATACCAAGGCATCGGAGGTAAAAAAGCTCTCGCTGCTTGTCGATGGCGGTCATGGCAAGGGCTCCGGTCAGGCTGAGGGTAGCGACCAGGACGATGAGCATGAGAATGCTGAAGCTTGCCCATTTTTCAAGCTGCATGACGGCAAAAATATTGCTGTATTTTTCTTCAAGAGTGCGTACCCGACACCTTTTGTTGAGTGTGCTCTCTGCCAGCCGTTTTCGGAGATGCCCTGTTACGGTCTGGCGAGAGTAACCATCTTTTATTCTGATGTCAATGCCTGAATACTCACCACTTCCAAGCAACAGGATTTTCTGGGCAAAACGATTCGATGTGAGAACATAACGGTCGTCAAAAAGCTTCTGCAGGGAAAAAATTGATGAGACTGTTGTTTCAGGGATGGCAAGTGCTGGCATCAGGTAAGGTTGCGACAGCGATTCAAGCCCTAAAGAGATCAGCTCCGGAGAGAAAATTTTTACCTCACGGAATCGATAAAGATTTGTCCGATAGGCAAGCAGCTCTCCAACCGAGATGGATGTCGGAGTAAACAATGGTTGCCTGGTTCGTGTCTGAACTATCAAGCGCTGATGTGAGGCCTCACTGAGACCTTTGAGGACAACAAGCTCACTTTTTTTTCCGGCGACAATAATCGCTTCACCTTCGGCATAGGGTTCTGCAGAGGATACTCCTTCAATTGCTCGTAGAGAGTGGAGAAGAGAATCAGAAACAGCCATTGAACGACCATCAGAAGGAATACATTGAACAGGGCTGTCAATCGTTATAAAGAGATCGTGTGCCAGTTTTTGAAAGCCATTCAAGACACTCATCACCACCAGTAGCGTGCTGACCCCGACGACAATTCCGGCAAGACTGATCGCCGAGATGATATTGATGATCCGGAACCGTTTGCGGGCAAAACTGAATCGTTGTGCAATCCATAAAGCAGATTTCATAGTGGTCAAAAGCAAGAGTGAGTCAGCTTCCCAAGGCTATTCCGGGTTTAAGACGAGATGCAATTCGGGAGGGTATAAAAGCAAACAAAAGGGTAAGCGTCAGCACAACGATGGAGACAACCGCATAATCGAAAGGTTCAATCAGGATCGGAACGTAGGTGATGAAATAGCTTTTTTCGGGAAGGGTGATAAAATGAAAGCGCAGTTCAAGAAGAGAGAGCGTCAAGGCGAGGAGGTTTCCTGAAATAATCCCCGAAAGTGAGATGAGGAGGGCCTGTATCAGGAAAATTCTGCTGATTTTTCCTGGTTCAAGACCCAGTGCACTGAGCATCCCTATCTCACGGGTTTTTTCAAGTATCAGCACCAGCAGCGTCGAAATAATGTTGAAGAGCGCCACAATGGTGATGGTCACAATCAGCAGCGGGGTAATGTTTTTCTGGAGTTTCAGCCACTCAAACAGGTTCGCATACCGGTCAAAAATGGTGTAGCCATAAAAAGGGAATCCAAGGTTGTCAACAACTTTTTTTACTGTTGAGGAGAGCTGTTCCTGGTGATAAACGGTGGCATCATACCCACTGATCATTGTGGGGTTGAAGCGCTGCTGGAGCGCCGATAAATCAGAGAGAAGCACAAAATCATCAAACCCCTCCTGCAGACCGGTATCGTAGATCCCTTGAATGGTGCATACCTCCAGTTCCATAGAGGAGAGAAGATCAACAATGCTTTTATCTTCCGTGATCATCTTTTGGGAAGATGGTGGCCCTCCAAGCCCGAGCAACATTACCCTCTGCCCAACCTTGAGTTTAAGATTTTCAGCAAGTGTCTCTCCTGCATAGAGCGATATTCCCTCCCCGCTGTCAGGCAAGAGAGGGTTCCCCTGCCTGAGAAATTGGCTCAGAAATATTTTTCTTTGCTCTTTATTGATGCCCTTTACCAGCACCGGTTTACTGCGCCATGCCTCCTCCTTGCCTTGATTGCGGCTGCGAAGCACAAAACTTTTTTCAAGGAAAGGGGAAACTCCGGAAATATTTGGATGATCGGCAATCTTTGCACGATCCCCGTGGCGCTCCTCAAAAAGCTGTTCATCCGGTTGACGAATCTGGATATGGGCACTGAAGCTGATCAGCTTTTGTTCAACACTGCTGGCGAATCCATTGACAATCGAGAGTGTCAGAATCAGGGCGGCTGTGCCCACCGCAATACCTGCCACAGCAACCATGACAATAAAGGTTGGTTTCGAGGCTGCTCGTTGCTTGAATGCAAATCGTCCTGCAATATAAAATTCAGGTTTCATCCCGAAATTGAGGGCGAAGCCATTGAGGAGAACATCACCACCTTGTTACGTCCATCAGCTTTAGCGCGGTAAAGAGCTCGATCGGCATTACTGATAAGTGTTGGCCAGTCAAGGGCATCATCAGGGAATGTTGCTATCCCGATACTGACCGTCAGCTCACCGGAGGGCTGGTGCTTTTCATTCATGAATGGTGCATCGCAGATAATTTTACGCAGTCGTTCAGCGATGTCTCGTGCAGTTCCTGTATCTGTTTTCGGAAAAAGAAGAGCAAACTCATCACCTCCAAACCTGGATGGCACATCGTAAGCGCGACATTGACTGCTGATGACATCAGCCATGAGTTTCAGGGTAGTATCACCGGCTAAATGGCCGTTGGTATCATTATAAAGCTTGAAGTAATCGATGTCAATCATGGCGAGAGAGACCTTGTCATTCAGGCGCTTTGCCCGCTCAATATCAATAACAAGGTGCTCCTTGAAGTGGCGGTAGTTGTACAGATTTGTCTTTTCATCACGAATGTAGATTTCATCAAGTTTTTTGTTTTTGGCATCAATATCGCTGCAGAACTTCATGATCGACTCGGTAATCTGTGCAATATCGCTTGAGTGTCCCGTTTCCGTCAACTCTTTTTTCATCTCTGCCGCAGTATCACGAATACTCTCGGGTATATTTCTGTTAAGCAGTTTCAACTGTCCGACAAGCTGCGCAAGAGGAAGAAGCGTCTTGCGATAATTGCTGTGCAGCATCCATCCTGCCGTGATACTCAAGGTCAGCAGAACTGCAAGAATGAAGAAAAGAAAAAATTCATTGATCACAACCAGTCTGACTGAAGCCTCTTTTGACGCAACTCTGGCTTGTTCAATACTTTTGTCGAGAGCAGAGTGGAGAAGTTCAAGATTTTCTTCAGCAATCATCGCAGGCCATTGCCGCAAGCTGCTCTGCAACGCAGGAAACGCAGGCAATCCAGCCTGTTGCATCGCTGCAACAAGTTTTTCAAAGTCGACAAGAAGAGATTCCGTCTGAACCTTCACCTCCCTTTCCTGTTCTTCAGCAAGACTCTTGTTGCTGTTTTCCTGATCACGGAGAAGCCCTAACTCAAGAATTTTCCCCCTGAAATCAACTAAGTCGAGGTAACATGCCTGTTTTTTTTGCACTGTTTCGAGCAGATTCTGCTGTGTGACCATAAAACCGGCTACACCGGCAATGACAATGATCAAGCTGATTGTTCCCGTATAAACAATCGCCCGTAACGGAGAGATATTGTTTATGGCCTGACTGGCTCTACTCATAGGCTAATGTAAAATAAGAGTTCTTTCGACGAGCTTGCAAGGGGCAAGCGAGCTTCTTTCAAATGCTTTTTGTCCTGCTCCGCTCAACCAGGCACCAAACCCTGCGGCCAGCGGATCGCCCGAATAATATACATAGTAAACCGTCGTAACAAGAGGATAGCTTCCATCAAAAATATTTTGCTGTGTGGGCAAAAGCGAGAGAGCTCCCTTTCCCTCTTTCGCAAGCGGAAGCATCCTGATGTTGCCTTTGGCATAAGCCAAAACATCTTTCAGCGCTGTCGAGGAGTGAAAAAGGAGTCCAATGGCACTCTCGTCAGCAGAGAGACGCGTGAGAAGCGCAGGGTCACTCTGGCATCCCCAAGCCTGTAAATTCGCTCGTTTAGTGCCAGTAATGGCAGCAAAAAGGGATTGAAGGTGAAAATCATCCGCTGTTACCAGTGGGATCATACCCTCTGTCTTTTTCGTTGTAAAAAGGGTACGAAGATCTTTGAGTGAGAGGCTCTTCAATGGATTTCGGGAGTTGACAATGCAGACAATCGCATCTCGGGCTACAGGCTCACGTCGCAAGGGAGTGTTTTGTGATGCCAGGAGCGAATCTTCAGCAGCGTCAGCTCTCCCTGCAATCAGAGCAGCCCTTGCCTGGTGGTCAAGCAGAAGTCTCAAACTTTTGTCAGAACTCACCGGCAGGAGTGAAATATGGGCATCAGGATAGTAACTGTTAAACATGGTAACCTGACTCCTGGCAACCGTGAGAAGCTGCCTGTCGAGCGCAAGATCCATCTTTCCGCTTTTTGCTGTATCGTCGATCTGGCCCTGTACGCAACTCATGGACATCAAGATCGGGAGAAGAGGGAGAAGCCTTTGTACACCCTTGGTGATGAGGTGGCCAAAGGTGCGGTTGCGCATGGTTGTCAGCGGACTCATGGTTATTGTTACAATTCTCAAAAATAGTTCTTCCACCTCTTGTAAATCAACGAAAAAAGCTTATTATTTCCGCATTATTGGATATTTATTCAGATTATATCCTTTTTTATGCAAAGTTCTGCATAAGATTATTCACGAAATGAGTTCCCCTCTATCAGATGGTTTGAAAAAATATTCAGTATCAATAATTGGCGCTTCAGGTTATTCTGGAGCCGAATTAACGAAGTTGCTGCTTGGTCATCCTGCTGTTGAACTTCATGAGCTGTACGCATTTTCTCAGGTTGGCACTCTTGTTTCAGAGCTCTACCCTGCCCTTGGATGTGACAAAGTTTACAAGCCGTACCATGGAGAGAGTGAAAGTAATATCTATTTTCTTGCGCTGCCCCATGGCGAAGCGCTTCAGCTTGTTCCATCCCTTCTCAAGGCTGGCAAAATTGTTATTGACCTCTCCGGTGATTTCAGGCTGAAAAAGAGTGACGAGCATCAACAGTTCTATAAACAGGGCAAAGCTCCTGATGCCTTTATGACCTACGGCATGCCTGAGTTGTTTCGCGATGAGATTGTCAGGACAACGGCAATCAGCAACCCCGGCTGTTATGCAAGCAGTATTATCCTTGGTGTTGCTCCGCTTTTTCACGGTGATAGCCCTGCATTGAAGGTTAGGTCCATCAACTGCACCTCTACCTCAGGTATCTCCGGTGCAGGACGCAGCAGCAAAACTGAGCTCTCATTTTCGGAGATGAGTGAAAATATCAGGGCATACAAGGTTGGGCTCCATCAGCATACTCCTGAAATTATGCAGGCACTCGGCACATCGGCAACCGACCCGTCGTTTGATTTTACCTTTACCCCCATGATTGGTTCACTGGTACGGGGTATCTACAGCGTGCTGAATGTCAACCTCGAACAACCGGTTGAAAAAGAGGTGGTGGTGGCTCTTTACCGCAGCTTCTACCAGAATTGCCCTTTTGTGCGGGTCCGGGAGAGCATGACAGAGATCCGGCATGTTGTCAACACCAACTACTGTGATGTCCATCTTGCCCATCTGACAAAAAAAGGATCGCTGACGATTATCACGGCGCTCGATAATCTGCTCAAGGGTGCCGCCGGTCAGGCGGTGCAAAACATGAATATCATGCTGGGGTTTGATGAGAGAACTGGGCTTATCGCATCTTCATTAATAGCTAAGTAAACGACATAGAGCATTGGAAAAACTTTGCAAGGGGCTTAAAGTCATTCATCAGCTTTCTGCCATTACCCGCTGGCCATCCACGGTCACCCCAATGGCTTCAGGAGCAGATGGGTCGAATGGATTCTGGCCTGAGGGCTTTTCGACCGGAGCAGTCTGTGCCAACATCAAATACAGCAACAGAAATGATTTGATGGTGCTGATGACAGACGGCCCTGCCACCGCAGCAGCGCTCTTTACCCTGAACCGTTGCGTTGCGGCACCCATAACGCTGTCGCGTCAACATTTAAACTCTTCATCCTCATCTTTTCGGGCGCTTGTCTGCAACAGCGGCAATGCCAATGCAGCCACAGGTGATAAGGGGTTGAGTGATGCCCGGGCTATGGCCGAGGCGGTTGCGAAGGAGTTTTCGCTGAAGCCCGAGGAGGTGCTTGTCGCCTCCACCGGAGTGATTGGACAGCTCCTTCCGATGGACAAGGTGCTTGATGGCATATCTTCACTCGCCCCAACCATGCAGTGCCACTCCGTACTTGATGCTGCAGGTGCTATCATGACCACAGACACCTTTCCCAAATTCTATACTCTTGAGCTTCAGCTTTCAACGGGTTCTATCCGTCTGAGTGGTATCACCAAGGGATCCGGCATGATCTGTCCGAATATGGCCACCATGCTGGCATTCCTGGCTACCGATGCTCTTATCGAACCAGCTCTTCTCCATACCGCCCTGGAGCTTGGAAACCGCAAGAGCTTTAATGCCATTACGGTTGATGGCGACACCAGTACCAATGACATGGTCTCCATTTTCGCCAGCGGGAAAGGGGCGGAGATCACCGGTGAGAGCCCGGATTTTACACTTTTTTGTGAAGCACTCGAAGCACTGATGACCTTTTTGGCCAAACTTATTGTTATTGATGGCGAAGGCGCAACAAAACTGGTTGAAATAACCGTCAAGGGAGCAGCCGATGACCTTGATGCCGAGCTTGCCGCAAGAACCATTGCCCAGTCGAGCCTTGTCAAAACAGCCCTTCACGGTGAGGATGCCAACTGGGGCAGAATCATTGCCGCCGCAGGTCGATCGGGCGCAGTGTTCAATCAGGAAGAGCTTGAGTTGTACTTCGATGATCTTCGTATTCTTCAGCCGCCTCTTGTGGCCGACTTTTCTGAAGAGGCCGCAAGTGAAATTCTGGCAAAAGATGCCTTCACCATCACCCTGCGTCTTGGTCATGGTTCCGGTGAGGCAACCATCTGGAGCTGCGACTTGAGTAAAGAGTATGTTGAAATCAACGGCAGTTACAGAAGCTGATACCTTACACAACCATCAAAAAGAGAATAATTTTCAGCAATGGAGCCCTTACAGTGTACTGAATTGAACAAGGCAAGAAAAGCGCCTCACGCCGCGATAGGACAGGTGCTTATTGAGGCGTTGCCCTATATCCGCAAGTTCGAAGGCAAAACCTTTGTTATCAAGTACGGCGGCGCTGCCATGAAGGATGCCTGCCTTAAAAATATATTTGCTCAAAATGTCACGCTTCTGCGCAAAGTCGGCATCAAAATCGTTCTGGTTCATGGAGGTGGCGATGCCATCACCAAAACTGCCGAAAAGCTTGGCTTAAATACACGTTTTCTGCATGGGCGTCGTGTCACCGACAAAGAGATGATCTCAGTTATCCAGATGACCCTGGCTGGCAAGGTGAATCAGGATATTGTGCAGCTTATCAGTGAACATGGGGGCAAGGCTGTGGGAGTCAGTGGTCTTGATGCCGACACGATCAAGGCGGTTCCTCATCCAAACGCTGCAAAACTTGGGCTCGTTGGAGAGGTCGAACAGATCAACACCTCCTACATTGATCTGCTCTGCAGGGCCGGTCTGATTCCGGTGATTGCTCCGATTGGATTTGATGATGAGGGTAATATTTACAATATCAATGCTGATGATGCCGCAAGCAGTATTGCCATAGCGCTGAAAGCTGAAAAACTGATCTATGTCAGCGATGTAGAAGGAATCCATGTTGGTGAAAGGATTCTGAAAACCATAAGCAAGGGAGAGGCGGCTGACTTTATTGAACAGGGCATCATCTCTGGAGGAATGATTCCGAAAGTACTCTCAGCCTTCAAGACTCTTGACAGCGGTGTTGGCAAAATTCACCTTATCGATGGAAAGGCAACCCATTCGCTCTTGCTCGAAATTTTCACCCACGAAGGAGTCGGCACCCAGTTTATTGCAGAACAGGAGAGTGATCACTATTAAACCACCCCGCTGCAGGCAGCGGGGTATCTGGTTTTGGAAAAAGCGTAACGTACTTCACCGGAAGCGGTGGGGAATTCAGCCCCGAGAGATTTAAACAATGATAATGGAATGACAAAAGTTCAACAACCACACCCTCATATAAAACGAGATTTTCTTGGCTTTTCGCCGCTTGATGCCTGCAAGATTATTGAACTTTTCGACTACTCCCTCTTTATCAAGAAAAGAAGAAAAGAGAGCCCTTCGGCCAGCGTTTTTCAGCCACTCCGCGACAAAACGGTTGCCATGATCTTCAGCAAACCCTCACTCAGGACACGGGTCTCTTTTGAACTTGGTATCTATGAACTTGGAGGATATGCCATCACTCTTGATGGTCAATCAATCGGCCTGGGGACGCGTGAATCTGTGGGAGATGTCGCCAGGCTCCTTGCCCGCTACAACGACGCAATTGTTGCCCGTTTGCATGATCACTCAGTCATTGAGGGGCTGGCCGACCACGCATCAATTCCGGTTATCAATGCACTGACCGATCTCTCCCACCCCTGCCAGGTGCTTGCTGATGCCTTTACCCTCTATGAAAAGTCACTCTGGAGAGAGGGAATCAAGGTTGTTTTTGTTGGTGACGGCAACAATGTTGCCAATTCATGGATTGAGCTGGCCGGTATTCTTCCCTTCCATTTTGTGCTTGCTTGTCCGGAAGGGTACACACCGAATCAGGAGTTGCTTACTGCCGCCCGGGAAAAAGGGGTTAGTCAGATAGAGATCAGCCATGATCCGCAGGAGGCTGTCGCCCATGCTGATGTTCTCTATACCGATGTCTGGACAAGTATGGGGCGGGAAGAAGAGATAGTTCAGCGCCTGAAAATCTTTGAGCCCTTTCAGATAAACCGCGCATTGCTCTCCGCAGCAAAACCATCTGCGGTTGTGATGCACTGTATGCCGGCACATCGAGGGCAGGAGATCAGTGCCGAGGTGATGGATGGAGCGCAGTCCATCATTCTTGACCAGGCCGAAAATCGTCTTCATGTCCAGAAAGCTCTGCTTGTCAAACTGCTGAACCACGAGGAGTACAGAAAATTTCATCTTACCCATCGTCTGCTGAATGCGGCAAAAAAAATAAAAGGCTGAAGGATGGGTAACCGATGAACAAGCATGCACGACAACTCAAGATACGCGAAATCCTCGAACGGCATACGGTCGAAAATCAGCATGATCTGCTTCAGCTCATCAGGGATTCCGGCATGGCCGTGGCTCAGGCGACCCTTTCAAGGGACTGTGCCGAACTCGGTATTGTCCGGTCACGGATAAATGGCAGTTATCGGATGCTCTTTCCTGACGATAATGCAGGAAGAATCATCAAAGGGCTTGTTGGGATTGAGGTGCTTACAGTCATCTCCAATGAGACCACGGTTATTATAAAAACCCTTCCAGGCAGGGCGCATGGGGTCGGTTCATATCTCGATCATTTGAGAAGCCCGCTTGTTCTTGGCACGATTGCCGGTGATGATACCGTTCTGGTAATTCCATCAACGGTAGTGAACATTCCCGATCTGAAATTATATATTCGTAACAATCTTTCTAAAAACTGATAATTCACTACGACGCATGAGCAGGGAAAAAATTGCAATAGCCTATTCCGGAGGACTTGATACCTCTGTGATGATCAAGTGGCTGAAAGACAAATATGGCGCTGAAATTGTGGCCGTGACCGGTAACCTCGGCCAGCAGAAAGAGATTGAAAACCTTGAATCAAAAGCGCTCTCAACCGGCGCATCAAAATTCCAGTTTGTTGATCTGCGCAAGGAGTTTGTTGAAGAGTACATTTTCCGCGCACTGAAGGCTGGAGCACTTTACGAAGATGTCTATCCTCTTGCAACCGCACTTGGACGCCCCCTTCTTGCAAAAGCACTTGTTGATGCTGCCATTGCTGAAGATTGCACCATGCTTGCCCATGGTTGCACGGGTAAAGGGAACGATCAGGTTCGCTTTGAGGTCACCTTTGCCTCACTGGCCCCGCATCTGAAGGTGCTTGCTCCCCTGCGTGAGTGGGAGTTCACCTCAAGAGAGGCTGAAATTGCCTACGCTCTTGAGCACAACATTCCTGTCTCTGCAACGAAGAAGAGCCCCTACTCCATTGATGAGAACATCTGGGGGATCAGCATTGAGTGCGGTGTGCTCGAAGATCCGATGGTTGCTCCTCCTGAAGATGCCTACCAGATAACCACCTCCCCGGAACATGCGCCCGATACCCCTTCAGTGGTTGATATCGAGTTTGAAAAAGGTCTTCCCGTCGCCCTTGACGGTAAAAAGATGAGCGGGCTCGACCTCATCATCCGTCTGAACGAGATCGGCGCAGCCAATGGCATCGGAAGGCTCGACATGATTGAGAACCGGGTGGTCGGCATCAAGTCACGTGAAATCTATGAGGCTCCTGCGGCAACCATTCTCCACTTTGCCCATCGCGAACTGGAACGGCTCACCCTGGAGAAATCGGTCTTCCAGTACAAGAAGAACATCAGTCAGGATTATGCCAACATCATCTACAACGGCACCTGGTTCTCTCCAATGAGAACGGCACTTGATGCCTTCGTGAACGAGACGCAGCACCCTGTGACCGGCCTTGTCCGCCTGAAGCTCTATAAAGGTAACGTTACCCTGCTCGGCAGAAACTCCCCCTACTCGCTCTATAACGAGGAGCTTGCCACCTACACCGAGGCCGACACCTTCAACCATAAAGCTGCGGCAGGCTTTATCCATCTCTATGGACTTGGTTTGAAGACATTCAGCCAGGTTCACTCCGGGAAGTAACTTCCTCCCACAGATCAGCGCAGGCCATACACTCCGGTCTGCGCAACTTGGGCATCACATTCATTACAATTTGTCCGGTCATCCAGGATTTATTGAGCAGATGGTCTCAGGAGTTAATGCAATTCACTACCTCCCTTCACCGTCCGTGTATTTTCAAATCCGTTGTAAGCGACAGTAATACCAATAGCAAACACCATTGCTCCAACTCCAAGAAGGACATTCAAATAGGATGGAGCGGTCAATGCAAGCCGGACTACCACTGTGGAAACAGCAAATCCGGAGTTGCGAAAGAGACTCTCATAGCTTGAGCTGTAGCGCAACGAAACGAGCACCAGGAGGAGATCACTAAAGATAAGAGCCGTGTAGAAGAGTGCAAAAAAATCGTATGTCGGCTCACCCCTCAAATATAAAAGGGCATCAGTGAGACCTATTCCAATAAAAATGATTAACAGCAAGAGCGACACAATTTTTTTTGATAGAATAAAATCATTGGTCGTAACAGAGTTCTGTGTCAAAGAGCGGTGATGCTGGAGTTTATAATAGATACCAAGCAGAAAAAAAATAAGGAGGGCTCCACCAGCATTAGAAAGAATATGCAGTACAGGCTTTGAAGCCTCAACCCAGACAAGTGGTTCCTTGAAGTAAATAAATTCTTTAAATGATTGGCGAAGCAGAATCAGCGACAGGATCTCGAACTGCTTGCCAACTGAATC
>CAIOLC010000275.1 GCA_903859055.1 uncultured Chlorobiaceae bacterium | reverse complement strand
TCCTCAATAAAACCCTCTTCATCCTCTTCGCCATTCTTGTGACGCTTGTTCAGAAACTGGATGCGTCTGGCCTTTATCTCAACAACTGTTCTTGACGTTCCATCTTGTGCTTTCCATGTCCGGCTTTGCAACTCCCCATCAACAAGGACTGCTGAACTTTTTCTGAGATTATCACGGCAGCTTTCCGCAAGTTTGTTCCATGCAACAACACCAACATAACAAACATCTTCCTGCCATGCATGATTGCTGTCGCGAAACCTTCTGTTGCATGCAATTGAAAAATTAACCACAGGTGTTCCGCCTGAATTTGTCTGCCTGAAAACAGGATCTTTGGTAAGATTGCCTGCTATGATAACACTGTTTATCTCAGGCATCTTTAATTCAGCCATAACACCCTCTCCGTTTTATTCTCCAAAGGAATCGCTTCGTGACTTGCGTACGTCATTTTTGAACGGCACCGGCTGCGGCAACCTCTGCAAGGGCTGCATCTTCGGGACTGCCAATCACAACACTGTACTTCTCGACCCTCTTGCGCATTTCGAGCAAAGCACTGGTAAGGTGAATAATCAGGTAACGTAACAGCTCTTCCTCGTAACGAAGCACTTTTTCAACCTCTGCAATAACGGCTGTTGCCGCTGTAAATTCGATATGAGCATAGTACCCAATGGTCTTTTTCTTGATCGGATAGGCGGTCTTGCGCCGGCCAATCTCAAGAACACTCGAGATACTCCCCCCTTTTTCGGTAATGACTCTTTGCACCATCGCCATTGCAGTAGCAATAACTTCGTCCTGAAGTCCACCGTCAATGATGAGTG
The DNA here is from genome assembly GCA_903859055.1 of uncultured Chlorobiaceae bacterium. GTDB lineage: Bacteria > Bacteroidota > Chlorobiia > Chlorobiales > Chlorobiaceae > Chlorobium. Next base: position 2,670 of record CAIOLC010000275.1, on the reverse strand, counting down.
TGCATTCATACAGTTTGTTTGTTTCCATAGCGCAAATGCTGATAATGTTAGTCCTCCTCAGTTGCTTGCAACATGGCGAGGGTCCAGCCTTGCGCAAGCCAGCCCCACGGCTTCACGGTCTCCCGGTGAACACCATCTGCAAATTTGACCTTAAAGGTAAGCTATTTACACCATTTTTCCAACCAGAGATAAAAAAGCCGTTCAACCCGTTACCCTTGCCCTGCACTCTTAAAGTAATTGTTTATATGATCAGCAATAAGAGCTGGAGAAAGATCAGTCATACATCGAAAATGGCCTTTCGGACAGTGATTTCGTCCAATATGTGAGCAGGGTCTGCAAGAGAGAGCCTCAACCTCAAAAAGTTCATAAGGAGTGCGCCAGGGCAGAAAGCCAAATGCCGGGGAAGAAGAGCCAAAAAGCACAAAGAGCTTTTTCCCAAAAGCTGATGCAATGTGCATCAAACCGGTATCATTACTGAGAACGGCATCACAATTTGCCAGAATTGCCGCGGTCTGCATCAGGGTAGAGCGTCCGGCAAGATTAAGCACCATGTTCCTGTAGTGAGTTGGCAGGTTATTCATGATCTCTATTGCCTGAAGAGCATCCTCTTTGCCACCAAGCAGCACAATCTGTAAAGGATTCTTCTGAAGCAAATAAGTCAATAACAGAGCAAACTGTTTCGGCGGATATCGCTTGGTAGAATGTTTTGCGCCAAAACAGAGAGCAAGAGTTTTTTTTGCCAACTGCAGAGAGTTGGCTGCGTATGCCAGCTCTTCAGAAGAGGGATAAAGTTCGCATCCGGCTTGATCAGTGGAGATATTGAGGGGCCTCAAGGCATCACAATAGCGCTCTACGACACTTCTGTATGCACCGTAAAGGTTAAGCTTGAAGGTGACCAGCAGCCATTTTTTCCAATTCTCTTTACGATAACGGAAGGTTCGTGAGGATTGCAGAGTACGGACAAGAGCTTGAGAACGCAAATTATTCTGGAGATCAATCACCATGTCATAAATGACATTGGGTGGATTCTCTATCGTATAGAGGGTGGAGATGCAGGGATTTGATACAAGCAGTGAAACAAAGGGGGGCTTTGTGCAATAATCTATTCTGGCTTCCGGGTAAGCAATGCTCAATGAGCGTAGCAAGGGCGTGGTGAGAATAATATCACCGATGGAGCTCAGCCTTATAACGAGTATCTTTTGCACCTGCTGCGGCATGGCATTATGCCCAAAATTCCCACCACGCCTTGTAATCGGCGGGCTTTATCCCTTGCATTGCTGTCTCAAGCCTTCTGATAGAATTTCCGACCCTTTGAAGCTGCTCCTCCCTGTTCTTCAGTTCACCTTTTTTTTCAAGAAGCATCTCACTGACCATACGGTAAGCCTTCAGTGATTCCTCTGATTGACCAATGCCCTCCAGTCCGGCGGCTCGATGATGCACCGCATCTATCCACTCTCTTCCCTCATCTTTGTGCAGCTCCCCCCGACGATTGAAATAGCGCAGGGCAATATCTGTAGAATCAAGAGCTTGAGCATAATGGCCAAGCTTTACCAAGGCGCCAGAAAGGCCAGTATGCGCTATGGCATCGAACCCTTCATAGTCAAATGCCTCTTCCTGCGGGATCGTTCGGGAAACTTCCATTGCTCGCCGATAGGTTGCTGCAGCCTCTTCAAAAAGAGCTTGCTGAAACTGCCTCTCTCCTTCACTAAGCGCAAGATAAGCTTGCCCGACCTGTTGCAATGGCTTCATACAATTATAATCTTAAGGGGTGATCAAAAAGGCCTCAAGCTCCCTGGGAATTTCCGGTCTCCCCTTGGGGTTCAACGCTGTTGCAATAATTTTAGCCTTCAACACCAGCTTGTGATCCGGAAGACGAAAAATTTCTTGATGAAATGCAAATTTCAACGGTGACTCCCGCTTCATGTGGAGAGTGACAAGAAAAGAATCACCAGAAACAAGTGGAGATTTATAATCAAGTTCTGCCCGAACCACCACAAGATTAATTCCCTGACGGGCATAGTCATGAAAATCAATGCCAATATGCCTGAGATATTCATGCCTGACATGCTCGATGTAGTTCTGATACACACTATTGTTCACGATACCCTGTATATCGCACTCATAATCACGGACACTCATTTCAAAAGTAAAAGTATGCATACCATTGATCCGTTCATCGTCCATGTAACAGACGAAATTTTCTGTGGAAGAGTGTTAATGGGTTCAGAGAATCCAAACCTTGGGGAGTAATGTAAAAAAAATGGGAGTAAACAAAAAAGCCCATCGGGAGGATGGGCATTTTTGATGGTAAAAAACTCGGCGACGACCTACTCTCCCGCTGTTAGGCAGTACCATCGGCTCTCCAGGGCTTAACGACTCTGTTCGGAATGGGAAGAGGTGATCACCTGGGAAAAAGTCGCCGTAAAAACGGTGACAAAGAAGCAATACCTTGAAGTAAATTCTCTTTGTAAACTTATAAACTTTCCTGCCATTGTTCAGTAGCGACTCACCACTAATAAAAAAGGTTTAAGTCGATCGGCTTATTAGTACTACTCGGCTTAACACATTACTATGCTTACACCTGTAGCCTATCAACCAGGTCATCTTCCTGGAGCCTGATGGGGAAATCTCATCTTGAGGCGAGTTTCGCACTTAGATGCTTTCAGCGCT
>CAIOLC010000274.1 GCA_903859055.1 uncultured Chlorobiaceae bacterium | reverse complement strand
GATCTATCCATTGCCGGGGATGAAACTGAATTTCCCCATCATTGACCGACTTCAGAGCTGGCTCGGCCAGAGGCTTCATCTTCACAAACCACTGCTCGGAGAGATAGGGCTCTACCACCACATCTGCCCGCTCGGAGTAGCCAACATTGTGCTCATACTCCTCAACACGCTCCAGATGACCAAGCTCTTCCAGATCCTTGAGAATTTTCGCCCTGGCATCAAATCGGTCCATACCACCATAACCAAAATCGTCGGTCATCCTGCCATCTTTACCGATAACGGAGAGAATCGGGAGGTTGTGCCGCTGGGCAACCTGATAGTCGTTTGGGTCATGCGCCGGAGTAATTTTCAGCGCCCCGGTTCCAAACTCAATGTCTACGTAGTCATCAGCAATAACGGGAATATGGCGCCCTGCAACCGGTACTATAGCATACTGCCCGACCAGATGACGATAACGCGGATCTTCGGGGTTGACGGCAATGGCAACGTCTGCCAGAATCGTTTCGGGCCTGACGGTCGCTATGGTGATATATTCGCCAGGATGGTTGACCAGAGCATACTGCACATAGACCAGTTTGTCGCGACGCGGCTTCATGATCACCTCTTCATCGGAGAGGGCAGTCTGCGACACCGGGCACCAGTTGATAATACGGGCACCCCGATAGATCAATCCGTCACGATAGAGTTCGACAAAGGAGTTGATGACCGCTTTTGAAGCGCCTTCGTCCATGGTAAAGAGGTTGCGACGCCAGTCGCAGGAGATACCAAGCTTCCGAAGCTGCTTGAGAATGAGACCACCGTACTCATCCCGCCACTGCCAGACATGGTCAAGAAACTCCTTGCGTCCCAGATCGTGACGGGTAATCCCCTCTTTTTTCAGCTTTTTCTCCACCACGGTCTGCGTTGCAATACCGGCATGATCGGTACCTGGCAGCCAAAGAGCCTCTTTACCCATCATGCGGTTATAACGAATAAAAATATCCTGGAGCGTATGGTTCAGCACATGACCCAACGTCAGACTTCCGGTAACATTGGGAGGTGGCATAAGCACCGTATAGGGCCTTTTACCCTCATGGAGTAGACGAAAACTTTCTGCATGAAAGCTCCCGACCTCTTCCCAGTGGGTGCTCTGCCACCGCTCTTCTACGTCGTGATGGTTGTAACTTTTTTCGAGATTGAATCCTTCGATCTGATCACTCATGATTATGACTTGCTCTGGTTTAATCCTTCTTTTCAGGCACTGGACGTTTCTCAAAAATAGCATCGATAATGCCATAATCGAGCGCCTCCGGTGCGTTCATCCAGCGATCACGCTCTGAATCCTCCCTGATCTGCTGCACATCCTTGCCGGTATGCCTGGCAAGCAGTTCGTCAAGCAATGTTCGAATCTTCTCAATCTCCCTCGCCTGGATAACAATATCTGTCTCCTGTCCATGCGCGCCACCGGAGGGCTGATGAATCATGATGCGTGAATGGGGAAGCGAAGCTCTCTTGCCTTTGGCTCCGCTGGCAAGAAGAAATGCGCCCATGCTTGCAGCCATACCGACACAAACTGTCGAAACTTCTGGACGGATGTACTGCATGGTGTCGTAGATGCCAAGACCGGCAGAAACGCTCCCTCCTGGAGAGTTGACATAGATGTATATGTCGCGGTCTGGATCTTCAGATTCAAGAAAAATAAGCTGGGCCATAATCAGACCGGCAACATGTTCGTCAATTCCGCTACCGAGAAAGATGATGCGTTCACGCAGCAGCCTTGAAAAAATATCGAAAGCCCTCTCCCCTCTTCCTGAAGTCTCAATGACCATAGGGACAAGAGAGTTGGTAATCCCCTGCTCTATTGCGCCTGAGTACATTTTGCTGGCATGGTGTTCAAAACCAAAATTAATATTTGCCATAGTCGCTCTATTTTTTAAAATCGGTTAATGGTTGAAAAACAGGTCGGCAGCAAAAGCGCCTCATCCAAAAAGCTGCATATCATCGATATGTCGCCCTCCTGAACATTGAGCTGCAAAATACGCAGTGACAACAATAAATCAAGTGTTCACACTCCAATCTGCAAAAAAAAGAGAACTCTCTTCCCTTTTCTCCGGAAGATGGAAAAGGAAACCATTTCCGCTATATTCAGCGAAGTCAGACAACCACCAAAACATCAACAAACATGCAGGTACGCCTCATTGCTGTCACCGCTCCACTCATCCAGGTTGACAACCAGCCGCTCACCCCGGAAGGGCTGATTGCCTACTGTGCAAGAGTATCCAGCCCCCATCAGGAAACCGTTGATTATCAGAAGCTCCTCGCCTATTGCATTGAGCACAAGCACTGGAGCATTTTTGAGATGGTTGATATGAGTGTTGAAATTATCACCTCGCGTGCTATTTCTCCACAGATTTTGCGCCACAAAAGCTTTCAATTTCAGGAATTCTCACAACGCTATGCCAAGGCACAGGAGATTGAGCACTATCAGCCGCGCCGACAGGACAGCAAAAACCGCCAGAACTCTCTTGACGATTTGGATGATGCCACAAAGCTGTGGTTTGCTGAAGCGCAGGAACGGATGGCCAGCACAGCACTTGAGCAATACAATCTGGCGCTTGAAAAAGGCATAGCCAAAGAGTGCGCTCGTGTGTTACTGCCTCTTGCCACCCGGACGAAGCTCTACATGAAAGGCTCGGTCAGGAGCTGGATTCACTACCTTGAGGTACGAACCGACAAAAGCACACAACAAGAGCACCGAGAGATTGCCCTGAAGATCAAAAAGATATTCGTCACACAATTTCCTGTGACTGCGGCTGCGCTGGGGTGGGTAGTGAATGTTGGAAAACGTCAATGACGGGTTATGCCATGCCATTGTAAAGGTTTTCTTTCATTATGAAATACACGAAGAATAACAACGGTGTCATCTTCTATTGAAAAAAATAGTGAATACGGAAATTTCGTTACTTGTATTCTTCTAACATTTTCAACGACTTTCCTGTACAGATCAGGATTCAGTTTTATTTTTTCAACAGTACTATCAATCTCAGCGGTAAATTTAAGCCCAAAACCCTTCGCCTTTGACTCATACCATTCAACAGATTCGCGAAACTCAAAAGATGCTTCCTTTGAAAATTTAACTCTCTTCAGCATAGCGATTATAAATCTCCTGTTTCAGTTCTATCCAATCTGTTGCAGAATCAGGATCGGCTGTATAGCCAGCTAATCTGTTCAGGAGAATTTTCCTCTCATCGTCTGAGATAAGTTCCAATGCCTGCGACTCTTTAATGTCATCCCATATTTCTGTTATGAGACCAAGACGTTCAACGACATTAAGCTTTTTTATTCCGCAAACAATTTCGGTTTTACTTATTAAACGCTGCATATTGCTTCGACGAAATAATATTGTTAATCCCACCTACACCTTCAGCATACCAAGCAGACTTACCAGCTCACGTTTCAATTCACGACGTGGAATAATGCGGTCAAGAAAACCGTGTTCAAGCAGAAATTCTGCACGCTGAAACCCTTCGGGCAGATCTCTTTTGATGGTATCCCTGATCACTCTGGGACCAGCAAACCCGATGAGTGCTTTGGGCTCGCTGATATTGATGTCGCCAAGCATAGCAAAAGAGGCGGTAATGCCACCCATGGTTGGATCCACCAAGAGAGAGATATAGGGAAGCTTCCTCTCACTGAGCCGTGTAAGTCTGGCTGCTGTCTTGGCCATCTGCATGAGGCTGAATGCCCCCTCCATCATCCTGGCACCACCAGATTGGGATATGACAAGAAGCGGAGCATTCAATTCAAGCGATTTATCAACAGCACGTGCTATTTTTTCACCAACAACAGAGCCCATGGATCCGCCGATAAAGCCAAAATCCATCGCTGAAACGACAAGCGGTGCTCCTCCGCACTCTCCATAAGCGTTGCGGCAAGCTTCTGTTTTTCCCTTTTTTTCAAGGGTATCATGCACTCTGTCAGAATATTTTTTAGTATCAGTAAAGTGAAGAGGATCCGCAGCACGAAGCTCATCAGCAAATTCGGTATACTTGTCACCATCAAAAAGAATAGAAAAATACTTGTAGGGAGATATCCTGAAATGGTGAGCACATTGCGGACAGGTAAAAAGATGATCTTCAAGCTGAATTTTGTGAAGCGCTGCTCCGCACTCGTCACATTTCCACCACAATCCTTCCGGCATGTCACGTTTGTCAGTAGGACGTATTGAAGGTTTTACCCGATTAAACCAGCCCATTTTTACAATGAAGAGTAAAGGTTATACATTAAAGCTCAAGATATAAAGTCTGCCTGAGTTCTCAAAAACAGCCTTAATATAACCTTTATTGCTGGACAATGAACAAGGAGTATCACCATTGTTGAACATCAGAAGAGCCCTCTTCACTGCAGCGCTGCTCATCTTAACCCTTTTTATGAAAGGAGCCGCGTTTTCCGAAGCAGTCGCTTCACCGAATACTTTTGTCTATCCAGACACACTCAAACTTCCCCAACATCGATACGCCCTTTTTCCGGCAATGAGACCAGCACGAAAAACTGTTGGACTTGCTTTTTCTGGTGGTGGGGCCAACGGGCTTTCACAGATTGGCATTCTCAAAGCTTTTGAAGAGGAGGGCATTCCCATAGACTGTATTGCAGGCACAAGCATGGGAGCTATTATCGGAGGGCTTTATAGTTGTGGATACAGCCCGGCAGAACTTGAAGAGATCGTTCAGAGCATGCCCTGGGAGTCTATTATCTCTCTTAATAACGATTACAGCCGTTCAAATATTTTCCTTGAGCAGCAGCGAATACGCGACCGGGCATCCATAGCCATCCATTTTAAAAAATTAAAGCTGATAATTCCAAAATCGCTCAATTCTGCTCAAAAGATAACCGGGCATATCGATCGACTGGTATTAAACGCTCTTTACCATTCGTCAATTGATTTCTCAACCTTGCCAATCAATTTCAGAGCTGTCTCGACTGATCTTGTCTCAGGATTGCGGATACCGCTTACTTCCGGTTCACTGTCAGAGGCAATCAGGGCCAGCAGCACCATCCCGATACTCTGTGAACCGATCATACTCAACAACTATAATCTTGTTGATGGCGGGCTTGTCGCGAACCTCCCTGTCGATGAACTTGAAACATTTCCTGCCGACTATAAAATAGCGGTCGATACACACGGCAGCTTGTACTCCACCGGAGAAGAGCTGGATCTCCCCTGGAAAGCGGCCGATCAGGCCATGACTATTCTTACGAAATTACAGTATCCTGCGCAGCTTGCGAAAGCTGATATGGTAATCATCCCCGATCTCAATAACCATAAAGCCACCGATTTTACCAAAATCAAGGAACTTGTCGATTCTGGCTATGCCAAAGGCAAATCTGAAGCAGAAAAAATAAAACAGCAGATTAAAAAAAAGAGTCCTAAAGGTAACGCAATCGGAACCTGGATCAAAACCACCCATTCTCGTGACGAAAATCCGAAACTTGAACAGATTGTCTCCCCGCTTCTCCACAAAGCAAGCGATCTGAACACAACCCTCCAGGAGCTGCTTGCAACAGATCTCTTCACCAGAGTCTCCGCAGAGCTTGATCAACAACATAAAAAGGTTGTTTTTCATCTTGAGCCACTTCCGGCGATACACCATGTAACGATCGTGGGGGGACCACCAGATCTCCCCGCGCCAGAAAAGATCGAAAGCTGTTTTAAAAAGGTACTTGGAAAAATCTATACCAACAGTGACGGCACAAAATCTCTTGAATCACTGATAAAAGAATACAGAAAAGAGGGATATAGCCTTGTCACCATTACTGATACCGATATCAGCAATGGTGTGCTCAAAATAACTCTCTCCTCAGGAAAACTGCAGGGTATCGAGATTCGCAGAAACAAAAACATGACACAAATCACCCCGATAACGCGGGAGATAAAAATTGATACAACCCGTGCGCTTCATATCCTGAAAGCTGAAGAGTCAGTTGACAATCTCTATGAAACAGGGGTCTTCAACAGGGTCTCCATTGCTGCTGCAACTTCCTCAGCATTATGGGCAGAAGAGCCGATCCTCAGATTTTCTCTTGAGGAAAAACCCTCCTCAGTGCTGCGTTTCGGATTTCGGTATGATGAAACAAATGATGCTCAGCTCCTCATTGATATCAGAAACGAAAATTTTGGTGGCAATACCAGCTCAATCGGAGGCTGGCTGAAAACGGGACGAAACAGCTCTCTCGCAAATATGGAGTTTTCCATGCCACGCATAGGAGCCTCTCACTTTACAATGTCTTCACGTATTTTCTACGACCAGCATGTTTTTGAGCATCTTGAAACAACAGGCAATGTCAGCAATTACGGAATACAGAAATATGGCATTACCCATGCGTTTGGAGCAAGAATCAGAAAAAATGGACAGTTTATTACGGATATGACCCTCCAAAACGCCCAGTCATATACCAAAGGGAATCCTTCAGGTGAACTGAACCAGGCGAACAGCACCATGCTCTCTTTCGGGACACAATTTACCATCGATTCAAGAAACAACGCCCTGATACCAACATCCGGCACTTATACAAATCTCAGATATTCTATAACAACTGCCCTGCTTGACAATCATGATCTGTTCTGGCAATTTTCAGGCAACCACGAAGAAAATATTGGCCTTATGAACAGAACAACTCTGCAACTCTCTGTACTTGTCGGTTTGAGTAGCAATAACATGCTTCTGTCAGAAAAATTTTTTCTTGGCGGGCCAGGCACAACGTACAGTCAGCGATTTATCGGACTGAAAGAAAACGCCCACTCTTCCAATAATATAGCTGCAGCAGCTATTCAACTCGGCTATAAACCACCGTTTGAAATTCTCTTCCCCACGACGTTGTTTCTGCACTACAATATCGGAAATATCTGGAATACTCTGGATGACATCTCTGCGGCCTCACCTCTTCAGGGTATTGGAACAAGCATGGTATGGGAAACTCCGATTGGACCTGCGAGGCTGACCATTTCAAAAAAGCTGCCTCTCCCTGAACAAGATCACAGTACTGGCTCTCTCTTTTCAGGAGTTTCTGAAACAATCTTATACTTTAGTGTGGGCCATGCCTTTTGATTTTAAATGAAGAAGAAATAACCTTCGGATTTAATAAATTGGGTTCCGGGAAAAAACTGACTTGATTTACACAAACCATAACAGATAAGGAAATACTAATGAAAAAAAATCTGATCGCTCTTTGCATTGTTTCAGTGTCAGCAACGTGCATTTCTGGAACACTCTCTTTTGCCGAAGACAAAGTCGCTGAACCAAACCCAACGGTCATAATAGAGGGAAAAAGCAAAATAAAAACGGCCAAAGTAAAAGCTGTAAGCAGAAAAAAGAGAATGGCTGATTTGAAAGCTGCTGCAACTCTGGAAGAAGAGAAAAAACGCGAAGAGTTAAAGAAAAAAGAGGCTGAGGCTGTGATGGAAGCTGAAAAAAGAGACAGCGAAGAGCTTCAGAAAAAGAAAGCTGAGGCTTTAAAGGAGAGTGAGATGAAAGCGAAAGAGATAAAGCAAAAAGAGGCAGAAGAGGTTAAAAAAGCAGAAGAGGTTAAGAAAAAAGAGGCTGAGGAGTTAATAAAGGCAAAAAGCAAAGCAGGTTATAGTATCAGGAAACGATAAACTTCGATTGTAAAGCTGGTACTTTCCATGAACATGTTCAAGGTCCGTGTGCGGTAACCGGTAGGCTACGGAAGGCTCATGATGAAGCAGTTATTCACAAGGCGCCTAAAATGCGGGGCCTTGTGAATAAACCGTGCACGATAGAGCAAGAGAAGATGAAATCCGTATCAAGAACGTTATAAGTCGAATTTGTTCGTCTCTTATGGTTAAATGGACAGGACTTTTTTATTTTCTCACCCTGCAACTCTGAGATAACTGATACAACAAACATACCCATGACAGCCGAACAGAACAAGGTGAATACTCATCAGAAACCTCATATTCTTGTCTGTAATGATGACGGAATTGAAGGCGAAGGGATACACGCTCTGGCGGCTGCAATGAAAATAATTGGACACGTCACGGTCGTCGCACCTGCCGAACCACACAGCGGCATGAGCCATGCCATGACGCTTGGCACTCCACTGCGTATCAAGAAATATCTGAAAAACGGCCATTTTTTTGGCTACACCGTCTCTGGAACCCCGGTTGACTGCATCAAGGTCGCAATGAGCCACATTCTGCCCTCAAAACCTGATCTTATTGTGTCAGGCATCAACTATGGCAGCAACACCGCCATCAATACCATCTATTCCGGCACGGTCGCCGCTGCGCTTGAGGGGGCAATTCAAGGCATTACCTCATTGGCATTTTCGCTGACGACTTATGAAAATGCGGACTTTAGCTACGCCGCAAAATTTGCACGCAAACTGGCAAAAAAGGTTCTGGCCGAAGGACTGCCGCCAGACACGATACTCTCATCGAACATTCCGAACAGAGCGGAATCGGAGATTGCCGGAGTTCTCATTACCGAACAGGGGCGCTCACGGTGGGAGGAGGATGCGATTGAACGACATGATATGTTCGGAAATCCCTACTACTGGCTGAGCGGTACACTCTGCCTGCTTGATGATACATTGCGAAAGGATGAATTTGCCGTCCGCCATAACTATGTGACCGTGACACCAATATCATGCGATATGACCAACCACAGCGTCATCAGTACACTGGATGCATGGAAACTGAAAAAATAAACGCGTGAACACTTTTCTGCTTGACTATAAACAGATCCTGACGCCAACAAAGGGATTTTCCAGGATTTTTCGTGACTATACGTCAGAAAGTGCTGAACGTGAAGCGTTGATGACTGGCAGTTTTCACCTCGATTATCAACGAGAGGCTGATTATTACCGGCAACTTGGGCTGCTCAGCTCAAGAACCTTTGATCGGGAGAGGCTTGTGCGACTTCTTTCGCGGCAAAACAGTCGCTGGGGAGGCTCAGATCGGCAGCTCAGGGAGATTGAAAAGCTTCGTTCCCCGCGCTGTATGGCCATTGTCACTGGCCAGCAACTCGGCCTCTTTACCGGGCCACTCTACACCATTTATAAAGCGTTGACTGCCATTATTTTTGCTGAGCGACAGAAAGCGCTCTTTCCAGAATACGATTTTGTGCCGATTTTCTGGCTTGAAGGCGAAGATCACGACTATGAAGAGTCGGCACAAACAGCGATTTTTTCCGAAAATCAGGTCGTTCACTTTACCCAGGAACCCTACCGGAGAATGCCGGATCAGATGGTTGCCAACTCATGCTTCAGCGAAGAGATCAAGCAGACCGTCGAGGAGTTCCTGCGCCTTCAGCCAGAAACTGACTATAAACAGAGCGTTTCAAAAATCCTGAGAGAGTGTTACTATCCAGGATGCACCTTTGAAATCAGCTTTGCAAGCACCATGATGCGGCTCTTCAGTGATCAGCCGCTTATCCTGCTCTCAAGCCAGGATCCGGATTTTAAAAAGCTTGCAGCAAAAGTCTTTCTGCAGGAGCTTTCATCGGCGCCAACCTCATCCTACAATGTGATTGCACAAAGCACACGACTGGAGAATCTTGGCTACTCGGCACAGACAAAACCGCGCGCCGTCAATCTTTATTACATCAATCAGCACGGACAACGGCAAAAAATAGAGCAGCCGTCAGAGGATACCTTCACGATTGTACCCGACAAGCAGCACTATTCACGCCATCAAATACTGGAGTTATGTCAGGATCACCCCGAACGATTCAGTCCTAACGTCGTACTCAGGCCAATCGTCCAGGATCACGTTTTGCCCACCTTCGCATGTATTGCCGGCCCTGGAGAGATCAGCTACCTTGCACAATACCGGACAAACTACGAATTGTTCGGGCTTACAATGCCCTTTGTCATTCCAAGAGGAAGCTTTACTTTGGTTGAACCGAAAATAAGTAAAATCATGGATAAGTTACTTAAAATAACCGGCAAACCAGGATTTTCGCGCAAACAAATTTATAACGCAATATTTGGAGATCTTCAACAACTGAAAAGAAATGCTGTTGGAATCTCGGAAAACCCTCAACTGGATACGCTGTTCGCCGTAACAAAAGAGGAGATCAGACGGGCGCTTGCTGCACTCGAACCAGCACTTGCAAAAATAGATCCAACCCTTCAGCCTTTTCTTGCGGCCTCGTCTCTTCAGTCAGAAAAAATTATTGAAGCTATTGAACAAAAAGCATGGAAAGCGAGCAGACGAAAACATGAAGAGCTGCTTGAACAGATAGTGAAAGCTGAAACCGCACTTTTTCCCGAAGGAGTACCCCAGGAACGGCTTATCAATATTTTTT
>CAIOLC010000273.1 GCA_903859055.1 uncultured Chlorobiaceae bacterium | reverse complement strand
TTGAGCGGGTGGCAGGAATATCATTTAAACGAAATTTATACTTTTGCTTCAGGACTTTCGAAAAGCCGTGATCAATTCGGATTTGGCTTTCCTTTTCTGTCTTTCAAAGACGTATTCAATAATTTTTTTCTTCCAAAAAAGCTGGGGAACTTAGCAAATACGAGCATCAAGGAAAGATTGCAATGCTCTATAAAAAAAGGGGATGTTTTTCTCACTCGCACGAGTGAAACCCAAGAGGAACTTGGCATGAGTTCTGTCGCATTAATTGATTATCCAGAAGCAACTTTTAATGGATTTACGAAGCGATTACGTCCAATTGGGCATATAGATGTGTGGCCTGAGTATACTGGATACTATTTTAGGTCACCGTATTTTAGAGCTACAGTTACGAGCATGTCATCCATGACTACAAGGGCAAGTCTAAACAATGATATGATGTCAGCCCTTAAAATTATGGTACCTCCTCTCCCCGAACAAAAAGCCATAGCTAATGTCCTCAGCAGCCTCGACAACAAAATCGATCTGCTGCATCGCCAGAACAAAACCCTTGAATCCATGGCCGAAACCCTCTTTCGCCATTGGTTTATTGAAGAGGCGCATGAGGGCTGGATAGATACAACACTTGATTGCCATAGTGAAGTCATGAGAGGGCTTAGCTATAAAGGCAGTGGCTTATCCGATTCAGGTTTTGGCATACCAATGCACAATTTGAATTCGATCTATGAAGGTGGTGGGTATAAAGAAGTCGGCATTAAGTATTACAGGGACAAATTCAAAGAACGTCATCTTGTCAGAAATGGAGAGATTATCGTTGCAAACACTGAGCAAGGACATGAATTTAAATTAATCGGATGCCCAGCAATTGTTCCGTCTTTTTATGGAGAAAAGGGATTGTTTAGCCAACATATTTACAGGGTTATTTTAAAGGAAAAAAGCTATCTCACTACAGAGTACCTGTATTACCTCCTTCTGACACCTTCTGTTAGAGAGCAAATTATCTCTGCCACAAATGGCTCAACTGTGAACATGCTTGCAATAGACGGCTTGCAAAGGCCCAAGTTCAAATTACCTCCCAAAGAAAAGGTTGTTGAATTTTCAGAACTTGTGAAGTCATGGTGGAAAAAGAAAGACGTGAACCATTTACAAATCCGCACGCTTGAAAAACTCCGTGACACCCTTCTCCCAAAACTGATGAGCGGCGAAGTGACAGTTATAAATTAAGTTACAGATATGAAAATATCGAACGAACAAGCTGAATACCTCTTGAAATTGCCAAAAAAAATTGTTGGGCCTGAAGGTTTGCTGGAGAGTTTGACGATTGATCAGCAGTTTCCTTTTAATCAACGTTTCGAGATTATTTCAGCACAAGATGATGAGTTTACTTTTTTATTGGAAATAAAACAGAGCCAGAAAAAAAGTATTCGTGTCAGTTTTCACCATCAGGAAAACGATACAAAAACAGGCTTGCTGCGTGTCGATTACAATAGCGGGCATCAAAACCCTGAAGGGATTTCAGAATTTGTTCCCGAAAAATTTCATCCCTACGTTGGAAAATCTTTTTCAGATAAGGAACATCACATTCATTACCATGTACAAGGGTATAAATCTCTTGCCTGGGAAATCCCTTTGACCGATGATGATTTTCAAATTAAAGAGTTGAACAGAAGTGCCCAGTTGAACAACACCTTGGCAGCTATCGTTAGAGTGTTTGCAAAGACAATCAATCTGGAGACGGTCATTACCATAAATCCATTACTGCTATGAGCTGGATAGAGAATAGTATCAAAGAATATTACAACTGGCTTCACGAAAAAACCATTGTAACCAAAGATGAAAATACCGGATGGAGTGCTATAATCACTCCGTATTCAGGCTTGTTTAATGATACTATTGAGATTTATGCCAAGCTTGAAAATGGCAGGCTCATCTTGTCTGATGATGGCGTAACATTAGCTAATTTAGAACTTGCAGGAGCGCCTCTATTGCGTTCTTCGAAACGCAAAGAGTGGCTCGACATGGTGTTACTGAATTATGGAATAGCATTGGTTGATAATGAACTTCAAGTTATTGGAACAGAAAAGGATTTCAATCAAAAGAAGCATAACCTGATTTGTGCAATTTCAGAGATTTCGGACATGGCAATGATGGCAAAACATACCGTCTCTTCTCTTTTCAAGGAAGATGTCAAAGCCTATCTCGATGAACAAGGCATTATTTGCACTCCACAGTTTATTGCGAAAGGCTCTACAGGTATTGAATTTACCTTTGACTTTCAAATTGCGGGCAAGCAAAAAGAGATTGTCATTAAATCTTTTAATTCTCTGAATAAAATTAATGTTCCGAATTTTCTCTTTGGTTGGGAGGATATAAAGCCAACCAGAGAGAAGGTTTCCTGCAAAGAGTTAAAAGGGTTGGCTATTGTAAATAATGAGGAGAAGGAGATAAAGAGAGAGTATTTGGATGCCCTGAAAAGTAAGGGTGCTGATATTATCCTGTGGGATCAACGCTATCAGCGAGAAATGTTAGATAAATTTGCCGCGTAGCATCAACATGCCCCAGGCCCCTCGGGGGACGACATAGTTGTTGTGATCCTGCACCTGGGAACGCCGAGCTCCAGCTCGGCAGAAAAGAGGATAATATTGCCGAGCTGGAGCTCGGCGTTCCCAGGTAGTTAAATCAGAGATGATAATCAATTAACATATTTTCATTTATAAACATAATTTATTCGTCGTTATGTTTTGAGTGGGAAATCAGGATACAAGTGAACAGTAATGACACCTGTGGAGGATGATGAACGTGACAACGACAGCATGACACAAAAGCTGACTGAATCTGCCATAGAAGAGTTTGCCATTCATCTGTTTGAGCGGCAGGGATACAGCTCTCTCTACGGGCCGGATATTGCACCTGACGGGACCAGCCCTGAACGCAGTCATTACGATGAGGTGCTGCTGACAGGTCGGCTTGAGGCCGCGCTTCGCCGCATTAACCCCAGGCATTCACTTGCTGTTTTGCAGACCGCACTCAAGGAGGTACAGCGCATCCATTCGCCTGATCTTCTGGACAATAATGAAGCTTTTCATCGCCTTATAACTGAAGGTGTTGGAGTCAGCTACCAGCAGAATGGCAACGAGCGTGGCGATCTGGTGAAGCTCATTGATTTTGACACTCCAGAGAACAATGAGTTTGTGGTGGCTAATCAGTTTACGGTGATTGAGAACCACCAGAACAAGCGTCCTGACATCGTGCTCTTTGTCAACGGCATTCCGCTGGTGGTGCTCGAACTGAAAAACGCTGCCGATGAAAATGCAACCATCAAGTCAGCCTTCCGCCAAATCGAAACATACAAGCAGGCCATACCAGCGCTCTTCACTGCAAATGCCATTGTCGTCATCTCCGACGGGCTTGAGGCCCGGGCGGGCTCCCTTTCTGCCGGTTTCTCCCGTTTCATGGCATGGAAAAGTGCTGATGGTAAAGCTGAAGCCTCGCATCTGGTCAGTCAACTGGAAACGCTGATTTCAGGCATGTTGAACAAGGCAACATTGCTTGATCTTCTGCGTCACTTTATTGTTTTTGAGAAAAGTAAAAAAGAAGATCCCGTTACTGGTATCGTCACCATCGCGTCAGTGAAAAAACTGGCTGCCTATCACCAGTACTATGCAGTGAATGCCGCTGTAGCATCAACCCTGCGGGCGGTCGACCTGGATGCTCACCTGCAGGCTCGTGAAAATCCATTGAGTTATGGCCTTCCCGGCGTAGCTGGCCAGCCAAGGGGCGATATGAAAGCGGGAGTGGTTTGGCATACCCAGGGGTCGGGCAAATCGCTCTCAATGGTTTTTTATACTGGAAAGATTGTACTGGTACTCGATAATCCTACCATCCTTGTCATAACCGATCGCAACGATCTCGACGATCAATTGTTCGACACCTTTGCTGCATCAAAACAGTTATTGCGGCAGGAGCCGGTGCAGGCAGAGAGCAGGGATCTGTTGAAAGAGCTGTTGAAAGTCGCTTCAGGAGGGGTTATCTTTTCAACCATCCAGAAGTTTCAGCCCTCCGAAGGAAATCTCTATGAGCAGCTATCTTCTCGCCGAAATATTGTGGTTATCGCTGATGAAGCGCACCGTACCCAGTATGGATTCAGCGCCAAAACCATTGATGAGAAAGATGGTGATGGTATTGTGATTGGTAAAAAGGTTGTCTACGGTTTTGCCAAGTATCTGCGCGATGCTTTGCCGAATGCCACCTATCTCGGCTTTACCGGTACGCCTATTGAGAAAACCGACATCAACACTCCGGCAGTCTTCGGAAACTATGTCGATATCTACGACATAGCACAGGCTGTTGAAGATGGTGCCACCGTTCGGATTTTCTACGAAAGCCGGTTGGCCAAGGTTGAGCTTCGAGAAGAAGGTAAAAAACTGATTGCCGAGCTTGATGAAGAGCTCGATCAGCACCAACTGACAGAAACACAAAAAAGCAAGGCCAGATGGACCAGAATGGAGGCACTGATTGGCAGTGCCAACCGCACCCGGAATATTGCAAAGGATATTGTCACGCACTTCGAGGCCCGGCAGGAGGTGTTTGCTGGCAAGGGGATGATTGTCTGCATGTCACGCCGCATTGCCGCCGAGTTGTATGCGGAAATCATCAATCTTCGCCCTGAATGGCATTCCTACGAGATAAACAAGGGTGTTATCAAGGTGGTAATGACCTCCGCTTCGAGTGATGGCCCCTTATTGTCCAAACATAATACCTCGAGAGAACAGCGAAAACTGCTGGCCGAGCGTATGAAAGATGATGACGATTCGCTGAAGCTCGTAATCGTTTGTGATATGTGGCTCACCGGTTTTGATGCACCTTCGTTGCATACCATCTACATCGACAAGCCGATGAAAGGGCACAACCTGATGCAGGCGATTGCCCGCGTGAACCGGGTCTACAAAGACAAGCCCGGCGGCCTGGTGGTGGACTATCTGGGAATTGCGGCCGATCTGAAAGAGGCGCTCTCCTTCTATTCAGATTCAGGAGGCAAAGGCGATCCCACACTGTTGCAGGAACAGGCTGTTACGTTGATGCTTGAAAAGATCGAAGTGGTATCGGCGATGTACCATGGTTTCCCCTACGAAGAGTATTTCGATGCCGATACCGCAAAAAAGCTTTCGCTGATCCTTGCTGCCGAAGAGCATATTCTCGGTCTTGATGATGGCCGGAAGCGCTATAGCAACGAAGTGACCCTTCTCTCACAAAGCTTTGCCATAGCAATTCCGCATGAGCAGGCGATGGGCGTAAAAGATGAGGTCGGCTTTTTTCAAGCAGTCAAGGCACGTCTCGCCAAATTTGATGGCACCGGTAACGGCTACAGCAACGAAGATATCGAAACCACCATTCGCCAGGTGATCGACAAGGCGCTGGTCTCCGAAAAGGTGATTGATGTTTTTGATGCAGCAGGAATCAAAAAGCCTGATATCTCCATTCTCTCCGAAGAGTTTTTGGCTGAACTGAAAGGGCACAAGCACAAGAACATAGCTCTTGAGGTGCTGAAAAAACTGCTCAATGACGAACTCAAAGTACGCGCAAAAAAGAATCTCGTTCAGAGCAAGAGCTTGCTGGAGATGCTCGAAAAAGCCATCAAGAAATACCAGAACAAAATCCTTTCCGCTGCCGAAGTCATGGATGAGCTGATCAAAATCAGCAAAGAGATTGTTGCTTCAGACCAGGAGGCCAAACATCTGGGCCTCAGCGATTTCGAATATGCCTTTTATACCGCCGTTGCCAGCAATGACAGTGCACGGGAACTCATGCAGCAGGACAAACTGCGAGAACTGGCCGTCGTCCTTACCCAGCGCGTGCGCGAAAACGCTTCGATAGACTGGACCATCAAGGAGAGCGTCAAAGCCAAACTGAAAGTAATCGTAAAACGTACCTTACGCCAGTTCGGTTATCCGCCAGACATGCAGCTCCTGGCCACCGAAACGGTGCTGAAACAGGCGGAGATGATTGCGGCTGAGCTTGTAAGCTAACCGCAATAGAAGAAATAAATTAAATGATAAATGGCAGTTATTGAAGGATTTCGGGTACAGAATTATCGGGCACTGCGCGATGTGACGCTTGGCAAACTCTCCAACCAGCAGACAGGCGAGCCATTAACCCCGTTTACCGTGGTGATTGGAAAAAATGGTGTTGGTAAAAGCACCTTGTTCGATGCCTTCGGATTTGTTGCGGATTGTTTATCTGCTGATGTGGAAACCGCCTGCGACATGAAGCAGCGAGGAGGCTTCGATCGTCTGCGCTCAATGGGTCAGGATGATGCTATCCGGTTTGAAATTTACTACCGTGAATCGCCCAAAGAGCGACCGATCACCTATGAGCTGGCGATTTCGCTGGATGAGTCGGGTCGCCCGTTTGTTGAGTCGGAGGTACTGAAGCAGCGGCGCAAGCTTCAGAAATACGGACGACCTTTTCCGTTTTTGCGACTTGATCATGGCAAGGGTACTGTTTGGGCTGGTGAAGAGGCGGTTGAGGTTGAAGGAGAGGAAGATTGTGCCCAGACACCGGTAGAACTGACCGATATCCGGCAACTTGGTATTGCCACACTCGGGACACTCAAGGAGCATCCCCGGATCAAGCGGTTTCGCGATTTTCTGAAAGGCTGGTACTTGTCCTATTTTTATCCGGATGCGGCGCGCAGTTTGCCAAGTGCCGGGCCACAGAGGCATTTGAATATTCATGGCGACAATATCGGTAATGTTGTGCAGTTCATGGAGCGTGAGCACAAGGCGCGTTTCAAGAGCATTCTTCAGCGGATTGCAGCCAAGATTCCCGGGATTGACACGATTGATACGCTGGAGACCGCAGATAAGCGGGTGTTGTTGCGTTTCAACGACGGTGCTTTTGGAGACCCGTTTTTCGCACAGCAGATGTCAGATGGCACGCTGAAAGTTTTTGCCTATCTCCTGTTGCTGGAAGATCCTGATCCACCGCCATTTATCTGTATTGAAGCGCCTGAGAACGGACTTTATCACAAGTTGCTGGAGGCATTGGCTCAGGAGTTTCGTTTGCATGCTACTGGCAAGAAGAACTCTCCCCAGATTTTCGTGACCACCCACCAGCCCTATTTTGTGGATGCGCTGGCGCCTGAGGAGGTGTGGCTGTTGGAGAAAGGTGCTGATGGATACTCAGTCATACGACGAGTCTCCGAGCTGGAAGTCGTAAAAAACCTCGTCGACGAAGGGTTGCCTCTCGGTGGCCTCTGGTACAGCGACTATTTTGAGGCGAGGTAACAATGCACATTGAAATATTGGTTGAGGATAGTTCTGGCGCGACGCTTCTTGAGGTGTTGTTGCCACAATTGTTGGGAGTGCAAGGTGATTCAAATACATGGCGAGTACATGCCTATAAAGGTATTGGCAAAATTCCGCAGGGCATTGGGAAAAAGGTTGATCCGGCCAAACGTATTTTGCTTGATCAGTTGCCCAAGCTCTTGCGCGGGTATGGCAAAACACCTGGAATTGATGCTGTTGTGGTTGTGCTTGATACGGATAAACGGGATTGCGTAGCATTCCTGGCTGAGTTGAAAGCTGTTCTTGACGACAAAACGGTGGTGCCTGATACCATGTTCCGCCTTGCCATTGAGGAAGTTGAGGCATGGTATTTTGGTGACAGAGAAGCATTGTTAGCCGCTTATCCGCGAGTCAGGCAGGATGTGATGAGATCGTATGTTCAGGATAGCGTCTGTGATACGTGGGAGTTGCTTGCTGATGCGGTGTATCCGGGCGGTTCATCGGCCATAAAAAAAGCTGGGTGGCCTTTACCGGGCCAAGTAAAGCATGAATGGGCAAAAAAAATTGCGCCATTGATGGAGCCTGATCGGAACGTTTCGCCCAGTTTTTGCAAGTTTCGGGATGGTTTGCGCCAGCTCTGTGCGGATTGATTTTATGGAACATTTTGCGAGGATAATAGTCCCGTTGGCAGATTGAACTCTTTTTCAAGTGGATCAAACAGAACCTGAAAATCAAGTCATTCCTTGGGACAAGCCAGAATGCCGTGTTATCCCAGATATGGGTGGCTATGTGCTATTATCTGT
>CAIOLC010000272.1 GCA_903859055.1 uncultured Chlorobiaceae bacterium | reverse complement strand
CTCGTCAATAATATTAAAGTAATTGGATATCGTTTGAGCAGCAGTCTGATATTGGTATTTAATAGTTTTCTCAGAACCAATCACGATTATTTTCTCGTCATTACGTAAAGAATCTAGATCCTCAGTAATATTTACTTTGATATCTCCTCCAGCATAAATGTCCTTAACAATATTTTGTACTTTTCTTACATCCATTGCAGATATTGGTAACTGAATGTCAGACAATGATTTGTATATCTCTATATAATTGTCGGTTTTTATTTTGTTAATACGAATAGTAGAAAAGCCTTCCATATCAATATCATGCTCAGTAATCTCGACATTATCAGAATTTTGTTCATATTCTACAAGTAAAAAGTTATCTCGAATTTTTTTTGCCATCGTTGAGTTAGGTTCTACATAGGTGAAAATAGTTTTTAATATTTTTTTAATATTTTCATCACCAATATTGTAGCCTAAAAAAATGATTGGATTATGTATAAATAATGATAATAATTGAGCTCGTATTAGCTCAAATTTCTCGTCAAACGCAGAATAGTCCTCTTTGCTGATAATGATTTTTTCTGCATCTGTCACACAGCCATGAATCTTGTATACAGAGCCATATGGATTGCTTAAAAGAATACTGTTCCCTATTAAAGGATTAAATTCAAATAACTCTTCAATTAGTCTGTCGTAATTGGTTGTGATTATTGAGCCTATATTTTTTCGTGTTTTTTTTAATTCTGCCAGCTCTTCGTTCATAACTTCTTTGTACTTTAACTCAGCTAATAACTCTGATATATAGATTTTAAATCGACTAATATTAATACCTTTAGTCATGCTTTCATAAAATCTATCATTAATAGTTTTGAATGTGCCATCTCTTTCGATCTTTAAAATATGATTGAACTCTTTTTCTAAAAGACCTGCGGCTTTTTCAAATTGGTATTTTCCGCTATCCTGGCATTCGGATTTAATGTCCAAATAATACTCGTTATTGCCTTTTAATTCGGTAGCTATTTTACTTAATAGTCCGTCCCAAGTATAAGCATTATCTAAATATCTCAAGCTTAATCCGGTACCAATAAATAGTACAGGATGATTTTTGTATTTTCCTATAAAATCAACTATGTTCATTTGTTAGATATTTAAATTGATTTCAAAATAGAGCTAAAAGTGATACTAAAAAGACAAATATATTGGTTGTGGAAATAAATACTTAAACTATTGAATCAGATATAATCTAAACACTCTGCGGCATTTGAATGTGTTACAGGATACTTTTATTGATCGCTTATCTAATGAAAAAAACCTCATTTTTTTGTTCGACTTCCGATAATCTCCATATTTTAATCACCACCCCTTCTGCAATTGCTCCCTGACAGCAATCGGATCAAGAACCAATGAACAGGTTTCCCAGTCGGCATCCTCAACCTTGCTGTACTTGACATCGAAAGGGTTTCGGGTAGCGGCTGTGCGATCAATAAGCTGCCGGGCTTCTGATTCGCTGTTCAATGCTATTTGTACCCAGACATCTTCGAGGGTGTCGGGAATTTGGCCGAAGAGTTCGTGAATTGATTCAAGCCTATCAGCAAGTACCTGGTGCACCCGATCTTCGACGGAGTCACGGTAGCGGAGGTTGGCGATCCAAACTTCGCTTCTTGCTTGACCGATTCTTTGAATACGGCCTTTGCGCTGTTCCAAACGGGTTGGATTCCAGGGAAGATCAATGTTGATGAGGGCACCAAGTCGCTGGAGGTTTAAGCCTTCTGATGCTGCATCTGTTCCAAGGAGTAATTTCAGCTCGCCAGACCGAACTCGTGCTTTCAGGGTTTCCCGATCACACCGCACAAACTTGCCTTGTCGCCAAACGCCTGAACGAGTGCTTCCTGCATAGAGGCCGAACTCCAATTCTGAAAATTCGGCTCGTTTGGCAAGTTCATCGCCAACCCAGCGCACCGTATCGTAGTACTGCGAAAAAAGAATACTGCCCAACTCAAGCCACGGCCTCTCTGCCTTGGGTGATGTTCCAAGGAGAAAGCCGATCACAGCATCCAGTTTGGGCTCTTTGTTTCCTCCCTCTCGAAGCAGTTGCAGGCAGCGGTTGAGTGATGCAATTTCTGCCGGTGAGAAATTTTTAAACTCACTCCCTCCATTTATCGCGCCTCCCTGGGTCAAGGTGTTGTCATCTGAATCGTCATCATCCTCTTCATTGGGTTCGTCAGGATCTTGCCCCAGGAGGCGCATAATGGTGCGTCGTCCAGCTTCCATGGAGCTGCCCAAGCGCCTTAACAGCAAGGTCTTGAAAAACCCTGCGCCCTTAACTCGTTGCTGAAGAAGAAGACTGAACTTCTCGGCCTCTTTGTATGCATCAAGAAGATAGCCACTGAGATCCAGTACACCCAAGTCATCTTCTCCGAACAGTCTCACGGCAATTCTTGGCAGAAAATATTCTCCGGTTACCGGATTTATGGTGGCTTCGAGGTGAGCGCGGGTACGACGAACAATACAGCGCAGGAGCGGATTGAACAGCTCCCCGTACTCAGGCAAAATGTCGCGTTGCAACTGAACACGACGGATTGCCGGTGATAACCGGTCGAGCACTTCGGGACTGAATTGCCACACCTTGTCGTCAGCGTCAATGTTGCGGCGAATTCGATCGAATGCAGGACTCTCTGCACGTGAAGGCAAAGGATCACGGACATATTGCCACCCCTCCCGGTCATTGAGTGGCACGGCTGTATCACCAACCGCTATCGAGAGGCAATGGCTTGCCCGGTACCAGGGGCTTGTAAGCGTACCACCACCAAGAACCCCGTCATTGCCAGAAGAGAGGATATTCAGCAGATCCCATGCTTCAACAGGGTGTAGCTGCACCGGTGTTGCGGTGGCAAGAAGCATGCTTTTGGTTGAGGAGCCTATTGACTGCAAAAATGCCATAAGCTTGTTTGGCACACACCGTTCATCAATCTCTTCCGGGCCTGCATCAACCTTTGGCACGGTATAACGCCGTGCCCGATGTGCTTCATCAACAATAACACAGGTATATTTTTTTGACCGTAACTGCTGGAGAGCTTCAGGCATCCCACGTACAACCAGACCCTGCGAAACCAGACCAATCCGGCGAGGGCAGCGCCCCAGCGATTTGATTCCATCAGAAGGGTATTCGAGTTCATTTTCATCAATCCACGCATGTCCATTCCAGCGGGCTGAGGGAAGTTGCAATAACTCCATCATCTCGTCCTGCCATTGCTGCAAGAGTGGTTTCGGGGCAAGTACCAGTATCGGGCCGCCATCAGGATCGTCCAGAGCCATCAAAAGCGCAGCCATTGCCAGTTGAATGGTCTTGCCCAAACCAACCTGATCGGCAAGGAGAAGTCGGGCGCCTCCAAGCCGATGACGCTGCAACGCCAACTGGGCAAAATATTTCTGATGCGGCCAGAGACCTTGTTCACGACGATACAAAGGAGTCTCAATCGCAACCGAAGCTGCTGAAAGCCTTGTGTCAGCGGTAGTTTGCCACTCCGATGGTTCAATAACCCTGCGGGAAATAATGCGCTTCAAATCCTGGGCGATAAATGGGCAACAGGCAAGATCCATTGCTCTCGGGTCATTCCAGAGCGCATCAAACTCCTCCTGCACCCAGGCGACGCTCTCAGGTGCATCATCTTCCCAAAGCAGCTCGTAATTGATTTTCCAGGCAGAGGCGCTTTCGTTCACGCTGCCAAGAAACGAGATTGCCGACCCATCAGCATAACGGATAACGCCAGCCTTGCCATGAACAAGGCCAAATGCCGAGTCGGGCAGGACACGCACCACCATTTTGCCAGTGGTCAACGCATCATAAAGAGCCTGATACCGGGGGATGGCGGCGGGTGGAGCGGCTTCAGGCAATCCGGCACACCAACTGCGTCGAATGGCGGCCTGAGCTGCGGCAGCCGTGACCACATCCTGTGGGTCAAGGTCAGAATTACAAATAATCCTGACCGGGCCACCGACTTTTGAAATAGCTTCACCGGCAACTTCAAACAGACTGGAGCGGAAATAGCCAGCGATACGGTCATAAGAGAGAGCACCCTCCAGCCGCTGATTGAGAAGCGCATGGTCGAGGCGTGCACGCCTGCTTGAGTATCGTGTCAGCATGGCCGGTTATGCTTCGTCGTTACGTAGCCTGCCGGAGAGCACTCGGGCAGCTTGTGCATCTTCATGCCACTCCTCCATTCCGGCGCTGTTGCCAAGCCGGGCAAACCACTCCAGAAGGCCGACAAACCGATCCCGCTGGTTCCAGTAGCCCTGACCAAAGGTATCGCGCAAATACTGACGTCCCGGCTCAGGATTATCATCAGCTTCGGTTGTTTCACGAACCGCAAACAAGAGATGCCTCAACGGCGACAGGGCAAAGGGATGCGGAGCGCCGGAAACTGCACGGCCACGCCGGGGAATTTGCATCGCTTGGCTTTGAGCTGCACCCTCAAATGAAGCAAGATGAGTTGAACCTAAATCGGACGGCGTAACCATACGGGTACTATTGGCTTTGTCGGATTGGAGCAGGGGGCGGATATCGGTAACGCCAAAGCCCCGCGCAAGTTCTTCATACATACCCTTGCGCCGTTCGCCGCGTGACTCAACGTCGAGTGAGCGCATGTAGTACCGTTCAACTAGCGAGAGGTCGCGCCATAAACGGTCGAGCCCCTGTGGCACAAGATAATCACAGGCAATCCCAAGCGCTCGCTCAATAACCGCCTGAAAATCACTTTTTTCGTTTGCCGCACGCAAAGCAAAAAGCTCATGCTCAACATCGCGTCCGTCAATATTGCCATACCGGGTAAGCACCTTGAGCGCAGCGGCGTAGGCGGCAAGCTGGTAATCAGCATCATTGAAGTTTGGTTCCCCGCCTTCGTCAAGCGCCTGCATGGAGGCTATCTGGGACTTCACTTCGTCTTCTACCAGAGGATAAACCTCGTCGAGGAAGCCGGGTTCATTTCCAAGCCGCTTGCGCAAAACGAGGCAGACGGTACCCTGAACATAGTTTCCTTTTTTTATTCCGGCAGCTTCGGTTTCGGTGCTGATAGTCCACGCCGCTGTTGCCTTGAGCCCGGAAGCCCAGAGAATCATACCGAGATCGGCCCAGACAGCAGGGTTCTGGTGAGTGAACATCACCATCTGCATACCATTGTCGGGCATATGTCGGGCGAGATTTTTGTAAATCTCCACCATGGAGCGGCGGAAGTCCTCGCCATCACCACGTACAGCCAGTTCAGCGCGGGCATCGGTTGTCCATTCTGGAAAAGCTATAGCCAGTTGCTTGTCGTACCATGCAAGAAAGAAGTCACCAAGTTCGTGATAGTTTACCGCATCAGCATAAGGGGGGTCAGTAATCCATATATCGCAAGTTTTGCAAAGATCGCGAGCATCTGAAATAATGATATTCGATTCTCCTGTAAGTCGTTGCAGGTTAATGGATAAAGAAATTATCTTGAATGAGATTTCTTGTAAAGATTTTGTTCCATAATTAAAAAGAGTATTCAATGCCTGATTTGAAAAAACATTTCGAGTATTGCCGGGCCCTTTAGAATGATGTGGATTCCAACCACAAAGCTTCGAACTATTGTCAGTGATATATCCAATCGTTAGCAAGCTGTAAGCTTTGGCATTAAGCGACATAGATATTTGATTACCCAGTTTCATTAATACTCCATGCATTAACAACTGCCTCGCTGTAAACAAATGATGCCAGTGCGTCCAGCCACGTTCTCGGATAGGCTGTTCAGTGTTGTATCCGCTGACGATCACCTTCGAAGGGATAAACCCCTCGCGTTGCCAGTCAGCAAAACGCTCACGGAGCAATGCCAACACCTTCGCTTCACGAGCAAGGTCAGCCGCATCAGGTGCAGCATAACGACGAACAAGCTTGGGTTTGCCATTATGCATAACGGTTTTTGCCCAACGAATGCCATAGAGTCGTTCCTGAAACACATCCCCGGGTCGAGGCACCACATCGTCATTGCTCCATCGACGCAGACCTTCAGGGCCGCGCAGCGCTTCTACCGACCAGGAACGTGTTGCGTCAAACGGGTCTACGATGCGGCTATCCACTACCGTAGCGCTCTTACCCCCTTTATAGAGTTTCAATTCACTCTCTGAGACTGCGAGCACTTCAGGCTGCAAGTGAAGGGAATCGGGCAATTTTTTCCAGGTGGCAACAATGCGATACTTCTCTGCGATCACCCAGCTTGGCGACAGTGGAATGTAGTAATCACAACCCTCCGGCTTGACTTCGACGCAGTACAGAAAAGCTTCAGCGCGTTCACCTTGCTCGTTATGCTCAATACCCCATTCTGTAATTTGCTTGTCAGCTGCCGAAAAAACCTCTTCCTGTACACCACGAATTTCATCCTGCACGTTTTTGCCGCCACCGAGCATATTCAGACTGGCCCAGGTGAGCAATCCAGCCACAGGATTGAGGTCAGAGCCGAAAGCATCACAGCCAATGCGGGCAGCTTCAAAAGGAATGGAGCCTCCGCCACAAAAACAGTCTCCGACACGGGGAGTATGGCCATAGGTAAGCTGGCCAAGTTGTTCAATCAGTTCAGCAAGGTTACTCGCCGTGGTGCCAAGATGGACATTGATTTCTTCCCATGCCTGTTCGGTGGGGCCATCGATATTTTCGGGGCGTTCGCAAACCTTCAGGCGTTCGGCATAAGGCAGCCGATTAAAAACGGTGATTTGCAGGGCGTTGAAATATGCAAGAAGCGCTTTTCTTGCCCTATCGGCTTGCCCGACCGCTTCATTCATTGCTGCACTGGCAGTCGCGTTAGCCTCAAGGTTACTCTTTGGGATACGCTTGAGTTCCTCTGTTACCTCGTTGATGTTGTTGAAGAGCCGTTCACGTTCTGCGAGCAGTTCATGGTAACGGTTACGTTCATCGGGCAAGGCAAGCTCAAGCAACTCGGTCAGGGTATAGCGTTCGTTTGGCTTCCACCGCTGCACGGTGCCATCATCATCCATCGTGAGGATTTTGAGGAAAATCTCGCGGTCTCGCTTAGGATCGCTGGATGCAGGCATAAGCATTCCGAGAATACTTGCCCTGACAAGAATCAGCGGTTTTCGACCCCACCATTTTCCAAGACCGGTCAATGTCTGACTTGCCCCAGCTTTGCGCTCCTTATATGACTCAGCCGAAAGACGGGCAATGGGAAACTGTGTTTCAATAAATGCAGGCATACCGGAGGAGCTGTTAAAGATTGAGTGCCAACTGATCGTGATGGCCGAGGAGTTCACGACGGGCACGCGGAGAACTTCCTTCGCCCTTCACAAAGGGATTGTCTGCCAGCGCCGCCCGAAGCGCCTTGCGCCAGCCAATGCCCCGCTGCAATGCCTGGGCTGTGGTGGCAACCGTCATGGTGTAGAGCCACCAGCGCTCTTCAGGTGCAAGGGCTTCCCAGTTTTGCAGGGCATTTGGAATATCTCCCGGTGGGGCCTCTTCTACCGCCCAGCAGAGAACGCAGAGTTCCTTGCCGAGTGAAGGGTGAACCGGTACCGGCTTTGAAGGATTTTTTATGAACTTGCATGAGGGGAAGCCGTTTGCGCGAAGACGGCGATTGGCTTCCTCCCAAAATGTCGGGGCAAGTGCCAGCCAGCGTGCCCGGTCTATCAAAACACGTAATGCCGGGTCTTTTTGTGAAACCGGTTCGGAAATGCGTACACCAAAAACGTCGAGGTCTGAACCACGGTGCTCGGTAATGGCAATCAAATCCGTCTGGTTGCTCCCTTTTGGTACATCAATCACAAAGCCATGGCGAATTTCATCGGGCAGAAAACCTAAACCAACCGTTTTTCTGCCGCTTCCTGTATCTGGTTTTGCCATGATCTACTGCTTTACCTTTGTAATATCAAGCGATTGACCAGCGTTTCTCAGCCAGTCAAGCAGCGCCTGACCGGTTGAGAATCCAAGCGAACCAAGAGTCATCTTCAAGCCGCCAGCGCCGACCAGTATCTGGAGATTGTCAGCAATTGATTTGAGTTTGGGTGACTGATATCCTTCATCAATGTCTCCGGTATATTCGATATGCTGGAGTTCATCAGCGCTTTCAGCCGACAACGAAAGAGCGTAGGCTGTAACATTTCCTGCACTCTCCATCTTTTGCAGAAAGTCCCAGACTGTTCCTGCATCGTCAAGGCGGATTCGTTGATTATAACGAGCGGGAATGGTCCGATCGAGTGTTGGGTCTGTCGTTCCCGGCTGGGGAATGGTGATACGAATTGGATCTGAGGTGAGCGAGTAGGCCGCAGCATACGCATAAGCACAGACCACCCTGCAACCGGCGGGCACACTGAAGATGTTTTCGTAAGTGGCCGCAGCAACAGAGGTTGGCGAACTGCCATCGGTAGTGTAACGAATGGTAATGCCGTTGGCTTTGGGCAGCGCTTGCAGTTCAACTTCAAAATGGTCGCCCCGATTGTGGAGCTGATGTTTCAGCCGCAACTGTGCACTCCACTCCTTGACAACACCCAACCGTTCAGGCTCTTCCGGGTCAACCGCTAAAAAACGGTAACGCAGGCCAGTGGCTTCAAAGCGGGCTGGAGTGGGAACCGGTGATGATGCTGTTGTCGGTTCCGAATCGCCGGTTTCATAGACGATTTGGGTGGCATGAAGCGGCTCAACTTTGAGGAAGGTGTGGCCGTCACCATCTTCTGATGCAGACAATACCCTGATGTCAACAGCCGGTTGTGGAGGAGGGAATGGGCCGCGACGAACATGGGATCCCTCTTCGCGCCACAATCCACGGCGCAAGCAGTCGGATTTCAGTTCATCAAGCGCCGAGGTTTTGTGTAACGGCCAGTTGGTATTGACTGCTGCGGCTCTTTTGAAGTCCGCCCAGAGAACAACTTTTGTCTCTGCCGAACCAAAAAGGCGCCCCTCAGCCCGAACACGGAAGCTATCCTCATCAATCTTTGCCGTGAATTTCTGTGCCCCTTCAAGGGTTTTACGAATTGTCGCCTCACCGTTCTGGTTTCCGGCAAATGCAAGGTCAATGCCGGTTGACCTGAGCGCAGCATTGATGGATGGATAGACAATCTGATCGAAAGACTCTTTAAGTGCCGAGCTGAACTGAAGGCCAATACGGTCGCGCAAAGCATCAATCGCTCGCCATTGCGGATCGTCCGGGGGAGTGCTTTCAGATTTGAGTTCATCCTGAATACTCTGGAGCGCTCTTGTCTGGCGTGCGGCATCAATCACTTTCTGGAAAGTGTCACGCGAGCCACTCAAAAAGAGGACACGGTTTTTGTATTGCTGCTGCTCCCACCATGCCTGCCAATCGGAAGCAATGGGTAGCTGATTTGCCTGACCACCGGGTCGGGTTATCACCAGTGTTGTTCTCTCTTGTTCAAGCTGCACTTCATCGAGTGGAGGAAGTACCTTGACTATCTGGTAACAATCTCTCATTGATGCGGCAAAGTAATCCTCAAGGTGGTCACGCAGCATACGCTCGACCGTTTCTGCGTGCAGTGAGAGCGCAGTTGATCGGAGCTTTGCTGCAAGGTTTTGCTGGTTTTTAAAAAAGAGGCGTCCATCAGCAGAGTTGTGCAGGTACCATGCGCGGATCGCCAGTTTGTCAAGCACATTTGCCTTGAAGGTTGAGAGGTCGCGGCCGGGCCGCTGAAGGCAGTCAATCACCTGATATTCACGTAACCCATGAATGGCGCCGGGGGTTGTGGAGAGTGATGCCACCAGAATGAGGCGTGCGGCATCGGAAGCGTCAGTATTCCCATTGGATTTGTCTATCTGTTCCACCTCTGAGTCACCGCCATGCGCAATATCATGGGCAATTGCCTCACTTAACGAAGGGTTTATTGTCCTGATTTCAGAGGCGATTTCATCAATATTCAAATTGATGTCGTAAGGATGGATAAGCTGTAACCCCATTGCTTTTTTGGAGTTCCACAAGTCGGAAATCACCATCTGCATAAGGCGGATAACTCCACGGGTCTGCTGGAATCCGTCGTTCTCCTTAAACTTGCCAACCAACTCCCGCAGATCAGGATGAAAGGGGTATGAATCCATGACACGGGTGTAGAGCGACTCGGGTGTCGTACTCGTCAGGTTCATCTGATTTGCCGTACGGAGCGCATCCCTGTAAGCCGATGCAACCTTTTCAATTTCAGATTCAGCGACGTTGTTTTGAAACAGCCGTTTTCTGAGAATATGGTAGAGTTCGTCTCCGTTAGGGTTCACGGGAGTTATGGGCACCGCAATCCGTCTCGCTTCTGAAGCAGTATGCTGCACTGCACGATCAAAGGCGGTATTGAGTTTTTGTTGCCCAACGCTGTAATTGGTGCCTGCCAGATCGGAGATAATAAGGCAGACATTATCCATTTCGGCAACTGCGCTGAAAAGATTTGCCAGTGCGGTGGTTGTCACCAAACCAAGATCACCGCTCCCCACCGAAACCGCAACGGCGTATTCAAGGTAAGGGGGCAATTCATCAAGAAACAAAACCAACGGGTCGCCGCCAAGAAGCTGTTTCCATGCTTCGGGCCCAGGAGCACTCAGTAATGGAGAAACGTAGCGAGCAAACTGATCTGATTTGCCAAGTTGCTCAGCGATTGAGCCCCATATACCGTTTGGGGTATCTGAGTTGCGTCCGTTGAATCCAGCAACCCGGCACCGGCCAAGCCTGGGGGCCGGATCTTTGTCGCCCAATACTTTACGTCGCAAATCAGGGTCACGCGCCAGCAGGCCAAGGCCGATCATGCTGTGCGTCTTGCCTCCACCCATAGCCTGTGACAGTAGAAAAACAGAAGAACCGGCACCAGTGCCCGACAAATGGCGAAAAGCACGATCAACCAGCGTCAGCATACCGTTGGTAAAATAATTCTCCTCAAAAAAATCGGCCCCATGAATCTGCCCTTTGAGGAATGCGTCAAGGTTGAGGACCGTTGCTCGCCGGTCAGCAGCAAAAACTGAGTCACGAGGTATGCAAAGCGTCTGGAGGTTCATGCGTTATGGGTTTTTCTTCGCGAAACAGATTACTGCTGTGATCGGAACACTACATTCAGTTTGAGTCCCCCCGCATCCACAAGCAATAAAGCGTATAACTCTTGAATGCACAAAAGAATGGCCGGATATTACCGGGCCGTTCTTGATGAAGATGCCGGGAGTGTTTATTTACAGAATAGTTGCTTTGATTGCAAGCGCACGGGCGGGATTTACGGGAATGGAGATGATTGGGTTGGGGGCTTCGTTGGCTGGGAGGGGGCGGCGCTGCTGCACAAGATTGACTAAATCCGATTGCTGCTTGAGAATTATTTAAGGGTGTCGAAGCCGTTCAGGGCGTTAGAGATGTTATGATTTTCTTACCAAACGCTCAGAAGCACACCTCTTGTTTACGTTTTTCTTAACATGCACCCACATAATCAACTATTTCTATTTGGCGCTCATAATTGTCTGAATATGATTCATGTGTGTCTTAAAGCTTTTATAAGGATATGAAGTAAGGGCTTTTTTGCGGTTAATAGATAGTGCATATTCTTTAGCTTTTGCTAAATACGCCGTATCATTATTTTTCTTGTATTCCCAATAACAATACCAATACCAAGCCGCAGTATCTAATAAATTACTTGATTCATAATTATTTTCTCTTATTAGTGAATCAATAACAGCATAAGCTGTTTTCAATTCACTATATGTCACGTTTAATTTATTTAATAATTCATCATTTCCTTCAGAATCAACTCCCTCTGCTTCAAGTTTCTTCAATGTGACAATATATTGTTCTAATTTATACCAACATATATTATTAACTAATTGCTCATACTGAGACTTATCAAAGTATTTTTTATGTTGTGAGTATATTTTTTCCGCCTCACTAATCTCTGCTACTGAAATATCAATATATTCATCACCCAAAGACCAATAATAATATGCTAGTTTAGATTTTATTCTATAATAGTTAACATGATCTATCTCTTCTAAAACAAGCAATCGCTCTGCTTCATCAAAAGAGTATAATGATTGTTCGATATGCCCTAATAAATAATATAATTCTCCTATTCTAAAATGAACACAATATTTGTCACTATAGTGAATTAATAATATTTTGTATGCATCCAAAGCTTCCTCATGCTTTGCCTCACAAAACAACAAAAAAGCATTTTCCATGCCAATCCAGTAAGACAGCTCTTTATTTTCCTTTAATTGACTCACGGAAAGGTGATTATTAAAATCATCTAATTTAGCTCTTGCTAGTTTTACCCAATCAACACTTATCAGTTGATTATCAATCGATTCAATTATCGCCCAATACTCTGCATAACAATTATATAATTTTATATTAATTGATTTAAACTCAGGCAATATTTTATTTTCATACTTTAAAAAGTACTTTGGGACAACCAATTTATTAGAATAGTCTTCTCCTGCATGTTCTTTTTGATTTACTTCCTTCAAGTAACTCAGCAAATTTTCTATATTTGACAAATCTTGTGATAACAAATAAAAACTTTTTTTGATATGAGGGTGCACTCCACCTTTTTTGTATGATATAGAATGCTCTAACTCGCCCCAAACATCTTGAACCAATGTTCTCAATTGAACCTCTATCCAGACAGAGGCACTCGAATTGCGTTTAATAACATAATGGACAGACTTGTAGCCTGATGATCGACGTATTTTCTCAAATTTACAGCCATCAAAATACTTGTCAATCTCGGTTTTAAGCGATTCCATTGAAGAATCATTCCAATTATATGCTGAGCAACATTTTAACTGATAATCCTTGTTTTTAAGCATATTCATAAAATCCATATGAACAGCAAAAATATCTTCTTCAAATAGACAAAGTAGTCTTAAACCACCATAATCATAGATTTGATCAAGCGACTTATCTTTTCTTTTGGTTTTCAGATAAACACTTTCAGGCTCTTTAACTCTATGCTTTATTAAATAAATTTTAGATAAATTGCTATCACTATTATTTAAACAATTATTCTTCAATAAATTTAATTCGAGTTGAATCTCATCGTTGTTTTTTCTTAAATAAGTACATGCTTCTTGAAAAGTAACTTTTTGTGTCATTATTTACTTTTTTACAATTACTTGAAAAAAACTATTTAATCGTTACGAGCAAAGCACACTAATCGCCTGCCGATATATTTAAAAAAGAATGTAAACTCTTCGTTCAACCAATTTCAGAAAAAAATCGAGATGTCACTCAAAATTCAGGAATAAATCAAATGATATTTCAATTTTCCGATTATTCATGGCCACCCTTAGTATGGGATCTGAAAAAATGAAAAATGTATCACAAACTGATTACAAAATCAAAAAATGCAGCAAACTGCTTAAAATCGCAAAATCAGTGCTTATCTTGATCATGTCTTTTGGCTTGTAACCAATAGCATAAGGCGATGGATGCTCGGACTATCGGCAGAGTAAGTTCATCGGCAATGATCAAGCCTGCATAATATTATGCGATGCAACAAAATGCTGACCCATTGAGGCATGAAATACGAAACGCCACTTTTAACTATTTGAAAAAAGTGGCGCTCAAAAAAAATAAGACGTGAGAACTAACTAACACTTATTACATAAAAGGTTAGCCATCTGTAGGATCAACTACCATATTATAAGATATTAGACTATCATTAACAGAAATCTGAAATACGCCACCTGTTGCTCTTTTACAAACACTTCTATCTGATTTTAGGGAAAAAATAGTTCAATTCCAAAAAAACTCCCAACCTGCAAGCAACTTCAGCCTCAATTACCTCTGTTATTTTGACATAGAGCTTCCTCCCCAACTCCGTGATATGCTCTTCAGGCTTGACGTTCGAGAAGTAATAGTCGCGCCACTCGTCAACGGTTTTTTGGAGCACACTTCCCGATAGACTCGGAGGTTGGCCCGACATTTCTCTTGAAATTAAGCTGAAAGCGGTTCATCACGCTGTTCAGAATCCACTCTTTAGCCATTGACTTTTTCCAATAAGGTTAGAAACTTCACCTTCTGCTTATACTCATAACTGCTGTCAATCCCAACCAGCCCGCTTTTGATCAAGTGCGCATTGACAAAGGTCTTGTTCTCCAGATAGAGGGAGCAGAGCAGGACGTTTTCTTCGTCATGTTTCTGCTTGTCATACTTCAGGAAGATACGCTTTCCCTTGATTTTTTCGGTCAGATACCCGACCGCTTTGTCGTGCGTGAAGGG
>CAIOLC010000271.1 GCA_903859055.1 uncultured Chlorobiaceae bacterium | reverse complement strand
AGCAGGGCCTGAATATCCGGGTTCAGCAAATTTTGGAATTCAGAACGGGTCATGCTTCATATAAAGTGTGTACAACTCAATACTTTTAAAAAACATAAACAGAACCGGAACAATCTTCTCTAAAAAAGCTTCTTCGGCAATAAAATAATAGATACAGCACCCGTCCATTGCAGCATTTTGTCGTAAATGACGGTTTATAATGGATTCCCGACAAAATATTCTCCAGGCAAGATACCCTTGATGCCCGGAATACTGCGTCTTGCTCGTCAGAACAGTCGCTGTTTTTTCTGAATCAGCGTGTTTTGGCCAACCGCATAAGCGTAAAGCGAAGCTGGGATAAAGGTAAGCTGGACTCCATTCTCCACCTTGACTCCCTGTCGATGGTGGTGACAACCGCCTTCTGGAACTGGTTTGTAGCGCAGAAGGAGAGGAGTTATTTGAGTGCAGACGAATGCTCAACGTATCGGTTGCTCCATTTGATTTCAACCGCCCAGAGAGGCTTGAACTTTTTTTCATCAAGGCAAATCAAGTCAACCCCTCCTTTGCTCCAGCGGGCATACCACGGCTCTACCTCGTTACCCAGTTAAGTTATAACGCAACGCTGTCGGAACAACAGTGACGACATTCGTCATCACCTTATTCATGCGGGTCATTCAGGAGCGACACCACATCGCACACTGCCGTGGCCAAAACGCTCAGCTCCCGGTCGGCCATGATGAAGGGGGGCATCAGATAGACAAGGCGGCCAAAAGGGCGAACCCAGACCCCTTTCTCTACAAAGAGCCGCTGGATAACGGCCATGTCAACCGGCTTTTCAAGCTCAACAACCCCGATGGCTCCAAGCACCCGCACATCGGCCACATGGCTGAATGAACAGCAGGGCTCAAGGCCTTGGCGGAGCCCCGATGCAAGGCGCTCTACAGCCGATTGCCAGTCGTAGCTTGTCAGGAGATTGATGCTTGCGGAGGCGACGGCACAGGCAAGGGGGTTGGCCATAAAGGTTGGACCGTGCATAAAGAGGCCGGGAGTGCCGGAGCAGATGGTTTCAGCCACTCTGTCGGTGGTGATGGTTGCCGCAAGGGTCATGTAACCGCCGGTCAGCGCTTTGCCGACGCAGAGAATGTCGGGCACTATCCCGGCATGTTCAAGGGCAAACATTTTGCCGGTGCGTCCGAAGCCGGTGGCAATCTCATCAAGAATCAGAAGGATGTCGTAGTGGTCGCAAAGCTCCTTGAGGCGCATGAGATAGTGTGGAGAGTAGATGCGCATTCCACCGGCACCCTGCACTATCGGTTCAAGAATGACGGCTGCACAATTGCGGCTGTGGCGTTCGAGTTTTATGCTGAGGTCGGCTATATCCTCGTCACTGCAAGGGTCATGAAATCTGCAGGCAGGCGCTTCAGCAAAGTACTGCTCCTGTATTGCCCCCCTGAAGAGCGAGTGCATCCCTGTCACGGGATCGCAGACCGACATGGCGGCAAAGGTGTCGCCGTGATAGCCGGAGTGGACGGTGAGCAGACGGTTTTTGGCAGGTTTTCCCAGGGCCGCCCAGTATTGGATGGCCATTTTGAAGGCCACCTCAACGGCCACAGAACCGGAGTCGCTGAAAAAGACCTTTTGCAGTGGCTCCGGTGTCAGGGCAATCAACTGCCGGGCAAGCGTTATGGCAGGCTGGTGGGTAAGGCCGCCGAACATGACATGGCTCATCTGCTGAAGCTGGGAGGTGACGGCAGCGTTGAGCACAGGATGGTTGTAGCCGTGAATGGCGGCCCACCAGGAGGACATGCCGTCGATGAGTCTGCGGCCATCCTCAAGCTCAAGAAAAACATCATAAGCCCTCACTACAGGGTAGACTGGCAGAGGGTCTGTTACCGATGTGTAGGGGTGCCAGAGGTGCTGGCGGTCAAAATCGAGATCGATGGTTGTCATTGCAGTATCATCAATGAGAGGGAGAGCCGTGACAGGTCGTCAGCATCAAGCTCTCCGTTACGCAGATCAATCACGAGAGCAGAATATCCTGCCTTGTTGAGAGAGTGCTGGATAACCTCACGGGTATCATCAACAATATGCTGGTCAGGGTTCTGAAAACAGTTATAGATGACCCCGCGAAGAGCGATGCCCCGCTTCTGGCACGCCTCAATGGAGAGCAGGGTGTGGTTGATGCTGCCAAGGCGCGGGCTGCTCACCAGCAGGAGCGGGTATCCCGTTCCCCGGATATAGTCGGCGAAGAGCAGATCGGGCGTGAGGGGAACAAGTAATCCTCCAACCCCCTCCAGCAGCACCAGTTCATACCGTTTCTGGAGAGCAAGGGTGGATCTGCGGAGATGGAGCAGATCAATTTCTCTGTTCTCCATGCGAGCGGCAAGGTGTGGCGATGCCGGATAGCGAAAAAGGCAGGGGCAGGTGAGCCCCTCCCGGTCGGCATCCTGCAGCTCCATACCCATCAGTCGGCGGTGCTCAAGAATGTCTTCCGATATCCCATCGCAGCCGGTCTGGACAATTTTCTGGGTGATGACGTTTCGCCCTTGCAGGAGTAATGCGCGGGCAAGTATGCCGGTCACAAAGGTTTTTCCAATGCCGGTATCAATACCGGAGATGACAATCACGGATCCTTTCATGATGCTCTTGTTTTCATGCAACAGTAGACGGGGTGATAGGTGAGATAAACACCATTGGCGCAGGAGAATTGCTCCTGGTACTGGTCGATAAAACGCTGGTACTGGCTTTTTGTCCACGAACGGCGGCTGAGAGCGTTCACGCCTGTCTGCCGTATATGGTGCAGTACCGCCTCGGGTGTTGCAAATTCCAGACGTTGCTCCTCTTCCCGACAGGCGGTCAACTCAAAATATTTTCCGGCAAGTTGTTCAAGCTCATGAAGAGTGTGATAGCGGAGCCCCCCCCCCTCAATGGAGGATATCTCCTGCATATTGGAGGTGCTGAAGCTGCTGAAGGCCAGCACTCCTCCTCTTCGCAGACGTTCAGACATGGAACGGAAAAAACCGTCGAGATCATCAAGCCACTGCAGTGTCGCATTGGAGACCACCAGATCCAGCTCAGACGGGAGCCACTGCATAAGCTCAATATCACCCGGCAAAAAGTGAAACTCACGAACGGAAAAGCTGGCAAGCAGCTTTTTCAGAAAAAGAGCACTCTCCTCAACAAGATCATTGGCATAGTAAGTATCTACGGTGCATCGGCCCAGGAGTTCAGTCATGAGCGAGCCTGAGCCTGAGCCCACTTCAAGCACTCGATCAAACGAGCGCGAGGGTTTTGCATTGCAGAGTAATTCTGTTAATGATTTCGCCATGGTTTGCTGTACCAGAGCATGTTTTTTATAGCTCTTGAGTTTGCCGGCAAACCGCTGGCGAACCAGTTGCTTGTCTATCTGCTGAGACATGCAAGCGCCTCCTGCAGGTTCCTGAAGTGGAGAAAAGGGAAGTGTGGCATATCGGAGATAATGGTCGCAGGAACACCTTTCCATGCGGCGAATTGCTGCTGCGCCGGGAAGACAAGATCCCTGCCGCCAATAATGGCATGATCATAACTCCATGCGGATTTTGTTGCGCTATGATGCAAGAAGAGCGATTTCAATTGAGCAAGCTCCTGCTGCTGATCACTTGCGGGGCGCTCAGGCGACATGCAGCTAAAAAGGGCAAGCGTTTGGCTGTTGCTACACATCCGGCGATAAAAGCGTTGGCGATTCTCATCCGACCAGGTTGAGAGGGTTGCCTCAAAAATGTCCGGTCGAATCCCCTTCTCTGCATCAACAGGAAAGAGAGTGCCGTTTATGGCAATTGCCCCGGTGACAGGCGGAAGCGATGTCTGCTGCGCCACCCAGACACCAAAAGACCAGGCAATCAATGAAATGCGACGATAGTGACGCATCTCCTCCAGTACCTCGGAGTCAAGCTCCACAGAGCTGTAATCGTAACAGAGCAGAAGATCCTGGGTGAACTCCTCACACCGCGATTCCTTGAGGAGATGATCGCCAATGCGGCGATCCATGCCCCATCCGTTAAAGAGTATCAGCAGCTCTTCAGTGTCCTCCTTTTTCAGCCATGCACTCTTCATTGTTCCCCTGTTTCTCCGATAATGGCTGGTAGAGAAGCGATATCCTTCCACTCAAGAGTGGATCGAAGTGAGATGCGGATACGGGCACTCTTTTCAGGAACGGTCGGTGGACGCACCGGCATACAGAGAAACCCTGCCTCTCTCAGACGGGAGGCAAGCTTGACGGCAAGGGCGTTGCTCCCTGTAATGACCGGCACAATATGGCTCTCACCCGGCACTTCGAACCCCCGCTCAAGAAGCTCATGACGCAGTCTGGCGGCAAGCTGCAACAGTGCCTCCCGTTCATGCTGCATGGCGCTCTGTCGCTCAAGCGTCAGGAGGCTCCAGCCGAGAAGAACCGGTGGAAGTGCCGTGGTGAAGATGACAGAGCGCATGGTATTGAGCAGATACTCCCTGACCAGAGAGCTCATCACCGCGTAAGCTCCGGTTGAGGCGAGTGCTTTGCCGAAGGTGCCGGTGATAATATCAATCTTCTGCACAACATCAGCTTGCTCACACAGTCCGAGACCGCGCTCTCCGAAAACGCCAACTCCGTGCGCCTCATCAACAATCAGCAGTGCGCCATACCTCTCTTTTAACTCCACAAGCCGGGCCAGGTCGGCAAGATCGCCATCCATGCTGAAGATTGACTCGGTCACAATAAAGAGTTGGCGGTAACGGTCAGCGGCTCCGGCAAGCAGCTCTTCAAGATGGTCGTAGTCACGGTGGCGGTAGCGCTGCCAGGGTGCTTCGGCAATCTTCATGCCGTCAAGAATGCTGGCATGGTTCAACCGGTCGCTCAGCACAAGGTCATGCCGCCCACTCAACGCAGGAAGCATCCCGATGTTGGCATGGTAGCCGCTGTTGAAAACGAGGGCCGCGTCCCGTCCATAAAGAGTTGCAAGAGCCTCCTCCAACCGGGCATAGAGCGGATGGTTCCCTGTCAGAAGGCGGGAGGATGAGCTGGTCATGGCATGATTGCCCTCCCTGAACGATCGGGTATACCCGGCAAGCATCGCCGTGTCGTCGCCCAGGCCGAGGTAGTCATTGGAGGAGAGGTTCAGGAGCTTTTGGCCGTTCACCACAATCTCTTTGCCGCTGCGGGAGCTGATATCCGGCACTGTACGGTACTGGTCAACCGTTTTCAGCTTGTCAAGCTCCCGCCCTATCCTTTCATAAAACTGCATGATCCGCTCTTTCAGTTGAAGCTGGCAATCTGGCTGGCGAAGTGCCGGTCATCGGCAACATCTCGTCCCCGTGTGGTGAGATACCCGCCAGTGAGGTAGCCGTTGGCACCCGAAAGCATCAGGAGCCCCTGGAAATCCTTCATGATGGTCTCCCGGCCAGCCGCAAATTTGATAGTTTTACGGGGATGAGCAAGGCGGCAGAGGGCAAAAGTTTTGACAATATCAGCAACAGAGAGCGGCTCTTTTCCGGCAAGTGGTGTTCCGTCGATTGGCACCAGAACATTGAGAGGTATGACGGTCACATCAAGCTCCTGAAGGGCAAAAATCATACTGATGCGATCCTGCATGGTTTCACCAACGCCCATAATGCCTCCGCAACAGACCGAGATATTGTTTTTTCTCAGCAGTTTGATGGTCGCAATCCGCTCCTCCACAGTATGGGTATCGGCAATGAGGGCGTGATAGCGATCCGGTGCAACCTGGATGTTGATGTTATAGTGGGCGATTCCGTGAGCAGCCAGAGCAGCGGCAGGCTCCTCTCCCAGCATGCCAAGAGATGCACAGACGTGCAGATTCGGCAGTTCAGTGTGGAGCCGGTCAATCATGTTGAGTATCCGCAGAAACTCAGGATTGATCTTTTTATAGCCATAACCACTGGTGACAATACCAAAATGGGTGACACCCTCAGCCATACAGTTGCGGGCCTCAATCAGCGCAGACTCTTCATTGACAAGGTCATAAACCTCCACGTCGGCATGGTTGTGGCGTGACTGGGCGCAAAACTTGCAGTTCTCTGCGCACACCCCCGATTTTGCGTTCATGATGGAGCAGGCATGAAGCGCTTCTGTCTCGGAGGCGTAGCGGTTTTTCACCTTGTTGGCAAGCGAGCCCAGATCGAGGGCAAGTTCACCGGGCAGATCGGCAAGCTGAAGCGCTTCAGCTTGAGAGATTGGTTCACCTGTCTCAAGCACACGATAGGCGGCTTCAATCAGAGGGTGGAGCAGTGTTGATGGCATAGTGTTGTATAAAAAATGGTTCTGTGTCAATTTGTAACAGGGTGTCGTGAACGCTTTTGGCTCCTCATTTTTCAGCTCTTCATTCATAACTCCTGCTTTCGTAAATGCGCTTCGCCTGAGGAGACAAGGAGGGCCTCACCATCCGCACATCGAAGTTTCAGCTCACCTCCCTTTGCAATGCCGGTGACCGTGCCGCTCAGGATTCGGTTTCGCTGATCAATGGTGACCTCCTTTGACTGAAGCAGCGCACAGGATTCGAGAGCAGGGAGAACAAAGGTCAGATCATCCTGAAGAAGCCACTCGTCATAGAGAGGTTCAAAATGGTTCAGTATCAGGGCAAGAAGCGATGGTCGTGAAAAGAGCTCTCCTCGCTCAAGAATAAGCGATGTCGCGCTCCCTTTCAGCTCGGGTGATATCTCGCTCTGGTTGACATTGATCCCGATTCCAGCCACAACAAAGTGCGTGAGATCCGGTTCTGACTGCATTTCACAGAGCACGCCACACAACTTTTTGCCGTTGACAAGGATGTCATTGGGCCACTTGATCATTGCCTCAAGCTCCGGGGAGAGCTCCAGCAAGGCGCGATGTATGGCCGCGGCCAGAAGAAGCGTCAATTGGGGAACCCGGATTGACGGCACGGCAGGCCTCAGAATCAGTGAACAATAGAGATTCACTCCTGGAGGCGAATGCCACACTCTTCCCATTCTGCCTTTTCCTCCACTCTGTGCATCAGCAACAACAATGCACCCTTCTGGTGCTCCCGCTACGGCCATCGCTTTGGCCAGCAGGTTGGTCGATGTGGCAATGGGGTGATAGTCGATCTGTTTTCCAAGATACCTGCATTTCAGGAATGGCAGAACTTCCGCTTCAACAGGACGCCCGGTCATTGCCGACAGGCGGTATCCCCGGCCCGTGACCGCTTCAATCTGATATCCATCGCTCCGTAACAGGCGAATATGCTTCCAAACGGCGCTTCTTGTTATCCCGAACTCCTGGCAGAGCCTCTCGCCCGACAGGAAATTTTTCTCGTCGGCAAGACGGTTAAGGATGAGTGTGGTCAGGTCATGCATACGCCGGAACCGAGCAGTGAATACTTTTGTTGCAAAGTTGTAAACCACAATGTAGTTCGTGGTTTACAACTTTGCAACAGAATGCAGCGAAGGAGCAAAACAGAGCGTCCAGGCTCTGCGGTTCATCGTTCATTTGTTCAAAGAGGCCATGGTGGAGGATTCGTAGTTTTTGCGGTAAATCTGCACCCCTTTGAAGATACCATAGGCAATTTTAGCCTGCTCTTGCCGGTCGCGGAGAATCTGCTCTTCAGTGGGGTTCGACAAATATCCCACTTCAACCAGCGCGCTCGGCATCGAGGGTGTCCAGAGTACCATAAATCCCGCTTGACGCACACCCCGGCTGTTACTGCCCTGTTTCCGATCGACAGGTTTGATAATATTTTGAGCAAGGGTTGTTGACTGTTTTGCAAAAGCACTTTGTGCCATACTGCTCATGATAAGATACTCCTCGGTAAAGCCCTTGTATTCAACCTGATAGTCGGCCTCATTACGGATAACCGAGTTTTCCAGCATTGCGACATCAAGCGCCGCCTTGTTTTTATGGGCACCGAGAATATAGACCTCCGAGCCCCGGGCACTACGGTTGGGACTTGCGTTGCAATGGACACTGATAAAAAGTTTTCCCGCGCTGCGGTTGGCTATTTTGCCCCGTTCATGCAGAGGGATAAAGGTATCATCCTTTCTGGTATAAATCACCCTCACCTCTGGCCACTTCTGCTCGATAAATGTTCCAAGGTCGTG
Source organism: uncultured Chlorobiaceae bacterium (assembly GCA_903859055.1). Classification (GTDB taxonomy): domain Bacteria; phylum Bacteroidota; class Chlorobiia; order Chlorobiales; family Chlorobiaceae; genus Chlorobium. The sequence goes on along the minus strand of CAIOLC010000271.1, from coordinate 6,236 downwards.
AACAATGTTCAGCGCCACATCTTTTTCACGAGTGCCATTGCCGCCAAGAGCACCGGGATCTTTTCCTCCGTGACCGGCATCAAGAATGATGGTGTTCAGTTTCCATTTTTCAACATCGCGGTTGAGCACCTGCGCAATTTGCTGCTCTTTCTCCTTTCTGCGAATCTCCTCCACATCAGCATCGCTGCGGATGTAGATGATATAACTGTTTGTTTTTTTGCTGTACTGATAATCAACTGAGTTGATGATGCTGGAGTGGTTGTCAAGGGCAATGGTAAATTGCAGACCGGTGCCGATAAACTTTTTCGGGGTAATGGATTTGACGATGCCACTTTTGTACGTTTTGGTCAATCCATCGACATCGGCAAAGGTGTTGGCAAATGAAAAATAGATATTTCCTTCGCTGTCCGGTTTGAGAAGCGATGCCGGAACGAGAGGGCCGGAAGCGGCAAAGGTAATGATGGCACCGTTTGCACGTTTTTCAATCTCAACTCCTGTGATCACTGTTTTTTGCGATTCACCCGGTGAGCTGCTGCCGGGCTGTGTGCGTGGCTCTTCGTTCTTGAGCAGGCCTATGGTACCGGGAAGCTCGCCGGCACGCTCGGCCTGGAGTGCCGCACCTATCTTGCCTTCTGAAGCATTGTATTCAACGGGTCGGTCAAGCCAGAGTGAAAAAAGTCGGCAGGCATGAGTTACAGGCAGAAAGACTCTTGTCTGTCTGGTTGCCGGTGTTGAGAGTAACTGGATAATTCTGCCGGGTTGTTCAGGGTTTCTTGATGTTACCCGAACAAAATTGTTTCCGGTGTTGATGGTGCAGAGTGTCGGGACTTTACCGAAAGACTCCTCAAGCACCAGTCCGTCAGGATTTTTTCGAAAGCTGAGTCGCAGTGCCCTGGCCATCGATTCAATATCAACCATGATGTCATCACCGCTTTTCAGGGCAAGAACCCTGATCGTGTAGCCATGATTGCTGCCCCCCTTTGAAACAACGAGCGGCACCGTATGTCCTTTTGAGCTGGCCGCAATGGCGTTGGGGTTGAGGCACAGGAGCATCTGGAACACAAGAAGAGCAACAAGACGATATGAAGAAGGGGGAGGAAGTAAAGAGTTTGCCATGATTTCAATCAAATGCAATTATGTTGTCTGTAACAGTTTTCTGGTACGGCAGTTGATAATAATAAAATATATTTCTCAAGCTCACCAATAAAACATTTTATTAGAGTCATTTCTGGGATGTGGTGAAGGGAACTCAAAAGGGCAAAATTTGTTTTTTCTCTTTCAACGCCTATCTTTTTCAAAATTTTCTTCTCAACGCTCTTCTTACCGGGACTGATCCATGGCTTCCAAACCGTTCATAGTATCTGCCAGAAACAGGACCCTGATTGTCGTTGAATCTCCCTCAAAGGCAAAAACTATCAATAAATACCTTGGTGACAAGTATACTGTTTTTGCTTCGGTAGGCCATATCAAGGATCTGCCGAAAAAAGAGATTGGTCTTGATTTTGAAAACCACTACGTGCCCCGGTATGAAATTATTCCAGGTAAAGAGAAAGTTGTACGGCAGTTAAAGAAGCTTGCGGCTGAAGCGAGCGATATTTTGATTGCGACTGACCCTGATCGTGAGGGCGAAGCTATTGCGTGGCATATCGCCAATGAAATCGGTGAAACAAAGACACCCGTCTCCAGGGTGCTCTTTAATGAGATTACCAAAAAAGCTATCATCGAGGCCATTCAGGCTCCGCGTCAGATCGACACCCGTCTTGTTCGCTCTCAGCAGACGCGTCAGGGTCTCGACAAAATTGTTGGTTACAAAATCAGCCCTTTTTTATGGAATGTGGTGCTGCGCGGCCTCTCTGCTGGACGGGTGCAGTCTGTCGCTCTCCGGCTAATTTGCGAGCGTGAAGCGGAGATTATCCGTTTCCTTGTTCAGGAGTACTGGACTATTACAGGAGATTTTTTGACTGTTGGAAAAGAGTCGTTCAGGGCGCGGCTTATCCGTTTTGATGGTGACAAACCGGAGATTACCAATCAGGAGCAGGCTGAGGCGATTGCTGCCCTTGCCCGAAACGGCAACTATTCTGTCAAGGAGATTGCTCCTCGCGTGCAGCAGCGCAAGCCACCTTTTCCCTTTACAACCTCATTGCTTCAGCAGGCGGCCTCGAACCAGCTCGGTTTTGGTTCGCAGCGAACCATGCGTACGGCTCAGCAGCTCTATGAGGGAATCGAGATTGGCGCGGAGGGTTTGACAGGCTTGATTACCTACATGAGAACCGATTCTACCCGTATTGGCCCTGAAGCTGTGGCTGAGGCACGGAGTTATATTGATCAGCAATTTGGCAAGGAGTATATCGGCTTTGGCGGAGCGGCGAAGCAGGGCAAGAATGCCCAGGATGCTCACGAGGCCATTCGTCCGACCTCACTGTCAAAAAAACCGGAGCTACTGAAGCAGTATCTTTCAACCGATCAGTTTAAATTGTACGAATTGATCTGGAAGCGTTTTCTTGCCGCCATGATGGCTCCGGCCAAAATTGAGCAGACACGGGTTGATGTTGAGGATAGCGCAGGCAAGTTTCTCTTCAGGGCAACGGGAAGCCGGATACTGTTTCCTGGATTTATGCGTGTCTACGACGATCAGCGTGAGCTTGATTACGAGGCGCAGACCTCCACCAAGGAGGATGTTGAGAAGGAGCAGAATGTCAAGCTGCCGGAGCGGTTGGTGGCCAATGATGCTCTTGCCTTGTCGGATCTCGATCAGAAGCAGAGCTTTACCCGCCCTCCGGCCCGTTATAGTGAGGCCACCCTTGTGAAGGATCTCGACCATTTTGGTATTGGCCGTCCCTCCACCTACGCCTCTATTTTTTCGACACTGCAGGATCGTGGCTATGTGGAGCTTGAAAAGAAAAAGATTGCCCCGACAGAGCTTGGCAAGGATGTTTCGCTGATTCTGGTTGCCAATTTCCCCGATCTTTTTGATGTTGGCTTTACCGCTTTTATGGAGGATGAGCTCGACAAGGTGGCCAGCGGCGATGACGAGTACGAAAAGGTGCTCGACAGCTTCTATAAACCGCTTGAGGCAACACTCCTCCTGCGCAAAAGCGATCCGCTGATTCCGCAGAACAGCGATGCGCAACTGTGCGAAAAATGCGGCGTTGGCTCCATGACGGTGAAATGGACCGGCAGCGGAAAGTTTTTTGGCTGCTCCTGCTATCCAAAGTGTAAAAACATCAAGGCAATCAGCAGCAACAGGGAGAAGCCGGTTGATACGGCGATTCTCTGTCCCTCCTGCAAAGAGGGGCACATGCTCCTGCGCAAGGGGCGACTCGGTCCTTTTCTTGCCTGCTCCAACTATCCGAAGTGCAATACGCTGCTCAACCTCAGCAAGCAGCGCCACATCGAGCCGATGAAAATGCCGCCGGTGGTGACGGATATTCTCTGTGCGAAGTGCGGCTCACCACTCTATCTCCGCAGCGGCAAACGGGGCCTCTGGCTCGGCTGCTCCAAGTTCCCCAAGTGCCGGGGACGTCTCGCCTGGAGTACGCTTGAGGAGAGCGTTCAGAAACACTGGGAAGCGGTGATGGCCGATCACCAAAAGGCGCATCCGCCGGTGCAGCTCACCATGATTGATGGCCAGCCGGTGTCCATGACGACCGCAGTGGACGATATTATCATGAAGGCGGAGGCGGCAGGGTTGTTGTCTGTTGTTGAGGGTGCTGTGGTTGAGTAGGGGCGCGCCATGGTGCCCTTACGATGGCTCCTTTCAGTCAGAGCAAGAGCGCAATCCTGTCGCTAATGGCCTCCTCAATTTTGCATTTCCATGCAGGAGCTTCGTGCTGATGTCGCGATTCTCCGCAGAGGTCGAATCTATCCGATTTGCGATAAAGAGCCCGTAAACAGGTTTGGTCGATTGCATCGCAATCTCTGCAATATGCCGACGTACTGGTTTAGCATCATCTCGCCTCGCAGGTTAACAGCCAGTGCAGGTTTACTCCTGTCTATCCACTCTTCGAACGAAATTCTTTATCGTTCTATAGAATAAAAATATTTTATATTTGCTTCATACCAACAATTAATACATAAAACTTTTGGTTTATGCTAACGGTAACAGATGTATACAATGATGCTGTAAACTTGAAACCACAAGAGCAAGCTGAATTGGTTGACAAGTTGTTGAGGTTGCTTGATGAACCTGATAAAGCCATTAATGAAGCTTGGCAAGAAGAGGCTGAGGCTCGCATTGATGCGTATGAGCAAGGCAGAATAAGCTCTGTTGCTTTAAGCGATGTTCTTGCAAAATATTCGCGTGCATAGTCCTGTCCGATTTTTAAGGGTTGCACAAGCAGAGCTTGATGCTTCTATTGAGTACTATAATGGCGAACGATCGGGTTTGGGTAACGTGTTTCTTTTAGAGGTACTCCATGTACTCAACCGCATTGTAACGCACCCTCAAGCGTGGCATCCCTGCACTCGCAGTACACGACGATGTATGCTTCATCGTTTTCCCTATGGAGTTCTCTACCAAATACGGCAACAAGAAATTCTTGTTGTTGCAGTTGCAAATCTTCATAGAAATCCGGACTACTGGATAGATCGGCTTTAAGGTTAACTTGCATCAACCGTTGGTCGGTTTTTAAAACAATACTATCTTCAATTCCCGCATCTTTTTACTCGAATTTGTTGACGATATCGCTATCGTTAATCCTGAGGTTTGGCAACTGTATTTGGCTATTTGGTGTAAGGTCTGGTAATATTACCTTGATTTTCAGGATGGGGTGAATTTTTCATTACTATAAAACGAAACACTATGGGACAATTTTTAGCTATCGGGCTTGTTACGCAAATTGGTGTCGATAAAAAAAAACTCGCTCGCGTTCAACTTACACCTGAACAACTGCAGGAGCGAATGAAAGCTCAGTTGCATTATGATCCAGCACTTTATCTGTTACGTGACTATGATGACTTTTATGGCTTCGACTTGAATGAAGATATTTTTTATGCACAACTTCTTCCGTTGTTAGAACAACTCTATCCGCTTCTTTATCCGGATAAAGTAATGTATCAAGATGTTCTTCAGGAACTCCAGGGATTGCCACCTTCAGAATGGATTTCCTGGGCAAAAACGAAACCGGATGAATCTTTTCAATTTGATGGTGGTAGAGGTATGGGAGAGTATATACGAGAAAAATATAACGATCTTTATCTTGATTATGAGAGCATTATGCTTTCTATGGAAGGTAAAATATCAATGGAAGTATACGGAAGACAATTCCTGTTTGTTAATTATACCATGAAGCAAACATTGAAACAGTTTCCTCTTGCAGGAGCATTACGAATGTATATTACCGGATAGTGATGCTCTTCTATCGGTGGCTGAGCTTGCCGAAGCCACCATCCACCCTAACATTTGTGCATGAAATAGGTGATTTTGATTGCGATAGCAAGGAACTTGGCAGATTTCTTGTTCGCCATGCTAAGGCAAGATCGCAATCCTGTTGCTAATGGTCTCCTCAATTTTGCGTTTCCATGCAGGAGCTTCATGCTGATGTCGCGATTTTCCGCAGAGGTCGAGTAACTCACGAATCAGGCCGACATCAATGTTGCCAGACTTGAAGAGTGCTTCAAAAAAGCTTTTGAATTGGAGTAGTGTCACTGGAATAATATCCAGCCGCATTTTATCATCGGTTCGAGTAAACCAACTGCCGATACGAAATGTCTCCGCAGTATTCGAATCTATCCGATTTGCGATAAAGAGCCCGTAAACAGGTTTGGTCGATTGCATGGCAATCTCTGCAATATGCCGACGTACAGGTTCGCCTTCGGCGGCCTCCTGTCTTGAGTTGTCGGTTAAAGTCACCTCGACCACAACAATGAAGTCATGAAACTCAAAGATCAGGTCAGGGCCATTGCCGGGAGCAGTGCCAACGGGTAAAAAATCCTGGTCGATGTTAAAGCGCCTCGCATCATAGGGTTTGTTGTTGAGGCTGTTGATGGCAAGAAAAGCTCTCCATAAAATCCATTCAAAATATGCGGGAGCCTCTGATTGTGGTATCTCGATCTCCTCTCCGTTTGCCAACGTTTTCTTGCCTCGGCGATTCATGGTGAGTATTCCGGTGAAAGTGTACCACCGATTCCGGGCGAAAGTGTACCACTGATTCCGGACGAATATGTACCACCGATTCCGGAGCAAAGTGTACCACCTTTTTCATGCCAGATTTGCTGTTAGAACTTACAAAATTATT
>CAIOLC010000270.1 GCA_903859055.1 uncultured Chlorobiaceae bacterium | reverse complement strand
CGACCTCTTTGAATCACGCCGTGAACGCTACGGTATGGAGTGGCCCGGAAAAAAAGAGGCTCTCCACCTGATCCAGACCCTCAGCTCCGCCACCCTCAAACCCTGCCGTCAGGAGTCAGTGAATTTCGACACCACCGAAAACCTCTTTATTGAAGGCGACAACCTCGAAGTGCTCAAGCTGCTCCAGACGAGCTACTATGGCAAGGTGAAGATGATCTACATCGACCCGCCCTACAACACCGGCAAGGAGTTCGTCTACCCCGACAACTTCAGCGAAAGCCTTGAGACCTATCTCGAATATGCCGGTCTGATTGACGGTGATGGCAAGAAGTTCAGCACCAATACAGCCAATGAGGGGCGCTTCCACACCAAGTGGCTGAACATGATGTATCCGCGCCTCTATCTGGCTCGGAATCTCTTGCGTGATGACGGGGTGATGTTTATCAGTATTGACGATAACGAGGTGAGCAATCTGCGGAAGCTGTGCGATGAGGTTTTTGGGGAAGAAAATTTTGTTGCTCAAATTGCTGTTCTGTTAAATCCTCGTGGCCGCCACCTTGATAAATTTGTAGCAAAAACCCACGAATCTGTTTTGGTTTATGTAAAAGATGCTATGAATGACAATGCCATATACGGTCTTGAGAAAGAAGGCCGAATGGTCGAGGAGTATAACCGAAAAGACGAAAGAGGAAAATACAGACTTCTCGGTTTAAGAAATAGAAATCAATCATTTAATCCAATAACGCGCCCGAAACTCTACTATCCGTTATATGTAAGTCCTCGAAATGGAAAAGTATCCTTAGTTCGAGATGATAGGTTTGTTGATGAAGTATGGCCAGATGCTCCTGATGGCATCAAAACTTGTTGGACTTGGGGGAAAGATAAAGTTTTAACAGAAACGTCTCTTCTTGTTGGTGAAAAAACAGGGATTGAGTGGCGAATATATCGCAAAGATTATCTGGTTGGCGCTAATGGTGATATTGCTAAAACGCTTGTCAAGTCTGTTTGGACTACAAATGAAATCACCAATGACTACGGACGAAAAGCCATAAAAGACCTATTTGGTACTGCAATAATGGATTTTCCTAAATCAACAGAGCTATTAAAAACATTTATCCATATTGGCAGTAATGAGAATGATTTGGTTTTAGACTTCTTCGCCGGTTCAGCAACCACCGCCCATGCTGTTCTCGATCTGAACAGGCAGGACAATGGCAATCGTAAGTTTATTCTCGTTCAGCTCCCTGAACCCTGCGCACCAGAGAGCGAAGCCTTCAAGGCTGGCTATAAAACCATAGCAGATATCGGCAAGGAGCGCATCCGCCGGGTCATCAACAAACTCAACACCGAACAGGATGGCAAGCTTGATCTCGATAATGCCGCCAAGCAGGATCGTGGCTTCAAGGTTCTGAAGCTCGACAAATCTAACTTCCGACAGTGGCAGAAGCTTGAGCCTTCAGCTACTACAGAGCGAATTCTTGACCAGCTCACCCTGCACATCGACCATATCGATCACAAAGCTACACAGTAAGAGCTGCTCTATGAAATCCTCCTTAAAGCCGGATTTACCCTCACAGGCAGCATCGAAACCAAAACCATCAGCGGAAAAGAGCTTTTCTCCGTCTCCGACGGTGCACTTCTGCTCTGTCTCGAAGAGAGCGTTACCAAAGAGCTGATAGACGCAGTCATTGACCTCAACCCCCAGCAGTTCCTCTGCCTCGACTCCGCCT
>CAIOLC010000269.1 GCA_903859055.1 uncultured Chlorobiaceae bacterium | reverse complement strand
GCCACTGCGGTAGCGAAAGAAGACTGAAGTTGCGCTATTACCCTCAACCACATGCCGCGCGGTAACAACGTACATGGCACCCGCGACGTCTGCCACAAAGAAAGTGCCGCGTACCGCGTATGGCCACTCGTCGTACCCGGTTTCGATCAATACCGGCATGGCAGATTTGATTGCCTTCATAGGGCTAACAATAATTAGATTGATCCGCCTAAACCGCTGATTGTTGAATTGCAACCCCTATGAGACGCAGAATATAAACAACACAAAAGTCGTTAATCACTTATAAAATAAAAAGTTATAATCATCACCCTGTTATATTTTGTTTCTTGTACGGATCAGCATAATAATAACGCTGTTTTCTGACTTTTTTATAGAGGATTCAAGGAATAAAATACGAAAGAATTTTGAACCGCAAGTACGTTAATCAATGACATTTTTCCTCAAAAGCGGAGTACCGCCTTTGCTCCTGAAGTTCCATCATCACCACGCAACATGGCGCCCTTGAGTACAAGAGCACCGCTTCGCGACAGCTCGCGCTACCCCTTCACCTCGATAATATCCCCCCACCGCGTCGTGCAACATGGCGAAAGCCGCTCTCCTGATTGGGTCTCCACCCCACCGAGTTTTCAGAGGCCAGACGCACCGTCCCATGTCCGTATCGCTCATTAATGCGATCCATCACCTGCATCAACTTTTTGCTCTGTTTACTGACAGCAGCCGCCTCATCAGCAAAAGAGTGCAAGAATCCTTCATGCCAATGCGAACGCCAAGAGTTTACTCAAGATCACCCCGGCTATTTCTTTTTGAAGCAAGAGAGGCATCAAGCGGGATACAGTACCTGTGTCAGCGACAAATAAAAAAACAAATTTTCGCAGAAAACAGTATTTTTTTTGCAACTTGCAGATCGTCAACACAATAAAAAAAAGACTCTGTCGCGATATATAACATGACAAACAAATACATCCTCTGCGTTGACGACAGTGGGAACAGAAATCCTGACAAACACTTGTCAGCAGATAATATTCGTGATGATGGAATGGATTGGTTTGCATTGGGCGGGATACTTGTCAGGGAAGAGGATGTTGATAAAATTTCCTGTAGCCTTCATAATTTTAAGGAATTATGGAAAATTACCTATCCGTTGCATTCTACAAAAATCAGATGCAAACGAAGGGAATTTGAATGGCTCAAAGGAAAAAACGGAAATGAATTTTATGAATCTTTAGAGGATTTTATGTTGTCTCTTCCGATTACAGGTATCGCTTGCGTTATTCATCGCCCCGGCTACGTTGAGAGGTATAAGCAGCAATATGAAGATCGGATCTGGCAGATGTGCCGGACAACATTCAGTATCCTGGTGGAAAGAGCGGCAAAATATGCAGACTCACAAAACCGACATATCGAGATACTCTTTGAGGAGTCAGGCAAAAAGGAGGATAACGATATCATGAAATACACAAAAGAGTTAAAGACTCACGGGAACCCTTTTAACCCGGTAACTTCAGATATTTATCACCCATATACTTGGGAGGACTATGCTCGCGTTATCCTTGGAGATCCTTTGAGAAAAAAGAAATGGCATCCATTAGTACAAATTGCAGACCTGATTCTCTATCCCATAGTTGTTGGCGGATACAATCCAGACTATCGACCATTCAAAAAGCTGGTAGAGCACTGTAAAATAATTGATTGCATTATCAGGGAAGAGGATAAACCTTATATGGCGAACAAATACAGTTGCTTTGAAGGTGTGTCACAAAAAAACAAAGGCCCGAATAAATCGAGCCTTTGAATACTGTCGGTTCGCTACTTAACGCAAACCCCGGGGCCGAGCCCTTGTTCCTTATACTGGCAAAGATACTACGCAGAAGATAGTTAACCAAAAAAATATTCAACATTGTTGGTTTCAGCCAACTATTTGCACCATCTTCTTCGTTTCGACCTGATCAATGAATAGTTGAACTATCAGCATAATATTGAGTTGCTTCAGCATGCTCATGAAGAGCTTCTGGATGAAAATGATAGTTCATTTTTCAATCATGGCCCTTACCTGAGCTAACCCTTTTTCACCATTTATTGGTACGACTTTCCCTGTTCGAATTTCATCTCTCCTTTTTTTAACCTCATCCAAATGGCTTTTCGTTACGAGGCAAGAATTCGAAATTCATGACAACTCGCTTATCGCTTTTTTGAATACTTCGTCAGTTGTGTTTTATGTAAACGGAAACTCTGGTGTCTGCAAAACGATAGAGCCAAGCTGCCGGATTACCCACCTGTCAGCTTCAGTGAATGGCCAGGCATCTACTTTGCTATCGATGTCGCAATATTCGGGCTTCCTGGATTGATGCTTAAGGTTCGATTTTTTGGAATGATGACCAAGTCCATATCATCCATTGGAATGGCACCAAGTAAAGCCTGATCACCCATAACCAGTGCCCCGGCGAACCCAATGCGATTTTTGAAACGAAGTTCAATGGGCCCAACATAGGGAACAAGTTTTTGGCTTCCATTCGCTAACGTCACCTCTTTTTTGTCAATTTCATCCAATTTCATCCGAATCCTGATATGTTCCGGAATACAGAGATGCACTGAGCCTGAGTCTACCAGAGCATCAACCAGAACAGGTTCAAGTTCTGGTTTCCTTGGATTTCTTAATTCCACGTTTGCGTTAATCAGGCCCATTTGTCTTTCTCCTTTAAATTGTTGCTGTTAACCTGACATTGGTTTTGCCGATCTGCATAATCCTGACTTGCATAATTTACCAAAGGATTACAAAATATGTGCAAAGAGCTGCTCCTCTTCACGCTTCGCCATCACTCCCTCCTGCTGGCGCTTTTTTGCGCGGAGCCCTTCTTCGTTGGGGTAGCGATTCATCCTGCAGGCGACGGCCCAAAGCGTCCTCTTTGGCGATCAACGACAAATCCCCGAGCAGTCCGAGAACGCGAAGCACCTGGATGTAGAAGCCCACAGCCACCGACGGGTAACCATTCTCAACTTTATAGAGCGTTGGACGAGAAAGGTTTGCCCTGGCACAGACGGTCTCCATGGAAAAACGGCGGCGAAGCCTCGCATCCCTGAGGCACTGCCCCAGAGCCCCCATCTCTTTTGCCGAAGCGGGGTATAGTGGTGTGGCTCTGCTTGTCATAACGATAACCGTTGTTTGCATTATAACAAGAATTTGTGAATTATCATGACGGTTATGTCGTTCTTGGCGATGAGTACTTCGTGTATTGCCTTGTCCTGAGACTCTTTGTCAAAGTCAAACCAAACATTTTTTACTATACTTGCCGGTAGCGTTTTTGAATACCTTGCTGCCACCCGAGGCGGGGATCGTTGCAGACCTCATTTTGCCCAATGAGCGGGTTGGGCGAAGTGAGTATTCAGCAAAAAGCACTCGAAGATGCAAAAAAGTTTAAGGATGCAGGGGTCGCCATTGAAACGATTTCACGGTGTACCGGTTTGACCGTTCATATCGTGGAAGGGCTGTAATCCTGGTTTGACGAATTTGAGCAGTAAGCAAAATTGTCTCTTGTTGAGACTCATCTACCGCGTCGCTGGCCAGCTCAAGAGTGGCGACACAAATTTTTTACGAAACGGATGGAAAATCTTCACAAAACGTGGCGAGCGAATCCCCAGCTTCCAGGTAATCGAATAATGTTTTAACTGGAACACGCGGACCAACAAAAATAGAGGGCGCGAATCGGTGGATGCAATTGTTATCTGCCGTTTTCCTTCAACAATTCGTCAAATGTCTCCATTGCCTCTTGTCGATCTTCTTCACCAAGTGGTTCTTCACCTTCGAGCATTTTCATCCATGTCATCACAAAAAGGTTCTTTCCGTGGTTGATCAGTTCTTTCTTAACTTCCTTTGCTTTATCGAGATTCGCTCCTCTTTGTTTTATGTAGGTATAGGCAGTATCGGCAATCCGCCTTATTGCGGCTACGTGTTCTGAGTTCTCTATGTGTTCGTTTTGAAAGAATCTATGTTGCTTTTTCACCAGAGCAATCCCAAATTCTTTAACTGTTTTGATTATTTCTTCCATATACGTCTTTTCCTCAGATAACGCCTAAAGTCAGCGGCGGCGCGCATTTTTTTTGTTTCATCTTCTTTGAATCAGGAAGTTCTCGATAGGTAATTCTTATTAATTCGGAAATCCAGTCTCTATCTTGGAATTTATCTTCAACGAGAAAATACAGTTTAGCCCCGGGATATGGTGGAGATTCAACAGGTTTGCCAATATAGGTTCTTCCCTTGTCGGTCTGTTTCACGAAAAGTTTATTATTACAAATAAGCGCTATCACTTTGCCGTCACAATAAAGGGCATATTCACCAAACATCTTTTTCGCAGTAATAAGCCCTGCGTCGCCCATTTGGTCGACCATAAAATCGACGAAATTTTTATCGGATGCCATTATTTTGTCTCCTCATCAGCTAACATCAAAACCCACTTGTAATTTCAACATAAATGCGATAATCAGATAATGGTTAGGCAACTTTTGCATCCCAATACATACAAGACCTCGCTGTGGTGTGATTTTATATGGTTCTTCTCCATTAACCGCCAACTCCCAATCAGCCATCAATTCATCACGATGTAATTCAATCCATGCTTGCACCAAGTGCTGTTGCTTGCGTGGCAGATTGCCAGCCAGTATCTTATACACCGGGTGGTAAATCCTCTTACAACCAAATCGTAAAAATCCCATTTTCATCAGTCGAAATAAATTTCTTATCCAGCTTTTTGCTCATCACAATCATGTAACCCTCTTGACAGTGCTCTCTTTGCATGTAATCTTTAATTTGCTCGATTCCCTGCAAATGGTACTCTTCGCCATACCACATTTTAAGCTCGACGATGAATTTTTCATCGTTAAAAAGCACTACCACATCCAGCCTTCGTTCGGCACTGGTTTGAGCTTCTTTAAAACTAAAGCCAGTTCCATTGATGATCGGTTTTAAGAAGACTAAAAAGAGCATTCTAAGATCGTTTTCCAGGAATTCGCTGCTTTTCATCAAATCGGATTTGGAATATTTTTCTTCGATCACTTCCTGAAATTTG
>CAIOLC010000268.1 GCA_903859055.1 uncultured Chlorobiaceae bacterium | reverse complement strand
GAAAGGGGCTCACCCGGCTTGCGAACATTGATTGCCTTGTCGTATTCGTCAAAAGAGATAACCACTGCAGAAGGCTTGCCATGCAGGGTAATAGCCTGTGGCCCCTCGTTGAGGGCGTTGCGGACCACTTCGCTCAAATGATTTTTTGCATGTTGCAGTTGCCATGTTTTCATCTTCTTCTCTCCATCGGTTATAGTCTGATCGTTCTGGCTATTATAGACAGAATATAAGGAAACTGGCAGGTTCTTGACAATACTTTTCCCCTTTCCTGCATTGAAGCAGAAATGGATCGCCGGTGAAAGCGCCGGGGCGGATTCTTGAACTGCTTGTGGCAAGCTCTGATCTGAAACTGGCTGAGACTGGATGCTCGAACTTTTCGACGTTGATAATTTACTCAATTCCTCTTTGTATTTTATTTGCATTATGCTAATATCTTGTCATGTATAAAATAATCTTGGCCAAAGAAGCTCAAAAAGCACTGTTACAATTGCCCAAAAATACGGTGCTACTGGTACGAAAGAAATTGGAGCAGTTGGCAATTGATCCTTACGCGCCAATGACGAACGCGAAAAAGTTGCAAAACCGTTCGGGCTATCGGTTACGCATAGGTGATTGGCGAGTGATTTACGAAATACAAAATAATGAGTTAGTTCTTTTGGTCTTAAAAATAGCGCAACGTAAAGAGGTCTACCGATGAATGCACCTGTACAAGTAATCGAACGCGATGGTAAACCGGAATGGGCAGTATTGCCCTATGACGCATACGTCCAACTTGTTGAAGAATCGGAAATGTTGCAGGATGTACGCGATTATGATGCGGTAAAAACTGCAATTAAGCAAGGCAAAGAGGAGCTTGTTCCCGGTGAAGTTACGTTTGCTTTGCTTGATGGTGAAAATCCGGTTAAAGTTTGGCGTGAATATCGCGGTCTGACCCAGCAGCAATTAGCGGAGGTGGCGGAGATAAGTACACCATATTTATCGCAAATCGAAACCGGTAAACGGACTGGAACAACGGATGTCTTATTGGCTGTGGCCAAAGCGCTGAACGTTACGCTGGATGATATTGTCTTTCAGGTTGAGAAGTGAAATATCTCCCTATCGGTTATTGTATGATCGTTTTGGCTAAAGTTATACAGCGGTCGTGATTGCCCGGATTTTCTCCAGCGCAAGCTCCATATCTTCGGGCAGTGGTGCAGTAAAAGAGAGTTGCTCACGGCTTGTTGGCTGCTGAAAGGAGAGGGTTTCGGCGTGCAGTGCCTGGCGCGGCAGCAGCTCAAGCAGGTTGCGGACGAAGCCTTCACTTTTGCTGAAGGGGAGGGTGCGCAGTGAGGCGCCTCCGTAGGTTTCGTCACCGAGAATCTGGTGGCCAAGGTGTTGCAGGTGTGCCCTGATCTGGTGAGTTCGTCCCGTATGCAAAGTGAGCGAAAGGAGGGAAAACCAGTGGAGGTTTTCGGTAATGCTGTAGTCGGTAATGGCCGTTTTTCCGTCCTTTCCTTCGTAGGGGAAATTTGCCATCACCTTCCGGTCTCTTTTCGACCGCCCGATATTGGTTGTTATGGTTCCCGATGGAGGGTTGGGAACTCCCCATACCATTGCTTTGTAGATCTTTATCACTTTGCGATCGGCGAACTGGCGGGCAAGACGGTGGAGAGCTACCGGATTTTTGGCGACGATGATAAGGCCGGAGGTGTTCTTGTCGAGCCGGTGCACAATGCCGGGGCGCAGTTCAGACTTGTCGAGCTCCTCGGCATCCTTGCCGATGTGATGCAGAATGGCGTTGGCAAGTGTGCCCGTCCAGTTGCCAAATGCCGGATGGACAACCATGCCCGGCTTTTTGTTGATCACCATCAAGTCATCATCCTCATATATGATGTTAATCGGAATATCTTCAGGTGCCAGCTCCGGGGCGGGTGGCCGAAGAAAGGTCATCTGGATAACATCACATGATTTGATGCGGTAATTCGATTTGATAATTTTTTCATTGACCAGCACCCGTCCCTCCTCAATGGCCTCCTGCACCTTGTTGCGCGTGGCGTTTTCGACCTGGCGTGTCAGGTATTGGTCGATGCGCATCGGTATCTGCACTCGACTGACCTGCAGGGTGAGTTTTTTTGGTTCAAGAGGAGCCTCTTCCACCGATTCCGATTCGTTTTTTATCAACTGATTTTGCATTTTGCGGAACTTGAACTCTATCGCCAGAACACTTGCGGATTCAGTATAACAAAACCATACCATATCTGCTATGCTTTCCACGCAACACTCCTCCGATCTCCCCGCTCGCTCTGTTGATCTTGCTGTTATTGGCTCTGGCCCGGGTGGCTATGAGGCTGCGCTTCGGGCGGCCAAAGCGGGAATGAAGGTTTGCCTTATTGAAAAAGGGTCGTTGGGCGGAGTTTGTGTGAACTGGGGCTGTATTCCAACAAAAGCTCTTTTGAGGAGTGCAGAGCTGTTCGATCTTGTTCATAAAGCGGCAAGCTTTGGTCTCAAGGTGGAGTCGAGCGGGATAGACTTGGCGGAAGCGGTCAAGCGCAGCCGCAATGTGGCGCTGAAACTCTCGAAAGGGATTGGTTTCATGTTGCGCCGTGCAGGAGTTGATGTTATCCTGGGCGAGGCTCTCTTTACCAGCACTCATGATCTCGATGTTGTTCGTGACGGAGTTCGTGTGGAAACCGTGGCGGCCAACTCTATTATTATTGCTTCTGGTGCTCGCTCTCGCAAATTGCCCGGGATGGAGCCTGACGGAAAACGCATTATTATCAGCAGGGAGGCACTTGCCCTCAAGTCGCTTCCTGCATCAATGATTGTGGTCGGCGGCGGCGCTATCGGCGTTGAAATGGCCTGGTTTTATGCTATGGTGGGTACTGCAGTGACCCTGGTTGAGCTGATGCCCCGGTTGTTGCCACTTGAAGATGCTGAAATTTCGGATGGCTTGAAGCGTTCGTTTCAGAAAGCGGGGATTACGGTTGTTACCGGTGCAAAGCTTGAGGGTGTTGTTGTGGGGGAAAAGGTGAGTGCTACGCTGCTGGTTGAGGGAGAAGAGCCGCAACCGGTCAGTGGGGACTATCTCCTTGTTGCTGTAGGTGTAACGGGTAACAGTGACGGGCTTGGCCTGGAGCTTGCTGGTGTCGAGGTCGAACGTGGTTTCATTGTGACCGACCCCTTTTGCCGAACCTCGGTCAACCATATTTTTGCCATTGGTGATGTTCGTGGTGGTATGCTGCTTGCCCACAAGGCATCGGCTGAAGCCACCATTGCTGTTGAGAGCATTGCAGGCAAAACTCCGGCTCTCCTTGATGAGAGCATGATTCCCCGGTGCGTCTATGCCGAGCCTTCGGTTGCAAGTATAGGGCTGAGTGAGGAGCAGGCGATTGCGCAGGGTTACAAGGTAACGGTGGGTCGCTCCATGTTTGCGGCATCAGGCAAGGCTAATGCCTATGGAAGTCTTGACGGGTTTGTCAAACTTGTTTTTAATGCTGCGGATGGTCGATTGCTTGGGGGCCATATTCTGGGAGATGGCGCAGTTGAGCTGATTGGAGAATTGACGCTGGCACGCAGGCTTGAGGTAACGGCTGAACTGCTGGCCGGGACGGTACACGCCCATCCAACCCTCTCTGAAAGTATTAAAGAGGCCGCAGAAAATGCCCTGCACAGGTGACTTTTTGAAAACCATTTTCTATTGTCTTTTCAAAAGCATAAATTAGGGCTCTATTATTGTACTTCTAAACAGTAAGCCTTTTCCGGTGAATGAGTTCACAGGGTGGAGGTGTCAACCAAACAACCAATTATGACTCAGACTGAACCAGTTGCTAAGAAAAATGCTGCAAAAAAAACAGTTGCGGCAAAGGCGAAGACCGAATCAGAAGTGAAGTCAGTGAAGCCATCTTCAAAAAAGAAGTCTGGCTGGGCATTTCCTTTTACAGCAATTGTTGGTCAGGAGGAGATGAAACTCAGTCTGATTCTCAATATTATAGACCCGAAAATTGGCGGTGTGCTGGTAATGGGCCACAGGGGAACAGGAAAAAGTACCATTGTCAGGGCGCTTGCTGAAGTACTTCCCTTTATTGACAGAGTTGAGGGTGATACCTATAACCGTACCCTTGAGCAGTATATCGAAGGTGAAGAGGGCAAAAAGGGACACAAGAGCATTGATCCTGCCTCGCTCACTATCGAAAAAATTCCGATTCCCGTTGTTGATCTTCCCCTTGGTGCTACTGAAGATCGTGTTTGCGGTACTATTGATATCGAACAGGCGCTCACCAGCGGTGTGAAAGCGTTTGAGCCCGGCCTTCTTGCCCAGGCGAACCGCGGATTTCTCTATATTGATGAGGTAAACCTGCTTGATGATCACCTTGTCGATGTTCTGCTGGATGTGGCAGCAAGTGGTCAGAATGTGGTTGAACGTGAAGGTATCAGTATTCGCCACCCTGCCCGCTTTGTGCTTGTCGGATCGGGTAACCCTGAGGAGGGAGAGCTTCGTCCTCAGCTCCTTGACCGTTTTGGCCTTCATGCCCGGATTATTACCATTCTGGAAGTTGAAAAAAGAGTTGATATCGTCAAACGCCGCCGTCAGTTCGATGAAGCTCCTGAGGCTTTTATGAAAAAATACAGCCATGATCAGCAGAAGCTGCAGAAGAAGATCCAGACGGCTAAAGAGTTGTTGCCGAAAGTTACCATGACTGATGAAGTTCTGACCGATATTGCAAAGCTCTGCATGAATCTTGGTATTGATGGTCACCGCGGCGAACTTACCATTGCCCGCACCGCTTATGCCCATGCCGCTTTCCTTGGTGAAACAGTTGTTACCATGAAGCATGTCAAGGAGGTTGCTTCTCTCTGTCTGCGCCACCGTCTGCGCAAGGATCCTCTTGAGACCCTTGATGCGGGTGAAAAAATTGATCGTGAACTTGCTAAACTTCTCGGAGAAGCGGAAGCCGTATAATGATAGCTTTTACCGATATCGTAGGGATGGATCTGGCAAAGCAGGCACTGATGCTGCTGGCTGTTGATTCGGAACTTGGAGGTGTGGTGATTCCTTCGGCCGTAGGGTCGGGAAAATCGACACTTGCCAGGGCGTTTGCTGATATTCTTCCCGAAGGCACCCCTTTTGTGGAACTTCCTCTGAACGTTACTGAAGACCGTTTGATCGGAGGTATTGATCTGGAGGCAACTCTTGCTACCGGCGTGCGGGTGGTGCAGCATGGTGTGCTTTCGAAGGCGCATGGAGGTGTGCTCTATGTTGACTCAATAAGCCTTCTCGACAGTTCGGCGGTCTCGCACATTATGGATGCGATTTCGCGCGGCGAGGTTCTTGTTGAGCGCGAAGGGCTCAGTGAGGTGCATCCTGCAAAGTTCATGCTTGTGGGTACTTATGATCCCACCGATGGAGATGTTCGTATGGGTTTGCTCGACCGGATTGGAATTATTGTACCCTTTACCGCACAGAACGATTACCGGGCGCGCAAGAAAATTGTCAACATGGTGCTTGGTACGAGGGATGCAGAGGATACCCGGGATGAGTTGAACATGCTTGCCGGTTTTATCAATGCGGCGCGTGAGCAACTACCCCATGTTTCCATAACTGATGATCAAATTCGGGCGTTGATTCAGACCGCAATCAGTTTAGGCGTGGAGGGGAATCGGGTTGATATTTTTACGGTTCGTGCAGCGATAGCTTCAGCGGCTCTTGCCCAGCGTAGCGATGTCGATGAGGAGGATATGAAACAGGCCATCAAGCTTGTGCTTATCCCCCGAGCTACCCGGATGCCTGAGAGGGACGCGGAGTCGAATGAAGCACCTCCCCAGGAGGAGCCACCGCCGCAGGATGAACAGGAATCTGAGGACGAGGAGGCACCTTCCGACACTCCTGATGCCGAAGCGGAGGAGGAGCAGAAAGAGACTCCCGACATGATTGAAGAGCTGATGATGGATGCTGTAACGATGGAGCTGCCGGACAATATCCTTAATATTTCGCTGGCATCGAAAAAGAAGGCGACTACAGGCAGCCGTGGAGAAGCGCTCAATTTCAAGCGTGGTCGTTTTGTGAGGGCACAGCCTGGTGATATGCGTAGCGGCAAAGTTGCGCTTATTCCAACACTCATCTCCGCTGCACCCTGGCAGGAGACGCGCCGTCGCGACAGCAAGATGGCGGGCAGACCAAAAACCGCGCTGCTTATCACCAAGGATGATGTCAAAATCAAGCGCTTCCGCGACAAATCGGGTACGCTCTTTATTTTTATGGTGGATGCTTCGGGCTCCATGGCGCTGAACCGTATGCGTCAGGCCAAGGGCGCTGTAGCAAGTCTTTTGCAGAATGCCTACGTGCATCGTGACCAGGTTGCCTTGATCTCGTTCCGTGGCAAGCAGGCACAGGTGCTGCTGCCACCATCCCAGAGTGTTGATCGAGCCAAACGTGAACTTGATGTTCTTCCAACAGGAGGAGGCACTCCGCTTGCCTCAGCCCTCTATCTTGGATGGGAAACCGCAAAACAGGCTCGCACCAAGGGTATTACGCAGGTGATGTTTGTGTTGATCACTGATGGTCGTGGCAATATTGGTCTCCAGGCAACCTTTGACCCGACTGCGGAAAAAGCCACCAAGGAGGAGCTTGAGAAGGAGGTGGAGGCGCTCTCACTCTCCATCCAGGCCGATGGTGTTGCCGCTATCGTTATCGATACACAGATGAACTACCTTTCGAGGGGTGAAGCACCCAAGCTCGCCCAGAAGCTCGGGGGACGCTATTTTTACCTGCCTAACGCAAAAGCTGAACAGATTGTTGAAGCTGCCATGAGCTTTTGATTGTTGAAGAGCTTTCCGGTGTTCTCACCGAAAAGCTCTTTTTCGGAATTATTCCCCTTCTTTTATACATTAGAGGTATGCCGTTTTAATCTCGCGTTATGAACGTGACACTCTAATTTGTACACCATGTCTCATCTTCGTAAAATTGTTGCTGTTGTTGGCCTTGAGCAGTACAACGCCGCTCTCTGGAAAAAAATCAAGGGGCTTCTTGCCAGCGAAGCTGAACTGACCCAGTTGAGTGATATTGATCTGGAAAAAAAGAATCCTGAAGCAGCGAAAGCAATTCAGGAGGCCGATTGTGTTTTTATGAGCATGATCAACTTCAAGGAGCAGATCGACTGGTTTAAACAGCAGCTCGAGCTGGCCACCAATGAGAAGACTATTTTTATTTTTGAATCCATGCCTGAGGCAATGGCTCTGACCAAGGTGGGGAGTTATTCTGTTGGCGATGGAAAGGCAGGGATGCCCGATATGGTCAAAAAGGTCGCGAAAATGCTGGTGAAGGGGCGCGATGAGGATGCCCTTTACGGCTACATGAAGCTCATGAAAATCATGCGTACCATTCTGCCGCTTGTGCCCAACAAGGCGAAGGATTTCAAGAACTGGCTGATGGTTTACTCCTACTGGATGCAGCCGACGGCGGAGAATATCGCCAACATGTTCCGGCTGATTCTTCGTGAATATTTTGATGAGCCGGTCAAGGTCGGGGCAATTGTTGATGTGCCGAATATGGGGCTCTACCATCCTGATGCGCAGGCATACTTCACCGATGTCAAGAGTTATAAAAACTGGCAGAAAAAGCGCGGGATACATATCGACAAGGGGCAGAAAATCGGACTTCTCTTTTTCCGAAAACATCTGCTGCAGGAGAAAACCTACATCGACAACACCATTCGGGTTCTTGAGAAGCAGGGGATTCATCTCTTTCCATCGTTTGTGATGGGAGTTGAGGGTCATGTTCTGGTGCGCGACTGGCTGGTCAAGGAGAATATTGATCTTCTGCTTAATATGATGGGTTTTGGCCTTGTTGGTGGCCCTGCGGGCTCAACCAAGCCTGGTATTGCGGCTGAAGCACGTCATGAAATCATGACGAAACTGGATGCGCCCTATATGGTTGCTCAGCCTCTTTTGACGCAAGGGTTTGAGTCATGGAAAGAGCTTGGTGTCTCTCCGATGCAGATTACCTTCACCTATGCTATTCCTGAAATGGATGGTGCTATCTGTCCGATTATTCTTGGTGCCCTGCAGGATGGCAAGATTGAGACTGTTCACGAGCGTCTCGAACGGCTGGCTCTTTTGGTCAGCAAGTGGCTTCGGCTGCGGGCAACGGCCAATCGCGACAAGAAGGTGGCGTTTATCGTCTATGACTATCCCCCTGGTCTCGGCAAGAAAGCCACAGCAGCGCTGCTCGATGTGCCGAGAACACTTTTTGCCACCCTTCAGAGGCTGAAAAAAGAGGGTTATAATGTCGGCAAACTGCCAGACTCGTCTGACGCTCTTTTTGAAGCACTGGACAGGGCAACTGAATATCAGATTATGCAGCATCAGCCTGATGCCGTAAAGGTCAATTATGATGGATTCAAGGAGTTGACTACATCGAGGGAGCGTGAACGAATTGAGGAGCGGTGGCAGAAATTTCCCGGTGAAATTGTGCCGATTGGCGATCATGATGTTTTTGTGGGGGGGCTCCGATTTGGCAACATCTTTATTGGCGTTCAACCGCGTATTGGCGTGCAGGGTGATCCCATGCGCTTGCTCTTCGACAAGTCAAACACGCCGCACCACCAGTATATTGCCTTTTACCGCTGGATAAGCCGGGAGTTTGAGGCACATGCTATGGTGCATGTTGGTATGCATGGCTCGGTAGAGTGGATGCCGGGGCTTCAGACAGGCCTTACCGGTGACTGCTGGCCGGATGCGCTTCTCGGTGAGGTGCCGCATTTCTACATCTATCCGGTCAATAACCCCAGTGAATCGACCATTGCCAAACGGCGTGGTCTTGCCACCATGGTCTCCCATGTGGTGCCACCGCTCTCTCGTGCCGGTCTTTACAAGGAGCTGCCTGCGCTGAAAGAGCTGCTGGTCGATTTCCGTGAAAGGAATCTTGCGGCATCAGGTTCATTTGAAGGTCAGGGTGACGGTTCGGGTATTGAGGAGGCTGTTATGCAGAAAGCGGAGCTGCTCAACCTGACTGATGACTGTCCCCGCCGTGAACAGGAGGGGTTCGGTGATTATGTCAGCCGACTTTACATCTATATCAGCGAACTTGAAAATCGCCTTATCTCCAATTCACTCCACGTCTTCGGTGAGGCAAGTCCTCCCGAGGCACAGATTATCACGGTCACTGAGACACTGAAAAATCGTGAAGAGGATTCCAGAACGCTCCCTTCGCTACTCATGAGCGCATCGGGGAAGAACGGCCATTTCAGCAGTTATGAGGAGCTGAGCAGCCGGTCAAGAAAGGGTGAAGAGGAGGCAATCCGCCTGCGGGAGTGGGTTGACGGGGCGTGCAGGGATTTCGTTCAGCAGACACTGTTTGACCGTAAAAACGCCTTGTCTGCCTTTGCATCGGTTACGGGGGGTGCCAAAATACCTCCTGAATATACTCCGTTTGTCGAGCAACTGATCAGAGAGGGCTCTCAGCTCCTTTTTGCCCTGCGCGATAATACTGGTGAGATGGATGCACTCATGAAGGTGCTTGATGGTCGGTATATCTCCTCTGGACCGGGTGGTGACCTGGTGCGTGACGGTGTTAATGTGCTCCCTTCCGGTCGTAACATTCACTCCATTGATCCATGGAGAATTCCGTCGGTGCTGGCTTTCAAGCGTGGCTCGCTCATTGCTGACAGTATCGTTAAAAAGCATCTGGAGGAGAGTGGGGGCCAATATCCCGAAACCATTGCCCAGGTGCTTTGGGGGCTCGATACCATCAAGACCAAGGGTGAGGCTGTCGCTGTGGTGATCAGATTGCTTGGCGCCGAACCGGCGTACGATGCGTTTGGTAAAATCAGCCACTACAGTCTTGTGCCTCTTGAGAAGCTCCGCCGTCCTCGAATTGATGTGCTCATGCAGCTCAGCCCTATTTTTCGCGATGCGTTTGGTCTGCTTATGGATCAGCTCGACCGGCTTGTCAAAGAGGCGGCTAAAGCTGATGAGCCGGAAGAGATGAACTTTGTTAAAAAACATGTGAATGAAGCACTTGCCTCCGGTATGGAGCTGGAGAGCGCAACGGCTCGTCAGTTTACCCAGGCTCCGGGCGCTTATGGCACCTATGTTGATGATATGATTGAGGATTCAGCATGGGAGACGGAAAACGATCTTGACGATCTCTTTATTCGCCGCAACTGCAGTGCTTATGGCGGGGGGCGGAAAGGGGGCAATGAATCAGCAATTTTGCAGAAAATGCTTGGCTCGGTTGACCGGGTGGTGCACCAGGTTGATTCCACAGAGTTTGGTATCTCTGATATCGACCACTACTTCTCATCATCCGGCTCATTGCAGCTTGCCGCACGCCGTCGGAACAAGAAGGGTGGCGATATCAAGCTGAACTATGTTGAGTCATTTACCTCCGATATCAAGGTGGATGATGCCGAAAAATCGCTCCGCATTGAGTACCGCTCAAAGTTGCTCAATCCCAAGTGGTTTGAGGGGATGCTCAAGCATGGTCACAGCGGTGCCGGTGAAATCAGCAACCGTGTCACCTACATGCTTGGCTGGGATGCCGTCACTAAAAGTGTTGACGACTGGGTCTACAAAAAAACCGCCGAGACCTACGCGCTTGATCCCGAAATGAGGGAGCGGCTTGCAACCCTCAATCCTCAGGCCATCAAAAACATTGTAGGTCGTATGCTCGAAGCCCATGGACGAGGTATGTGGAAAGCCGATCAGAATATGATTGATGAGCTTCAGGAGATTTACGCCGACCTTGAAGATCGCCTTGAGGGGATGACAGGGGAGGATGGGCAGGCGTGATGCGGAGATAAGGACGATGAGCGGTTTTCTGGCTTCCTTACTGGATTGTTTTTTTCAGATTCGCCGCCACAGCTCTGGCATTGCGTTTCAGTCTGCGAAGTCCGGTGCGGAAAACCGGTGTGCCGTAAAAGAGTTCACGAAATCCGGATTTGGTAAGGTTCAGTATCTGTTCTGTTGAAATGTTTATCAGTTCGCCACGCACCTTGAATGATGCATTGGCTTTGATGCTTGCCTGCCGGTTGTAGGGACAGACCTCTTGGCAGAGATCACATCCGAACATCCACTCTCCGATCATTTCTGCCTCTTGGGGTGTAAATTCCCGTTTCATCTCAATGGTCAGATAGGAGATACATTTTGCGGCATCGATCTTGCCAGGCGCGAGCAGTGCTCCAGTCGGGCAGTGTTCAATGCAGGAGCCGCAACTTCCACAGAAATTGGGAAGTTCCAATTTGGTTGACACTATCTCCCTGTCGATCAATATCTCACCAAGAAAAACATAGGATCCAGCCGATGGCACCTTGAGAAGGGTATTTTTCCCTGTTCTTCCAATGCCAGCCTCTTCTGCCCAGTTTTTCTCAAGAAGCGGGGAGCTGTCCACTGTTATCAGAGCTGAGAGAGGTTCGCCCACAATCCTTTTTATGGCACTGAGGAGCTCTTCAAGTTTATTTCTCACAACCCTATGGTAGTCATCGAGAAGAGCGTATTTGGAAATCTTCGGAAACCCTTCACGATACTCTATCGGGTAATTATAGCTGATTGCAGCAGAGATGATGGTGTGCAACCCTGGAAGCAGCAGAGATGGATCGGCTCTCTCCTCCATCAACTCTTCGAGGTAGCGCATACCCGCACTCCTGTGCTCCTCCACCATTGCGGTAACCCGTTGCATGGCAAGAGGCTGGGGTACGGGAGCTGAAAAACCTATGGCAGCAAATCCCAGTTTTGCCGCCTCTTTTCTGATTTGGTGTGCAAGATCACCGGAGTGGTCAGTCATTGGAGGGGGAGTTTAGTGTTCTCTACAGGGAGCAAGTTACACTTTAGCCATAAACTTTCAGCGTATCTCTCTTGGTGCTCCACTCTTTTTGATGGAGGCGGATGTATGGCGTTATGGCTGCAAATGCTATTTTTCGCCAGGAGTCGCAGGAGACAACTCCACTCTCTTTTGTTCTGATGGAGGGGTTATTTGCCGGATTGGGAATCCAAGGCACTGAACAACGGTATTGTGGAAGAGTGGGCGGAATTTGCGGATTTTGCTGTTCTCGGAGGTTGGGTAAACCCTGTTGCTCAAGAGAATGACTGCAAGCTCTCTCTCCGGGTCAATCCAGAGACTCGTTCCTGTATAACCGAGATGGCCGTAGGAGGAGCTGGAAAAATAGTCACCTGATGAAGAGTGGCCATCAAGAGAGCGCAGATCCCACCCCAGCGCTCTTGAGGAGTTGCCTCTCGACAAAAATTTTTTGAGGATTGTTTTTTTTATGTAGAGTCTTCCCTCCATCGTTCCTCCATTCATCAGCATGGCTGTCATACGGAGCAGGTCTCCCGTTGTGCTATAGAGGCCGGCATGACCGGCGACTCCACCGAGAAGTGCGGCATTCTTGTCGTGAACCAGCGGGCGAGGAGTTGTAAGTGGCCACAGTGTATCCTTTTCTACGGGTGCTATGCGCTGCTGGAGCGAAGGGGGTGGAGTAAAGAGCGTTGAGCTCATCCGGAGTGGTTTTGCAAAGCGCTCGGCAAAGTTGGATGCAACGGATTTTCCGGTGGTAGTTTCAACAATCTTTCCAAGCAGCATGAAGCCGAGGTCACTGTACAGAGTCGTAGTGCCAGGTGCAGTGAGAAGGGTATCCGAAGCAATGGCTCTGAAAATCTCGCCGGAGGTTGAGCAGCTTTTTGAGAACAGTGTGTGTGCTCGTAATCCGGAGGTGTGACGCAGAAGCTGCTCAATGGTCACCTTCTGTTTACCGTTATTTCCAAAATCGGGGAGGTATGTCGCAACAGGTGCCTGAAGGGAGAGAGAGTCCCGTTCCACAAGCTGCATTACAATACTGGTTGTCGAAATTGCCTTTGTCAGGGAGGCAAGATCATAGAGAGTTGTGGTATCAACGGGAGTGCTCCCTGCATTGTAGGTCATTCTGCCGAATGCCTTGTGAAACACCACATTGCCTTTGTAGAGTACTGCCACACTCGCTCCAGGAAAAACGGAGTCGCTGACCGCTTTTCTGAGAGCGGCTTCAAGTGGTTTGAAGTTATAGGCTTTGCCCTGTGCTGGCAACAGTGTGCTCACACAGCAAGAAAGCATGAGTAATACTACAATGCAGCGAAGTAACCGCATGAATCTATTTCTCAAAAGAGCGACAACTTGACATACCGCTTCGGATTCGCTTTCAGATCCACGAGTACTGAATCAAGCGAAGAGAGTGTCCGAGTCAGATTGTTATAAAGTGCAGGATTGGTTGAGAGCTGACCAAGCGTACCTTTGTCGTTGTTGAGCTTGGTCATCAGCGATTCAGTTTTCTGGGCGGCGAGATTGAGTCGTTCAATGGTCTGGGTTGTATTTTTTGCCATTGACTTGTCGTTGAGGAGCTTCGGAAGGAGCCCGTCTCCACGGGATGCTTTCTGTGAGAGCTTGGCCAGTTCGTCTGAAGTGTTTTTCAGGCTGGTAACCGTCTCAGCCAGCTCATTTCCCATTTTTTCATCGGAGAGCAGTTTACCTGCCATACCCTTTCCGTTGTTCAGATTCTCCAGAAGTTGATTGATTTTATCAAACGCCTTGCTTGCATTACTGGTAAGGTTGGCCATTCCATCTTCACTTACCAAAGTGATATAATCCCCATTTTTCACAGCATTCCCTTTTCCTGTCGCTATATCGACATACTTGTCTCCAAGAACACCAAGCGATTTGATCGTAGCTCTGGCATCTTTCGTCACAAGAGTTGCGAACTCCTGTTTCAATTTGAGATCGGCCACCACAAATAGCGAGTCGTGCCTGGTGACAAAGTTCATTTTCGAGACGATGCCTATTTTTTTACCGGAAACGGAGACAAAGTTGTTTTCAGCGAGTCCCTGAACATCTCTTGAAAGTATTTTTATGGTCGTTACGCCCGAAAAAAGATTGGTGTTTTTACCTATGACCAGTCCGAGCCAGGCAGCAAAACCGATACCAAAAACAAAAAATATTCCGGTCTTCAGATCGCTCCATTTCAAAGCGTTCGGATTTTTCATACAGGTG
>CAIOLC010000267.1 GCA_903859055.1 uncultured Chlorobiaceae bacterium | reverse complement strand
TCCCGACACGCTCGGCAGCAGGCGCTTCGGTCAGCCATATCAGCGTCTCTATCGCCTCCAGTTGGCAAAAGAAAAAACGGCGCGACTCAAACTCTTCGGCGTCACGCCAATGCTCCAGCAACCGGCTGGTCATACTCGAAACCCCCGGATAGCCCGCCTCACGCCAGGCTCGAACACGCGGGCGAATCTGGTTTACCAGCGGGATTTCAACAAAGATGCCTGGATCATCAAAAGCTTTTGAATCGCCCGAAGCGACCACATACCCGGCAGGACGACGCCCCTCAACCAGGTCAAATGAGCGCGACTCACGCTGATAACGCCAGTGACGTTCCGGCTCAACGTAGGGAGTATTGATAATCAACCGGTCAATCACGCTGCGACTCCACTTTCCCGAACATGACAGCAGCTTCGCGTGAGGATTGAATATCGGTGCCACTCCCCCTCTCTTTCTTCGTTTTTTTCAATATCTCATCGCGACGATCACGAATGTGGGAAAAGTCATTGGAGACCAATACAGCGCCCTCCTTACAGGCGACATAGACAAAAGCACGATCGGCATGTTCGTCAGGCTCGCGCATCACGCTTTTGATCTTGACCATCAAAGCGCTGGTTCCATCAAGCTCAACCTCACGGCGAATATCCGGGTTCATCCAGAACCTCAAAAGCGGCAACTGTAGCTTTGTTTCATCCTGGTTTCTTATGATCGGCACTATTTTTTGCTGATATTCATTTCCGATTTTTCTGGTACTATCCACAAGCAGTTGATACTGCGATGTTATCAATGCGCCCAGCAACTTGTCAATATGCGCATCCGTATTCTCCGCAGGATTGAAAAGATGCAGAAAGATGTTGGTATCTATTGCGATAAACGACATTCATGCTCCCATTTCAATTGCTTCAATAACATCTGCTCCAAAAAATTCCATAGGAAGACCTTTCTCCAAAGAACCATCAGCCCGAATATCAAGATTTTTTACGACCGGCACCCCTTTTTCATCATCCACTGTAAAATAGGCAACCGTTATCTCCTCTGGTTGTATCAGCCCCTCTTTAACCAGACGTCGAAGCCGAAGCAGCACATTGGCACTGTGTGTTTCAATGATTGCTGGCACTTTTTTCTCTCTCCAGAGTGATGCAAAAAAGGAGCCCAATTCCAACTGCGCTGTAGGATGCAATTGTGCCTCGGGTTGCTCAACGAGCATCAGTTGATAAGGGTCGTGCATAACTCCCTGAATAAAAAGCGGCAGACATTGACTCACACCAAAACCGAAATCGGCTAAATAGCTGACAGCCTGCGTCCTTTTGTTGCGAGCCTTTACCTGTGTTGAAAGATTGGCGATCTGGGAGCTGAACAAGAGTTTGTCTACATCTGCAACAAGATTGGCAAATCGGGCAACAAAATCAGCGTTTTCCCGTTGTGCGGGATCAGTGAAAAGACGAACCAGATGCGGTATGGCATACTCTCCGCGATCACCAACATCCCGTGGCGGCGGGCTTCCTGCCTGAACGGTTCGAATTGACTCCTCCCGAACAGGTGAGAGATGCCGGATTGAGGTGAACTCATAGCGAAGCCGGTCGAGAAACTGCTCCGCTACACCTGATTCAAAAAGATCATGTAAACTGTCTGTTTGCCGACTAAAACGGAGAAAACCGGTATTGTCGAGATGGGTTGCACTTTTTTTGAAGATCTCAATATCATCAATATTCCCCTTGACAGCATGATGGCCAAACTTGAACTGCTGGGCATATCGCACCTGACCACTGATGGTGAACTTTGCAACGGGAGACTCACGGATAACGAGGCTTTTTGGCACATCAAGCGAAAGCCGAATGGTATCACCCACCTCTGTAATGACCCGTTTATTACTGAAATTTTCCCATAATTGCCGAATATCTGCCGCAGGAATATCCCTGGTCTCCGTCTCAATTGAGAATTCAAAGCTTCTTTTTTTAGAGCGTGAATTTTTGAGATTACTCCATGCTCCCAACTGAACAGCTCCGCCGTCAGTAACAAAAAATTCATCACGCTGCGACTCCAGCGTCTGGCGCAACATTTGCAAAAACTTGATCAGTGAGGATTTGCCTGAGCTGTTGCGGCCAATCAGGATGGTGATCGGTCGAATTCTGACCGATACCTCCTCCTCAAAGCCTCTGAAATTCGAGAGCCTCATGTTT
>CAIOLC010000266.1 GCA_903859055.1 uncultured Chlorobiaceae bacterium | reverse complement strand
GGGATGCCGTGTCCCAAGCGCAGGCCCGCATACGCGAAGCAGTTTCGCGTCAAATACTCAAGTTAGGAGCCGGATGCGGGAATTCCGCCAGTCCGGATCTGTCCGGGGGGCGAGGGGAAACCCTCGTCCCTACCGGGATATGAACATAACCCACCTCATTTCCATGTGCAGTATAATGACTATCGGGCATCAATGGACATCAGGAATTTGAATATCACAATTGGTTCTCTTCCTGCGAAAGTTCGTGGTCTTGTGGAAGAATGGGCAGAATTGCATAGTGATGAACTTTTGATGATGTGGGAAACAAAGGATTTTCATCGGATTCAACCGCTTGTGTAACGGAGGACTTTATTATGGAATGTATTTCAATTGTAGAGGCAAGGTATGTCAAGGATTATCAGATATTTCTGGAATTCAACACTGGTGAAACTGGAGAGGTTGATCTTCACGATCTTGTTTATAAATATCCAATAGCGGAGCCATTACGGAACCCTGAAGCTTTTTCACATTTTTATCTTGATTCTTGGCCTACTCTTGCATGGGATTGCGGTTTTGATGTTGACCCTGAGTCACTGTATTTCAGGGCAACCGGCAAGTCGCTGTGGGAGATGAAAGCATCCTGATAAAACGCCATTCCATTAAGAAGGCTCAAGGAATAAAAATCTCTTTCATCCTGAATTTTAAAAGGTAACGTATGGACATCAGCATAAAACAGATACGTGAACTGATCCGTCAGGTTGAGGGGATTTCGGTAGAATTCAAAACTTGCCGGAATAAGATCAATCGCGATGTTTATGAGACTGTTTGCGCCTTTCTCAATCTCCATGGTGGCACAATTCTGCTTGGTGTTCAGGATGACGGAACTCTTCAGGGTATTGAGCCGGATGCTGTAACGCAACTCAAAAGAGACTTTGTCACCTCAGACAACAACCCTCTGAAGCTCACGCTGCCAACGTATCTCTCTGTGGATGTTATCGAGCTTGATGGGAAATCCCTGCTGCGTATCTATTGTGCCGGAAAGCTCGCAGGTTCATCGCTGCAATGGCCGCATTGACGACCGCAATGAATATGGTGATCTGGATATTACCGATCACACCACACAAGTTGCGCATCTCTACCAGCGTAAACAGGCGACGTTCAGCGAAAACAAGGTATACCCCTGGATTCAGGTGACAGATCTTCGCCCGAAATTGATTGAAAAGTGCCGTCGATATGTTCGGATAAACAGGGATAATCATCCCTGGGCGGATATGGATGACCTGCAACTGCTCATAAGTGCGCAGCTCTATCAAGAGGATCCAGAGACAAAGCAAAACGGGGTCACTTTCGCCGGAGCCATGCTCTTTGCGCCTTATCCGAAAAACCCTGTGATTGGTGCATTTTTCAGGGAAATAGACCGTGCTGATGAACTGGGTTCTGGTATGCGAAAGATGATGATGTATGGTTAAAAGTATGGCGGATCGGATCCGCGCAGCTCATCGAAAGCGATGTTTTCCGCATGACTATCAGTGTGCCTGAATTTGGAGAAAAACAAGAGGCGACGACTGAAGTTGCAGAAGTCGTGGCGCATGATGGGGTGCATGACTCTTCCCGTTAGTCCATGGCAGCTACCGTTTTGAAATGGGAATTCGACGATCGGATTTTTTAAGGGAATGTGATAAAAGAAGTGTCTGTGCTGAAAAAAAATAGTTAATTTGCCTATATTTGTCGAACAGTCAGACTAATGTTAGATCTTACGGCTCTATGACACCAGAATCTATTGAATGGTTACTTGATCATGCGGTTTCAGCATACGAGGCAGAAATAAAGAGTACTGAAAAAATCAGAGAGAGAATCAGTTTTCTCCTGAGTTTGGTGATTACCCCATGCCTTGGTATTGCAGCATATTTCGTGAGTACTCTAAAGGGGGACTTATTTTTCCCTGAAAATTATTATTTTTTTTGGTTGCCAATTATTTCGGCAATGGTAACTTTACTTCTGTCGATATGCTATGTGGCTTATGTTTTACTCTGGAAATTTGAATATTCACGGGTACCATCCCCATCGGCAATAATTTCATACGTGGATGGTCATCCCGACTCTTCACTTGCTCTTCAGGATGGGCTTTCGTGATTGCTTAAAGAATACTCTGACTCTGTGGATTATAACTTTATGCAAAATCAACACAGGAAAAGTAAATTACTGTTAGCGCAGCGGTTAGCATTTATATCATTTGCTATTCTTATTTTGTGTATCCCTCAATGGGTAATCAATTTTAGTCACAACGAACGACAAGCACTGCCAGTTCAAATTGTTTCACCTGTCCAAATTATTAAGGAGTCAAAATGTCAAATGCCACAGCCCGACCAAAACCAGTACAACAAATAATGAGGGAGCCGCAACCAGCCAGTTCA
Organism: uncultured Chlorobiaceae bacterium; assembly: GCA_903859055.1. GTDB lineage: Bacteria > Bacteroidota > Chlorobiia > Chlorobiales > Chlorobiaceae > Chlorobium. The sequence continues at coordinate 1,505 of CAIOLC010000266.1, read as the reverse complement.
CCCCAAACTGCTGTCCAGCAACCAAACACCAGTTCTATGGCAATGGATTCGGTTAGTTCAGGTACATCTATACCCGCGTTTCCTCAAAGCGTTTTACATTTAGAGTCGTTCGATCCTAAAGCTGGGGGTAATAAAAAATTTGGAAAGGTAAAATCGTTATAGCCCGACATCGACTATTCTGCTCGCTGTTCAGAACACTTCTGTCCGTCGTTTGCGCGGTAGGTACTGGTGGATATTCGCTCTATTGATGGTATCAAATCTCTGACTCCACTTTGGTATTAATATAAATTTGCCAGCGCTTACTAAACACTGCGCCTTTGATGGTGACTGATGGTAGCAGTGGTGAGCGTACAGGTTTTTTGGCCGTTGATATACTCTGACAAAGGCTGCCATATCTCCTCAGATCCAACAGATTCCAATAAATATCCCAGTCGCTGCACCCAGGTTATTGGCGACAGTTCAGCAACCGTCACCAACTTTTCGGGATCAATGACTTCGACCAGTTCCGACAGCACGGTGGCAACATTATCCAGCCATCCACAGTGCCTGTAATATCCTGCAAGATCAAAGGCGGTCGCTTCTGGCGTTGATAGCTTCAGAATACCGGATACCGTATTGCGTGGTTGAGTTGGAATAGCCTCAATATGACCTCTGACGATGAAGTTGACCTGAACTTTGCCGGAGATAATGGTTCTTCGCGGTTTGGCTACCATCACCTGAAAAACTTGGGGGCGATGATCGACAGTTGAAAATGCAGGCTCCTGATGGGAAAATGAGAGCAACAGATTGCGCAAATGTGGAATGACTGCTGAGAATTATTCAATCCATACCCTCGCCTAAAGCAGAGCCATTCAAGCAATGTCTGGCAAAAGTAGGCTATGAACGCATTCAGGATATGGCTGATCCAGCGCTATCCGTTGATCGCGCCCGCGAGTACTTGCTGCAACATGAGTTAGGGTGATCTGGATCACTTCAACGACAAATAAAGAGAGGTGCCCTTCTTGTCAGTGATGACAGTGGTCGGATGCGGTATGGCATGAGCGGGATTATCTGGAATTGAGCTATATTGCGATTGATTTGTACGCTATAGTGATACGTAAAGAGGAACAGCTATGATAGCAATAAGCACAACGGAGTTGAGGCGGAACCTTCGAAAATACCTCAATACCGCAAACAAGGAACGGGTCATTATCCAGTGCGGAAAGAGTGAAACCTATGAAATTATTCCTGCCCGGAAAATGAGTGATACCGACCGATATTTTTCGGATCCCAATGTCGTTGAGCATTTACAGCACTCTCTTCAGCAAGTTGAGGAGGGTAAAACCACGGTTCTCAAAAAATCAGATATCAAAAACTTCCTTGGACTTGAGTAATGGGCTATACACTTGTCTATACTGACGTTGCTCGAGAAGATATTGAGAAGCTTAAAAAGTCTGGTGACATGGTTGCGATCCGCAAACTTGCCAGAATGCTTGAAGAGCTTATTGACCATCCTTTTACAGGAT
>CAIOLC010000265.1 GCA_903859055.1 uncultured Chlorobiaceae bacterium | reverse complement strand
CTCTTCTGCACGATCAAGAACATCGGTGTTCCCGGTACTCCCTTTCTCAAGTTCCTGTGCCCGAAACTGCTCAAGCGCAGGGAGGGCCAAAGGTTTTGCAATGGTTTTCAGGCAGTCGAGAATCACCCGCTGCCTGCTGACTGTGGTATCAGGCTCAAGCAGCTTTTTGCGCAAAGCATCAACCTTTTTTAGCGGTGCCTCTTCAATAATAGTCTGCAACAACAACTGCTGCTTTTGGTTCAACTCATCACTTATTGGCGAGTCAAAAAGCTTTTCCATGAAGAGGTCGAAAAGCTCTGCATCGGACTGTGCAATAAAAAAGCGGATCGGCTCTTCCCACCAGTCATCACTAAAACCGGAAATCAAAGTATCGAGGTAACCTGATGTTCGAAGCGCATTTTTGACAAGTTCGACACCGGAGAGATATTCCCTGAATGATTTATGGCGGAAGAGATAGTCGTGCGCTCCCGTCTCCACCAGCAAGCCTGCCCGTTTCACCAGATAGTCGCAAAAATCCTCAACCGCAGGGGGCTTGTCCTGTTTCTCAAGCTGCTCCTGCATCTTTTTCTGCATAGGGTCACGGCCTGCCTCATCCTTTTTCAGCTTCTCCTGCATCCAGAGGGATACCGGCGCAAGCACCTGCCGGGCACGCACCGCCGAAAGAAGCGGAACAATTTCCCGCCGCTTGTCTCGGAATTCAAGCAGGTAGTCGAGCGCGGCCTCATAAAGCTTTACCCGGCTCTCCGGCATGTAGTCGCGATCCTTCCAGAGAATGGCCATAATCTGTAAAATCATCGGTATGGCGGCCAGTTGCCGCAACCCCTTGTTCTTCTCCTCCTTCAGATGGGCAACCATCTTTTCGGTCCGCTCATCAGCCTCGGCACCTTTCAGACGCGCCCACTCCTTTTCGTCAACATCTTTAGGGCAAGGGTCTTGCAGAAATGCCCCGGCAAACCAGTTTTTCAAAAAACGCTCCTGCTGCTCCACCGTAAAATCCTGCACATCGGCCCGCTCATAATCGGCCGCCAGCTCAATCCCCTCATCCTTGCGGTAGCCCGTTGCCCGTGATGTCACCACAAAACGGGCCTTGCTGAAGCCGCTCCAGGCGGCATCAATCCACTTGCAGGCCTTTATTCGCTCCTCGGTGTTGCTGATTTCATCAAGGCCGTCAAGCAGCACAAGAGAGGTTCCACGGTGCAAAGCCTCCTCAAAAAATGGCACATCAAGGCTGTGATGGTGCTTTTTCGACCAACGGGCAAGGTTTGCCGGCAGCGAATCATAGCCACCCTCCTTCTCACGGGCGAGGTCGCGCAACGGCAGATAAAAAACCGGAGGCGGTGCTGCAAAACCAAGCCGTTTGTAGTGATCCTCCTCAAGCACGCATAAGGCATAATATTTTATAAGGGTAGTCTTGCCTGAACCCGGATCGCCGATAACAAGCAGCATCCGGCGCTTTTTGAAAGCCCGCTGCATCACCTCATCGGGGTTGAGCATCTCCTCAATGCCACCACGCGCCTGAAGCAAATCCTGTTTTCGGGGGTGAAAGCCGCTCTCCTGCCTGTCGGAGAGGCGGAGCGGCACAAAGGTGTCATCATTCAGATTGACCTTGACGCTCTCCACCCCCGGCATTCCAAGCATGCGGATATAGCCCAGCTCCTCTTTCAGCGCAGCCTGATAACGGTTCAAGCTAATACCGGAATCTGCACCCAAATCAACTTCACCTTCTCGCGTTTGACAAAACCACCGATAAATCTGAATATCGAACTGTTGGGAAAAATCTTCACGGAATTTGTGCAGATCATCGTATTCTCCGTAAAGAGCCTGCGGCTGCAAAGAGGCTCGGTAATCATCAAGCTTCTGTTTTTGCTGAAGATCAATCTTCTTTGGCGAAATCGGCACGTCCGAGAAATAGAGCATAACCGGCTTTTTGTTCTCCAGCATTCTCTCAACCTCTTCAACCGCTCCTCCCGGAGCCACACCAGTATCAGTGCCAATACGTGTCCAGAAAACAGCAACCGCACAGTCACATGTATCAACAATCTGTTTATTGAGAATCCCCTGCACCCTCTCCCCTGTTTCTGGAGCTGAGTGCGATTCCCATAACACCGCCTCAAGATGCAGATGAAGGCGATCTGCATTACGAATATTCCACTGCTTGATAACTTTTTCAATAATCTCCCGCTCCTTCTCAACATCACCCGGAGAAGCAACAAGAACCTTTATGATACGAGCTTCCGGCATAGCGATTATTGGTTGAGGGTTTCGGGGTGCGCAGAAAAAGCCATGAGATGGTATTGAATGGGTTAATTGCAATGACGCTGAGGTGCTTGTAATATAGTGTATTCTTTGGGAAATGGGCAAGGGAGGGGGGCGGGAGT
>CAIOLC010000264.1 GCA_903859055.1 uncultured Chlorobiaceae bacterium | reverse complement strand
GCGCTTTGATTGCCGATGACAATCGACGATTGTTCGTTGTACCCTCCGTAGACGATGCGGAGGTCTTCATTGGTCACGAGATGCACCTGATCTCCTGAAGTGGGTGATTGGAGCACACCTCTCTCGAAAAATGAACCGATCTGCTCGCCGACCAATATCATGCGCAACCAGCGGTGACCATCGGTAATTGAAGGGTTCTCCTTGTTTGCCGCCAGCAGAGAGTCGGGCATTGCCAGAACTCCGGCTTGTGTAATCAATCCATACAGGTTGGCATACCCAAGCGGGATTTTCAGAAATGATCCAATCTGCCCAATTCTGTACACGGTTCCATCGACAATCGGCATGTTCGAAGGATAATTACTCACCATTTTGATGGTTACTGAGTTTCCACTGACGCTTTCAACCTGGCCAATATGGGTTGGATTGTGCTTCATGATGGTAATGGCGTAGTGACGGGGCCATCAGAAGATGACAAGTCGTTCAGGAATTCAGTGAGCTTCTGAAAGTCGGGAAGAAGAAAGCGACCCTTTCCAGTCCAACGTTCATCTCCTTTGCCTTCTCCTGACTCCTGGGCAGGCATGGCAGCATCCTCATCAAAATATTGGTTCACTCGAATGGTCTCGGCAGAATTTGGTTCACCTTTCAGTTGCCACTCTCCGAATTTCCCACCTATTACGGCATGGCGTCGCCCGTACACCGACATCTTTCCGCCAGTGTCGCGGGTGGCCAGATTGCGAACTTTGTTCGTTTCATCGGCAAGTGCGCAGGTGCTGTTCTGTAATTCGTCGAAATACATCGCGATAATATGTGAGTTTCCACCTCTTCGGAGCGATGTTACAATGCGCTCATTGATGTGATTGTCACCGAATGAGTAGCCGCAGGTGAAGAGAACAGCATCGTCCTGCTGAAGGAAGGCACAAAGCCGGTCGATGAGGCCGACATAAGGCTGCTTTTTGGTGGTGCTATATTTCAGGTGCGATGGGTAAATCAAAATTGATTCTGCGGTTGCACTTCTGTCGCGAATAACGGCTTGGTCTCTCTCGCGATACGTCCATCCCAGTGAACCGTGCATTTTCCAGAGCTTTACCAGTTGAGGGTATGACTCAACATCTTCTACTGCTTCAGGGCAAAAAAATGGCTCATAACTTCCGGAAAAGCCGTCAAAATAGGGTATGCCTGAGTCTTCGAGGGCAATTTCAAAAAGGTAATCGTAGTTCGTTGTGAAAATCTCGGAAGGGAAGCGACGCCTCGCCTTTGAAATCCAGCTTGCAAGTTGCGCATGGGCCAGTTTTGCACGCTTTTCTGGTGGCAGATGGTCGTGAACAGAGACAAGTGTTACAACATTGGTTTTGACAAGATTGGCCAAATCACCAAAGCCTATGGAATCAAGGCCATTCAGCGTTCCAGCCCCAATAACCGCACGTTTTGCTTCAATGGTCGATAGGAGTGATTCAATCGTGAATGCAAGGTTGCTGCTTTCTGTTTCAACTCGAATTTCTTTGATGGCAGCCGCAAACTCTGGAGATTGAGCATCAATTTCATCAACAATGACCCTCGTCATGTCGTCAATCGCCGGAACGTTAACCCCCTTTACTCCTGTTGCAAAAGAGGAGCCTGCACCAAAAAGAAATCCGATACGCTTTTTGTCGGAGATCAGAATTTGGTGAATACCCCGGATGTGCTCACGTGGGTCGTGTGTGTGCTGGTTCATGGAGTGTTCTGGTAAAAGGCTATGCTGTGATGAGTTTTTTGAGACTGTTGGTTCCGTGCAGTAAATATAGTATTACGGCGAAATAAATCAGGGATAAATAAACGTGGTTTCAGATATAATCAAAAGTCGGTTCATTCCGTGGATTCGAAGGGGATTTGGAGACATTCTTTATCCAGCCTTACTGCTACGGCCCATATTCATTTCTGACTGTGTCATGGTTCTGATTGAATTATGAAGCTCTTGCGTCATGATGACATTGTATGATACCATATTTTTATATGGCATCAATTTCGTTGCAAACTGTATTGATATGATCAAGTCCGTAGAGTAATGCCGCTTCATCAATGCTCATCCAATGAAAAAATTGCAGGATGAGGTTGTAATGCTGTCGAGCGTAGGTGGTATTTTTTACAGGATTACCAGG
>CAIOLC010000263.1 GCA_903859055.1 uncultured Chlorobiaceae bacterium | reverse complement strand
TTAGTAACTCACCCATTATCGTTGTAATTTGTCGCATGGTCTGAAACTCCTTGTGAATGTTACTGATATCAAAGGTTTGGTCACTTTTAATATCGCTGTTTTTCAAGTTGTTTCAGACCATTTTAATTTTTTTACCGGACGTTACTGACGATAGGTACTGATGACTGGAAAAAATCTGTGAAAGCTCCAATGAACAGCTCTTTTCCTCAGTTTGACCCCTTGAGCGTCGTTCTCACCGGCAATATTCTTAACTATGCGGCACCCACCTATACCTCTACAGGTGCTCAAGCCACAAAAGTAACGTTTAACTATAATGTTCCTGGTGCTATAGCATTATTTTTCGGAGGTTCAATTGGCGATCAACTTACGGTTTTTGGTGAAGTAAATGGGTTCGGAGGAAACTCAGTTTTTGATACCGACAAGGACGGAGCCGCTACAACTGTTAGTTTAGACAGTCCAGCAATTGCTGCTGCGGTAAGAGTTGTCTGGGAGTTTAATCCAGGTTTTAATTTTGCTCTCGGTAATAACTTCAGCAATGCATCCTGGAACGGAGTATCAATTGGTGGTGTCGTTAACGTTTCCGGTGTGCTTCCCGCACCAGGAACCTATGCTGAGTTGAACTATACCAGAGGCGATGTAGCAGGGTATTCCATAACTGCTGGCACAAGTATGGCTGCAAAAAACCAAACACCTATCGTGGCCACAGAGAATAAAATTGATGACATTCTCTACCTGAGAGGAAAGGTCAAGTTGTTTGGCGCAGGGCTCCTCAGCGGTGCCAATGGTGAGCTCGGGGACCCCTACATCGGTCTTGATAACCAGATTACCCTGGGTGCTGGGCTTTCTTACTCTAAACGCAATATAGCTGTTAAAGATGTAGCGACTGGTATAACTCCAACAATTGGCTTCACGGGTGGATATGCCGGTGAGACACTTGTCTATGGCGGCGATATCCAGGGTGTCTACAACGATTTTCTGGCTGGTGCAGCATTCAGCCGTGATCGTGACCTTCAGCTTAACAACTTTAAGGCTGAGATTGGTCACTTTCTCTATTCGTGGGTTTATTTAAAGGCAGCTTATTCCGATTTGGCAAATTCCGCAAAAGTAACAGCAGCACCTTATGATGTGCATCAGCCCTCTTTTGCAGGCAGCGTTACTGCATGGCTCTCTCCTGCTGTTTCGATTACCGGAACGTATACTCGTTTCATGAAGGAAAATGTTGCTTCAGGCACCAATAATGCTGATACTTTTGCATTAGCTGCCCGTGCCGGCTTCTAAAGCATAGCTTGAACCGCTTTTCTTGACTGAAAAAAAGTACATCTGTTCATAAAAGGCATAGTCGTCTCCAATGATCATGCCTTTTATGAAGAATCTCTCTGCTGGCTATCATGAGAGCAGCTTTGACATTGTAACTATAACAATCATAATGGAGAATATTTTTATGTCACGTTTCATTTCAGTTGCGTGTTGTGCGCTCTTTGTTATCTCCATGATCTCTGCCGATGCCAAGGCGGCATACGATGTTGTCGCAGGTAAAAAAATTTACGAAACCACATGTGCAGGGTGCCATAAAGGCGGTTTGCTTGGAGCTCCTAAATTGAGCGATAAAGCTGCATGGGTGCCACGCATCAAACAGGGTTTAGATGTTCTGGTCAGTAACGCTATCAAAGGTTTTCAGGGTAAAACAGGGACGATGCCCGCACGAGGCGGAAATAGCCAGCTTACTGATGCCCAGGTCAGCGATTCTGTTGATTATATCGTACAACAGCAAAGCAAATAAAAATATGTGCATCGGGGGTTTATAACATCCAGGTGCATAGGTGCCAAATGACTGTATTTTGCCGGTATCATGAACAACTGAATTGATGTGTGGTTGTGTGTCTCAGTTGCTTGTTTATGATTACCGGCATATATTATATCCAGACAAGTTTTCTCAGGGTGCAGTGTCAATCCGAAACAGGACAACTGTTCTCCCGTGGCTGCATTTACGAAGAAAATCTTGCTCTAATATCTTCGAGAAATTAAGCTGTATCTGACCATCTATCGGGAGGTATTGAACACCGATCGGGAAAGGCTGACCACAAGGACGATACCGACAGCAACCATAACAATATTGGCTATCCAGAGAGAGAGCAGAGGATCGAGCAGGCCCCGTTCGGCAATTTTTTCACCCGACATCAGCAGCATCCAATAGAAGATAAAGAAAACCAGTGACATGGCAGCCCCAACCCCGAAGCCTCCACGTCGGGCAAGAACACCAAGAGGCGCGCCAACCATCGCAAAAACAAAGCAGGCAAGAGAGAGAGCATATTTTTTATGATAGGCTGCCATATATTTATTCAACATAACCCTGTTGGATTCAATACTCTTCAGGTCACCATCAACTTCAGCAAGTGAGTGACCACCTTGAACCGACGTAGCGACTGCCCCGTTTGAAAGATGATATGGGATGAGGGGAGCACCTTTCTCTCCAGCACGAACCTGCTGTTGAGGAGCTTGCATCGTCTTTTCGCTCCCCTGTATGCGTTTCTCAGCAGAAAGAATCCGTCTCTTGAACTCATTGCCTATGGCAAGCAGTTCAACTGCCGAAAGCTCACTGTCGTCACTCCGCACTCTGTTGCTGAAGGATCGTGCAAAGCCAAACCCTGTTGATGCAAAAACAAGCTGATGCTTTCCGAAGTTTATCTTCCGGTAACTCTTGTGATCGCTACTGCTGACTTGATGAATTTCACCATTGAGCATCGTCAATACCAAAGAGTGGTCGTCATCGGTAAATGCAACGTTTCCCTTTTCAGCAGTCGCTACCGTACTGTAGCCCGGCCTTGTCATGTCATAAATGACAATCCCCTGCAGCTCTTTGGTACGGTCATCAACGTTGCGGACAAAGATTGCATATCCATCCACCAGGTTTGAAAAGGCATTTTTAGTCAATCCAAATGCAGGTTTTGAACGAGCAATATCTGCCATCATTGATTTGGCATAATAATTTGCCTGTGGCAGCACAACGTTATTGAAATGCTCAACCAGCAATGAGAGCAGAAAAGCCGCACAGAGTACCGGAATCATCAGACGGTACAGCGAAATCCCTGATGCCCTGAAAATCGTCATCTCCGAGGTGGTGGTCAGCGAGCCAAAAGCCATGACCACGGCAACAAGCGTCGCCATTGGTGCCGCGAGCCCCACCATCCATGCCGACTGTAAGAGAATCAACTCTGCTATGGTAGAAAATCCAATCCCTTTCCCGATAAAACGGTCGGCAAAAGTGGTAAAGAACTGGAGTATCAGCACAAAAAGCAGCGTACCAAAGGCAAAAATAAATGGCCCGACATGCGATTTCAGGATGTATCGATCAATAATCTTCATAAAAGAGCTTCTCTTTTACTCTTCACCGTTGCAATGATGCTTTTCACACTCCTCCAGGAAGCCAAATATAAGGATAATAACCTGCAGATGTGACAGATCGGATGCAGGCC
>CAIOLC010000262.1 GCA_903859055.1 uncultured Chlorobiaceae bacterium | reverse complement strand
TTAAAGAGGTGCAAAGCGAGTTGACAGACGATGAGTTAGACGCGGCGGCGGGGGGGGGGATTTATGACTATAGCTGCCCCAATAACCATGGCCCCGTTTAAATATTTTAATCAAGTGGTAATTAAGTTGAAAGAGTCCACACCTTCGGTCAACCCCTGTCGTGGGGCACGTTTTTGCCAGGCTACCTTTGCTCTGCCTGAGTGGTCATAAACCGCTTCGGCATCAGGTTTGAACCGTGGCCCCGGTGATGTGAAGATGTTTCAGAACATAGACCCAGTATTTGGTGATGCCGCCTTTGTATTGATACCATACCATCCAAACCGCCATGGAGCCAGCGGTGCCAGCGGATGACGTACTGCCGGAGTCTCTTTTCCGAGACTCCTCGCTCATAAAGCCGGCGAGCACGTTCCGTAAGGCGATGCAGGCTTACCACCGAAGGGCGAATTCATCTTCTCAATGAATGCTTTTGCCTGATCTAATGACATGACTCTCTCCTTGTTTAGTGATTGAGCACTGATTATATAAAAACTACGCGCTCGTAGCCGAAATGGCAAACACCACCATCAAATCAGACTCCTCCGCTCCATACCAAAAGCAAATCAGATACCGATCTCCAGCATACTTCTCATAATACTTCATCCGCTTGATCTGCTCCAGCGGTTCCCCGTCGATCACCTTGAATTCAAAGAGAAAGACTCTTCCACCGGCCTTTATGGTCAGGTCAACTCTGCCCTTGTTGCTCACATCCTCGGCGATGATGCCCACAACCATACTGGAAAAATAAGCATAGAGCACACTGGCATAAAAGCCTTCAAACCTCGCGATATCGTTGTTGGTGTAATTATTATAGGCAATACTGGCAAAAAGGCGTTTGATAACGGGTTCCAGACTTGCAACATCACCACTCCTCAGGAGAGCAAGCAGCTCACGGCGGATCGGCTCATTTTCCGAAACGGTGGTCATCGATTGCAGGAGATAATCGTTAAAACTGATCCGCACCTCCATGTTGGGAAATCCCAACTCGTAGCCAAATCCCATATCCAACGGAAGCTGGCGCTTGATGGTCAAATAGCCGCTCTGAAACAGAATGGTCTCCAGATTAAGCCAAAGCTGAAAATGGCCGCTGGTTCAACGTCGAAATGCAGATCAGCGAAGGCTGCCCCATGAAAGCCTGTTCTGTAAAAATATGCTGGAAGGCTGAAGCTATCGTGTTTCATCTTTTCATACTCTTTTTTGCCGACTTGCACAATCTGAATGGAAGTCCGGCATGACAAGCATCACTTCTCGTTCAGAAGAAAACGCCACACTGGCACCACATTGATAATGCCTGATTCGACATGAAGCTGCTCATCATCCTTACGGGTTACGATAGTTCCTTCTGTCAGACTCAGCTCAGTCATCGCTTCTGAAAGTGCTGTGATTTCCCGTTTGCGGGTTTGCGGGTCAGCCATCGACTCGCAGACCTGTACCAGTATACGGGAACGATCCTGCCGCTGGGCGATAAAATCAACTTCCCGACCCGACTTGTTTTTGTAGTAGAAAATATCTGGCGTGAGCTGACGAAGCGCGATGAAAACAAGATTTTCCAGCAAATGACCAGAATTAACAAGAATGCCTGAGCTGACCGAGGTCACAAGAGCGTGATCGATGCAATAAATTTTTTTCGGATTGGTATTGGCGCGTGCCAGTGATGCGTCAAAAATGCGTACAGTGAAAAAAACATAGGCATCCTCAAACCATTCCAGATAATCAGCAATCGCCGATTTCGGCGCGTTATGCCCCAATGATTTCAGGTAGCCAGTAAGATTGTTGATCGAATACAATGCTGCAGTATTGTCTACTAACCAGTGGGCAAGATCCTTGACCGCTTTAGGGTGAGCGATGTCGTGACGCTCCACAAGATCGCGAAACAACATTGCATTGAAATATTCCTGATGAATCTTTATCCGCAGCATCCTGCCGAGCCCGGCCACTTCTGGAAAGCCTCCTGTTTCCCAATATTCTTCAAACGCTTTCTGTATGGTAAGACGTTTTTTTGTCGACAGGGGGCCGTCACTGGCGATTCCCTTGAAATCGAGAAACTCCCGAAAAGAAAAAGGAAAGATTTCCCAGGAAAGAGCACGCCCACGCATCTGGGTTGCGATCTCCTTTGAAAGCATCTGTGCAGAAGAGCCAGTAAGAGTAACCTCGCACTTTTCTGTGCGCATCAGGCGGTCTATGAACGGTTCCCAGCCAGAAACGACCTGTATTTCATCGAAAAAGCAGTAGACCATTTCCGTACTCTTTTTTTCAGGATAAAGCGAGAAGTATGCTTCGAGAATAACACCAGGATTGTCATGCTGCAAAAGGCTGTACAAACGGTCGTCGAAAAAGTTCAGATAGAAGATGTTCTGCCGTGGTATTCCTGCATCCAAAAGTCGCTGGATACGTTGGAACATAAAGACCGATTTGCCACTCCTACGAACACCGATGCAGACTGTCGCTTTACCCGCGACAGGCGTAACATCCACTCTCCGGGGTACGCCTGTCGGTAAATCAACTTCCTGAAAATCGAGGATTATCTCTTTCAACAGTTCAGTCATGCTCTTTCATCCAGATTTATTTCTTTCCGGATAATATAATAACCGGGAATATTTATTACCACTTATGATAATAATATGCCGTATCAAAGATGATTGTCATTCAGGATGTAGAAAAGTTTTTTACGAAGAATTTCCTGACTGCGTATTCCTCCACCAAAACTTATTTTGATGACCGGATATTTCACCTCCCACTTTAAGATGCCGCTGCAGGGGGGGGCCAAGCAACCAACTCACGGATTTCGTTGTAATGATGTAACATGTTGAAAGAGTCCACACCTTCGGTCAACCCCGTTCTTGGGGCACGTTTTTGCCAGGTTACCTTTGCTCTGCCGGATTCTTTGCCTGCTCTCCGCCGAAACAAGCTGCTCCGGCACAAACGGAATCGCACTCTCATAGACCTCGCTGAAATATGACATTTATTTTATCCTTTCGTTGCAAACGTGGCAAGTGTCATCTGCCAGTAGCCGACAAACTGCTCAAGAGCCTTCGACCCGGCAAGCTCTTCGAGTGTCATTCGTGCAAGTGCGAGGACAACCAGTGCCCGGTCATCCTTATCAGTGACCGTACCGGCTATTGAGTGCTCAATCTCTTCAAGATTTGTCGCCGCCTTGTACACCAGCCTCTGAAGTATGGATAATGCACCCGCCGACAGCGGTGGCTCACCCCTGTAATTCTCAAACCGTCCACCTGCACGATATTCCGGGTAATTTTCAAGCCCCATAAACGTCATAAACCGTGCAGCCCGGTACTCGCCGAATGCCGCAACGACTCCACGGTAATCGGCAAGGAGTTCGTCAAAAAGATTGTTCTGCATCGACCCCAACAGTCGCCTCGTCATGTAGTGAGTGCACTCATGCTCAAGGCGAATAATCAATGATTTTTTCAGCCACTCCTCCGTATCAAGGCCCATAGACGCAGCACTGACGTTACTGTATGGCCCATCGCTCATCAGTATCAGTCTGTCACGATAAAGCTCCTTTTTCTCCTTGAAATCGAAAAACTCCGTTGTCCAGTCACCTTCAGGATGCCAGCGAAGCCACTCTGCTTTAGCCTGATGCACTCTGTCCCAGTTATTATAGCCCTGCACCATACAAGCGCCCATGGATGGAGGAACATTTTTTGGTTCATTTCGGCATGAAATTGCCTGCACAAGGCTCACAAAATCGCTCCTGTCAGGAATCACAATCACCGGTATTCGACCTGCCGCAGTAGGATGAAGAAACAGTTTCATGCTCTCAGGGTGGTTCAGCGCCAACCCTGTTGCTTCTTGACAAGCAGAAACATCTTCCCCCCTGAGCGTCACTGCCCGATAGCCACCGCTCTTGCTGATTCCCTCCTGCACGGAAAAAGCAAGCTGTACCACTTTTTGCTGAAGAGTATGGTAAACCCCGTTCTCTTCGGCCTCACGCACATAAGCATCCCAGACCGCCGCAAAAGGTTCGTCAATAAGCGGCAGAGAGATCTCCTGACCGAGAAAAAAGTGGTTAAAACGATTGGTATTATACACGAGTAACTCTTCAGCTTCGCTCTCTGAAGCTCCAAAATCAAGGAGAAACCGCTTCCGTTGCATCAATTGTTCCATTGTCAAACCTCCATGCTGTCTGCTGGCTTGCCAGCTCATTGAAATATCCATCCCGCCATTCGACGGTCAGAAGTACTGTTCGCCTAAAGTGTTATGGCTTCTTTCATTGGCTTCATCGCCTCTTTTTGCAGCAGCAAGGTTGCTCTTCGTGATTCGTAGATTTCATGGCAATAGGGAAACAACCTTTTTCGAGCAAAGTTAAGCTGTTTTATTGCATGGCTTGAGGTACCAAAAACACCATTTGGTCGTTCTTCCCGAATGTGGCTTGCTGCATGAAGATAAAACGCCTCTCTGGCAACAAGTGCCCCGAATCCGTTGGCAGTCCGCATGGCTGGATGCACAAAAAGGCTACGGTAACAGAGGGCATCCGAAATAAAAGGCGAGCGGATCAGTGTCATCCATGCAACAACAGCTTTTCCGAATCGAATGCCAACGCTCACCTCCGGCACCAGATACTTCTCATCGGCAAAAGGTGAAAGCCCTTCGGGGATATCGCCAGCAGCAACACCTGCTTTGAGTCGGGCAGACTCTTCATCCCTGAGTTCGCTCAAGGGAAACAGTTCATAACCTCGAGGCCGAGAGAGAACAAAGCCCTGCCCTGAAACTTTCAGCATATCACTTACCCTGAACAGTGACAGGTGCATGGAAAGTTGTGGGGGGCTCCATCCTGTTGAGGCAAGCAGGCGCTCAAATGCAGCCAGCGACTCCATTTTTGTTGTGTAACCCACCGTCAATCGCTGAACACCAAGTCGCCGTGCTTCCTTTTCCAAAGCTTGTAGCAATGAGGTGGCGATGCCACACCGACGCCACAAAAGATCTGTCATAACTGAGAGTAAAGCAAGCTGCTGCAGATGTTCAGCATCGGGACTGCTACCATCTGTTACTGAGTATCGCGCAAGAACCAGGCCAACAGGTATTCCTGCAGACCGGGCCACAAGGGCAATAACCTTCTCTTCACTCTTGTTATCAGCAATCGCCTGTTCAAGCAAAAAGCGATATGCCGGAAATGTCAAAGAAGAGACCGCGCTTATATCCTCTCTACCCAGTGGCGTAATCATGACAGGAACTTCAGTAGAACGATCAGAGGCGTTGAGTTGGCCCGGAAGTATTGATGAAACTGACAAGAGAATCCAAAATTAAAGTGAATAAAAACCCGTTACCATAGTCACAGATACTCACCAATGTTCGACTGTTGATTATATAAATCTCTGCAAAAGATACTTACACAATCACCTGCGAGGATATGACGGCAGAATCAATTTGACAAGCATTTTAGTTACAGCACTGGAAGGTAAATAAATATACATCCATCCGCCAGCCAAAGAGGCCGGGACGGGTCAGACTTTGGTGGCTGCGATTGCAATTGCTGTCGCAAACGCGTAGCTTTCAACCGTTAACCTGAACAGTTCAGGTTAAGATCATTTCTCAACCACTAACTCATTAAGAATATCATGTCATTAGATCAAGCAAGAGCGTTCATCGAGAAGATGAAGTCGGACGAGGCATTCAGGGATCGCATCACAGCAATTGAAGGTATTGAT
>CAIOLC010000261.1 GCA_903859055.1 uncultured Chlorobiaceae bacterium | reverse complement strand
TCCATTTTCTCAGACGTTATTTTGTTACAGCCTCCGACATGAAAGAAGAGGTTGAAGAGGCTGCAATTCACTCTTTTTATCGCAGAAATATCAATAATACTGTTGATCACACTGGTATTCTCATCTATATATCTCTTTTTGAACGCAAAGTCAGGGTGGTTGCCGATCAGGGTATCAATGCCAAAGTTGCCCAGGATGTGTGGCAGGAGATTGTTGCCATTATTGTCAGCGGTATTCGTTGCAAAGAGCATGGGAAGGCCATTGCATCAGCCGTTGACCGGTGTGCTGATATACTTTCCACCCATTTTCCGCTGAAACAGGGTGATCGCAATGAGCTTCCGAATGAGGTGATTATTGGCAGGGGAAAGTGACGGTCTTGTGTGACCCAATTGCCGACTTGTCGATACCGCAATTGTACGCTATCCGCATATACGGTAATTAAAATGGAACCAAAATAAAAATTGTTGAGCTATGCCAGTTATTTCAATGTTTTATGGGATAATTATCCAGCTCTTGTTTTATGATAAAAAGGAGCATAAGCGTCCTCATATTCATGCCAAATATGGGAGTTTGCTGCTGCTTTTGATATTGAAACGGCTGATATTTTAGCTGGAAGTTTACCTTCTCGTCAAATCAGGCTTGTGCAAGCCTGGATTGAGATACATCGTGATGAGCTCAACGCCGACTGGCAACTTGCGATCGATGGTTATGAAGTCTTTAAAATTGAGCCTTATAAAGTGACATCATTTTATGCTTTGCAATGTCGTAGCTTTTGCCCCATTACATGATGGGCATTTATTTGTTGAACTCGACAGTGGTGAATCGGGAGTGTTCGATATGCGCCCTTACATGCAATCAAACTTTTTTTCATCCTTGAAAAAACCTGAATATTTCAATCGGGCCTTCCTGGAATATGGGGTTATCTCCTGGCCTGAAGGGCAAGATATGTCACCTGATACCATTCGGCTGGAAATGATTCCCCAATTCTGCCCTGATGGCATCAATGGAAAAAAACATTTTGATTTTCCTGTTTAAATGCTTTTTTACACTCCGTTGGAACTTGTCTTCGTAACTCTATGAGAAAAGGGTCGTCATGAAAAAAACAGCTTTGTACTCCTGGCACGAGCAGGCCGGAGCGAAAATTATCGATTTTGGCGGCTATCTGATGCCGGTACAGTACGCGGGTATTCTTGCAGAGCACAGGGCGGTTCGGAGCACTGCCGGGCTTTTTGATGTGTCGCACATGGGCAACTTTTATGTGCGGGGGCACCTTGCCAAGAATTATCTTCAGTACATGACCACCAACGATCTTGATAAGGCCAGGGATGGTCAGGCGCAGTACAATCTCATGCTCTATCCAAGTGGTGGCATTGTTGACGATCTGATTATCTATCGTATCGACAGCCAAACCTTTTTCCTGATTGTTAATGCCAGCAATGCCGAGAAGGATTTTGCATGGCTGCAGCAGCATCTTGGCGCTTATGAAGGGGTGACGCTGGAGGATCATACTGATCGTCTCTCTTTGATTGCCCTGCAGGGGCCATTGTCCATGGATATTCTTGCAACTGTTGTTCCTTCGGTTGATCTCAAGGCACTGGGCTCATTCCAGTTTTGCAATGCTCTTTTTCAAGGTTCAGAGCTTATCATTGCCCGTACGGGTTATACGGGAGAGAAGGGGGTTGAAATTTGTCTGCCCAACGAAGCAGCAGTTGCATTATGGGAGGCGCTTGTTGAAGCAGGAAAAGAGTCGGGTCTTCAGCCTGTCGGGCTTGGGGCTCGCGATACGTTGCGGCTTGAGATGGGCTATTCGCTCTACGGCCATGAGATTAATCAGGAGACCAATCCGCTGGAAGCTCGCCTGAAATGGGTGGTCAAGATGGAGAAAGGTCACTTTATCGGCAAAGAGGCCTGTCAGCAGGTTGAGAGTAATCTGCAACGGGGAGTTGCCGGATTCAGCCTGGAGGGGCGTGCTCTTCCCCGTCAGCATTTCAGGGTTTTTAACAGCGACCATCAGGAGATCGGATGGGTCTGCAGCGGAACGCTTTCGCCAACACTTCAGGAGCCTGTAGGTACCTGTAACATTCTTCGTGAGTATACCAGACTGGGAACGTCGATTCTTGTCGAAATTCGCGGAGCCTTTCATCCTGGCGTTATTCGAGCACTGCCGTTTGTTACAACAACATCTTTGAGTTGATCAGCAACAAGGAATGAGAGGAGAAACTGTACGGTGACAATGAAAAGAGCGGGCAAGGGAGCTTTGGGAAGCCATGTTGACAAGGCTGTGCTGAAAAGAGAGATTATCGGCATTGTGCTTATGTTCGGATCTCTTTTTTTGATCAGCGCTATTCTGAGTTTTCACACAGAAGATGAAGCAAGCTTCAGTGTGCTTGCCTGGCATGATGTTTTCAGCAAGGCCGCTAAGGATGTGGCGGATACGATTCACAATCCGTTCGGACTCTTTGGAGCCAGACTTGCAGCATTTTTTGTCGGCTCGTTTATCGGCTATTCGGTTATTTTGCCGATAAGCTCAATCTTCACTCTCGGATGGTCACTGCTGCGTGCCAAAAGCCTGAAACCGGCTATCCTCTTTTTTCTGTTCACTGTCTTTATCTCTATTGATATTGCAACGCTGTTCGGCCTCACCTCGGCGGGTTTCAGTGATGTGATGGCCGGTGCCGCCGGCAGAATGCTTGCCGAGCGTCTTTCGACGGTTATTGGAGTAACTGGAGCATTGGTATTTCTTCTTGTTTTTGCTGTGGCTTTGATTCTCTCTATGGGGCGGGGTGTGATTGTGGGGGTCGTGCAAGGTGCTGTTGGTTTTAAGAGAAGCATCAGCAAGCCATTGGCAATTCTTGCGGCAAAACGTGATTCACTTCAAAAAAAAAAAACCCTGAAGCAAAAACTGAAAGAACAGCGGCAGGAGTTGAAGCGTGAGGAGAAGAAAAGAGAGGTTGCAGCATTGTTTGCCAAAAAAGCTGAAAAGGTGATACCGTCTCCCACCCCAGTGCCAGTACCTCCATCAGCACCAGCGCCAGTCAATGAAGTAATCCTTAACGAAAAGCCTTTTCGCCCAACTCCACTCATTCCGGATGCGTTTGCCGTTTCTCCTGCGATCACAAAGTTGCCATCTGCTCCTGGAGAGCCCGAAATGGTTATTCACAAGGGTATTCGTGAAAAGGAGGCGGACCTTGATGAGCGCAAACTGAAAGTACAGACCAAAGATCGGGATGCCTATCGCTTTCCGTCGATTGACCTGCTGGAAAAAGTGCCTGAGGATGATGATCGCATTGATGAGCAGCACCTGGCAGAGAGCAAGAGAAAGCTGCTTGAAAAGCTCAAGATCTACAAGGTAGAGGTGAAACGAATCTCTACCACAGTAGGACCTCGTGTCACCCTGTTTGAGCTGGAGCTGGAGCCCGATGTCAAGGTGAGCCGGATAACCTCCCTTGAAAATGACCTCGCCATGGCCCTCTCGGCCCGAGGAATCCGTATCATTGCCCCTATTCCGGGCAAAAATGCGGTTGGCGTTGAAATTCCCAACAGCAAACCGAAAACGGTCTGGTTGCGCTCGGTGCTGCAAGTTGAAAAATTCAAGAACAGCACCATGATGCTGCCGATTGTGCTCGGAAAAACCATTGCCAACGAGGTCTGTATCGCTGATCTGGCAACCATGCCCCACCTGCTGATTGCCGGGGCGACCGGTGCAGGAAAGTCGGTCTGTATCAACGTCATTATCTCCAGTCTGCTCTATGCGTGCAGCCCGGACAAGGTGAAGTTTGTGATGATTGATCCAAAACGGGTGGAGCTCTTTCAGTATCAGCATCTGAAAAACCATTTTCTGATGCGTTTCCCCGGTATTGAAGAGCAGATCATCACTGATCCCCAGAAAGCGGTCTATGCGCTGCGCTGCGTGGTCAAGGAGATGGAGCTGCGGTATGAAACTCTGGAAAAGGCGGGATGCCGCAATATCGGCGATCATAACAAGCGTATTCCTGAAGAGGCGATGCCCTACCTCGTTGTGGTTATCGACGAACTTGCCGATCTCATGATTACCGCCGGACGGGAGGTTGAGGAGCCGATTATCCGCATCGCCCAGCTTGCCCGTGCTGTAGGTATTCATCTCATTGTGGCTACCCAGCGCCCCTCAGTAGATGTTATTACCGGAATAATCAAAGCGAACTTTCCGGCCCGTATTGCGTTCCAGGTGGCAAGCAGGGTTGATTCACGCACGATTCTTGATGGATCGGGGGCGGAGCAGCTTCTTGGCAACGGTGATATGCTTTATCAGCCCTCCAATCAACCAAAATCATTGCGAATCCAGTGCCCTTATGTCTCTTCGAGTGAGGTTGAGGAGATTACCTCTTTTATTGGTTCACAGCACTCACTGAAGACGATATACATGCTGCCTGCACCGGATGCACCGAAAGGTAACAACGGGATGCAGGCCGCCAGCAGTCAGGAGAGAGATGGGCGGGACTCGATGTTTGAGGAGGCAGCCAGACTGGTGGTGATACATCAGCAGGCAAGTGTTTCATTGTTACAGAGACGTTTGCGCCTGGGATTCAGTCGTGCGGGGAGAGTGATGGATCAGCTTCATGCCATCGGTATTGTCGGTATGGCCGATGGCAGCAAAGCAAGGGAAGTCCTCATTAAAAACGAGGACTCCCTGGAACTGCTTTTGAGAAATCTTGACTGATCGGCAACTCAGACCGATTCAACCCGCACAACTTCCGGATTTGCTTTTTTGATGGCCTGCTCGACCCCTGCCCGCAGGGTGAGGGTGCTCATCGGGCACGAACCACATGCTCCCAGCAGTTTGACATCAACGACCATATCTTTGGAAATGCCGACGAGCTGACAGTCTCCTCCGTCAACTTGCAGGTAAGGGCGTACGGTTTCAAGGGCGGCAATAACCCTGTCGTAAAGCGCATCGCTGTTCGGCAGATAATCCTTGCTGGTGCTCATGGTAGAATAGGTTTACAATGGTTGAAAATAGTGTTTTCTCTTTTTGTTGAGAGCTTAATATCAAACCTCCAGAGCAAAAAAACAATATGAAAGTTATCATAGTTCCCCTTTTGACCCTGCATTTATTATGGAAATCCTTCTGGCCACCTCTGTGGCACTCTGTTTGATGGCTTTCGATGTTGCCGAATCAGGATGGGTGAGCATATAGGGAGCACCACTATCGCCACCTTCGCGTATTGCCCGGTCAACAGGAATAGTGCCAAGGAAGGGAATTCCCTGAATTTTGGCAAATTTTTCTCCGCCCTGGTTGCCAAAAATATAGTCTCTGGTTCCATCCGGCAGCTCATAGTAGCTCATGTTTTCCACCAGCCCGAGCACAGGCACATTGACCTTGCGGAACATGCTGAGTGCTTTGGTAACATCGGCAATGGCAACATCCTGCGGTGTGGTGACAATCACAGCGCCAGTGATGGGGATGGTCTGGGCTATGGTAAGCTGAATATCTCCGGTGCCTGGAGGAAGATCAAAAATCAGGTAATCGAGCTCCTGCCACTCAACCTCGGTGATAAACTGTTTGATAGCGCTGGAGAGCATTGGGCCACGCCACACCAGGGCGGTATCGACCTCAACAAGAAAGCCGATAGACATCAGTTTTACCCCATACTTTTCCAGCGGGAGAAGATTTTTGCCTGCCACTTCCGGTTTTTCGTTCAGCAGCCCGAACATGGTTGGAATACTTGGCCCGTAGAGATCGGCATCAATCAGCCCCACCTTGGCACCTGTCTGGGCAAAGCTGATGGCAAGGTTGACCGCAACGGTTGACTTACCGACTCCTCCTTTCCCTGATGCGACGGCAATAATATTTTTTACCCCTTTGAGAGGAGGCTCTTGATGGCTGCAGGAGGAGTGGGCAGAGTGGCCATTTCCTTGATGGTGGCTGCAGGATGAATGGGTTGACTCATCATGTACTGGAGGCATAGTCTTCAGAATAGTTAGTGTTGCGTAAAATTAAGAGTGGTAAACTTCGTTGGTTGCAGGGGCACAAGCATCTATTTCTGCATGAAACGCATTGAAATGGGGATGCCCTCAAGGCTGAAGTGTTCGCGCAGTTTCTTTTCCAGAAACTTCCTGAAATTGTTTTGGACCAGCAGGGGATCGTTGCAGAAAAATGCAAAGACAGGCCATGCGGCATTGATCTGTGTCATGTACTTGATCTTCAGCTCTTTACCTGATTTTGTGGAGGCGTGTGTCTGTGAAAGCGCCTCTTCAAGGAATTTATTGAGCACGCTGGTGCTGATTCTTCGTGATCGGTTGCGGCTGATCTCCTGTGCAATATCAATGGCGCGGTAAAGATTCTTTTTGGTGAGCGCTGAGATAAAGACAACAGGAACGTAGGAGAGGTTGCCCATGTTCATCCTCAGATTCTCTTCGTATATCTTGCTGGTTTTAGAATCTTTTTCAATCAGATCCCATTTATTGATCAACAGCAGCGCCCCTTTTTTGCGCTCAACCGCCATATTAATAATTTTCATATCCTGCTTTTCTATGCCTGGCGCTGCATCAAGCATCACCAGAGCAACTTCGCAGCGTTCAATGGCTTTTTCCGTTCTCAGCGAGCTGTAATACTCTATACCGGCATCAATTTTGGTGCGCTTCCTCAGCCCGGCAGTATCAATCAGCGTGAACTCCTGCTGCTTGCGGATAAAACGGCTGTCGATAGCGTCGCGGGTGGTGCCCGGTATGTTGGAGACAATCAGGCGGTTTGAACCCAGCAGGGCATTGACAAAACTTGATTTTCCCACATTGGGGCGTCCGACCACAGCAAGCTGAATGGGAGCATTCTCTGCAACAATCTCTTCTTCCCTCTCAGGCAGCGATTCAAGAATGTCGTCAAGCATATCGGCCACACCGCCTCCGTCTCTTGCAGAGATGAAGTAGGGGCTGGTAAAGCCTGTGCTGATAAACGATTCGGCATCAAGGGTGAGTTGCGGAGATTCAACCTTGTTGACTGCAAAAAAGAGCTGCTTGTGCTGGAAGGTGCGCTGCAGCAGTCGGCCCAGTTCAAGATCCTCGTAGGAGAGGCCTGCCCGTACATCGGTCAAAAAGATGATAATGTCGGCATCGCGGATGGCCATCAGTGTCTGCTCAAGCATGGCCATGCTGATGATGTCGCCATCAGCGTTGTAGCCTCCGGTATCCATCAGGAGGAACTGCTTGCCCTGCCACTCACCTTCGGCGATGTGGCGGTCCCGCGTGACACCGGGGGTCGGGTCGACGATGGCGCTTCGCTGGCGCAAAATTCGGTTGAAAAGTGTCGATTTGCCGACGTTTGGTCGACCTACCAGAGCGATGAGTGGCTTCATAAGAACGGATGGAGGTCCAGAAAAAAGTTTTGTCAGGAGCCGAAAGGAACTCCTGTCAGGATAATGTTCTCTTTACAATAAAAGTTGCTGACTTTATAATTTCAAAATGGTTATTATGGTGCGGGAATTGTCGGTGGAACAACGGCAGGACTCTTCCTTAAGCATTCATTGTCTTCTTAGTGTGGTCAGCTTGCAAGCTCCCAAGGTACTCAATAAAACAGCCACCAGCAAAAAACACTCAAGGGTGAAAAAGAGTCACCTGTGCGGGTCAAGAATCATACAGAACATTGTCCTCTTATGACGGCAATCATCTTTTCAAAGACCAGGCTGCGCACTCTTCTGTGTGGCATATTTTTTCTTCTTGCGTCTCTTTTGTCAAGTCCGGCATTGGCGGCAGGGCCATTATTGCTTGGCGAGAGCAGTGCTTACGATCTGACAGGGCATATTGAACTCCTGAAAGACCCCACCCTGAAGATGGGCTTTCAAGAGGTGCTGAAAGCAAGGGAGAATGGGCGCTTTCGCTCTCTAGAAGGGAACCTCAACAACGGCTATAAGCGGGAGGCTTGCTGGGTACGATTCACCGTTGAACGGAATGCCTCATTTCCCGAAGCGAGCTGGCTCAGGCTCAAACCAAACTATATCAATGAGCTGACGCTCTATATCCAGAGACCGGGCAGTGATCCCGAGTTGGCCTCCTCCTATCATGTTGTGCCTCTTGGCAACCACATACCGGCTCTTCAGCGTCCTGTGCTCCACCCCGACTTTGTAGTTCCTCTCGTTTTGCCGACCTCTGAACCGCTCATCATCTATGCGAGGGTCTTCTCCAAAAGCTCAATCAGTTTTGCCGGGAGGGTTCACACAACCGAAGACCTGCGGGATTTCACCAACCAGCATATTATTCTGCAGTCACTTTTTCTCGGTATTACGTTGACGCTTCTTGTGATCAACATCATTTTTTATCTGTTAATCCGCGATACGCTTTTTCTCTATTATTCATTCTATCTGCTGGCCGGAATACTTTTCAACTTTGCCGCAGAGGGCTCTCTTACCCTGCTCTTCCCCTCTTTCGTTCACATCGTCTCTGATTATCTCGTTTATGGTGGAATCGGGGCGAATATTTTAGTCTACAGTGAGTTTTCCCGTAAACTCTTCTTTCCGGTTGCCAGCGTGTGGAGCCTGCGCTATATGCGTTTGCTCTCACTGGTTGGTTTTCTCACGATCACTGCAGTGCCGTTCGGTTTTTATCCATCTATTGCGCCGATAGCCTTTATCGGGACGTTAAGTCTGGTGGTTGTCCAAATGGTGTTGAGTGTCAGGTTGGGTCGTTCTTTGCCAGGTATCGGAATCTTTATTGTTCTTGCCTTTGCGGTCAGCACGCTTGGTTATTTTCACATGCTGCTTCGTCTCATGGGCATTCTACCCCTTGGTTTTTTCTGGGATACAAACACTCTTCAGTTTACCAGTCTGATCCACATGATCCTGATATCCGTTGCGCTCTCAGAGCGGATCAGGAGGTCTGAACGGATTCTGGCCGAGAGTGCCCGCAGAGAGCTTGATGCAGCAAAAGAGACTGAACGGAGGGCGGTGGAACTTGCCAATACAATGACGGTTGAACTTCGCAACAGCAAGAACCTGCTTGAAATAGCTTTCGCTTCCGAACAGCAGGCTCTCCGGCAGCAGCACCGCTTTCTCTCCATGTTGTCACATGAGTATCGAACTCCTCTTGCTGTCATAAGCGGTAATCTCGATATTATCGATAAACTGAAAGAGGAGAGCCAGTGCGAATACGATGAAGAGCTCACAGCCATTCATCATGCTGTTGAACGGCTTGTTGAGGTCATGGAGGTCTCACTGGAGCGTAATCGTCTTACTGAGCCTGGCACACAAGGCGAATCAGAGCGTATCGCAATTGCCCCTTTTCTCTCCGAAAAGGTCAGGCATATTCAGGCAATGTGGCCGCTTCATACCTTTCATTATACAGAGGCCTCTGAATCCATGAGCATCGTCGGTTATCCTCAAAATCTTAAAACAGCCCTTTTTAACCTTCTTGACAATGCCCGAAAATACTCACCGCAAGCTTCACCTGTTGAGGTCGAAAGCCGCATTGACGGGGCGGAGGTCGTTATAACCATTAAAAATCAGGGAGAGCCATTTACCCCTGAAGAGGGAGAGGCTTTTTTTGACAAATACAGCAGAGGCTCTAACACCAATACCAGCGGGGCCGGTGTAGGGCTCTGGCTGGTGAGGCAAATCATTCAGCAGCATCATGGTCAGGTGATGCTGGAGTTCGCAGAGTCACGCATCTGTGCCACAGTGCGCCTTCCTCTGGTTGCTGAGACTGAAGAAGATCAGGACATTCAAACATCTCAAAACTCTCAGAAAGCTTCTTCTTGAAGACTCATGCCCAGACGCTTGTGACACAAGATAGAGTACCAAACAATCCGCCTCCCCGAATCATTCTTGTCGAGGATGACAAACCTCTCATCAAGAGCGTGGTCAAATACCTCCGGCTTGATGGATACGATGTAACAGGGGTAGGTTCAGCGTATGAGTTTTATCAGCATCTCTTTGCGGAACCCTATGTGGTGGCGATACTTGATGTCGGGCTTCCCGACCAGAGCGGTCTGGTACTTTCCGAATATGTGAGGAGCAACACCAATATGCACATCATCATGTTGACTGACCGCGCCACCATTGATGATGAGCTTGCGGGTCACAGGGCGGGTGCGGATATGTACTTTGTTAAACCGGTCAATTTTCGTAAACTCTCCGCTTCCATTGCAACGCTTCCCAGTCGTGTTGATACTCCACCCGTGGCACCGCAGTTTCTCACCGAAAAGCCGCAATTGCTGCCGTCGGAAGAGTGGCGACTGATCACCGCGCAGTGGATTCTGCAAACGGAAAAAGAGAAAAGCAGAATCAAGAAGTTTTCTTCAATGAGTGGAAGGGAAAGACTCAGTCCTCCGGGCGCTGCTTGGGAACACCCGGAGAAAACTGAAACGAAATCAGGCGTTTGCCCTTTTGGTAGCCTTTGCCCTCAAATTGACATCGAGGATCTTCTTTCTGAGCCTGATGCTCTGGGGTGTCACCTCCAGCAGCTCATCATCATTGATAAACTCAAGCGCCTGCTCGAGCGAAAGAATTTTCGGCGGAGTAAGACGAAGCGACTCATCGGTGCCCGAAGAGCGCATGTTGCTCAGCTTTTTCGTTTTGCAGACATTGAGCGTAATATCAAGTCCCCTGGTCGATTCGCCAACAATCATTCCTCCATAAACCTTGGTGTTCGGCGACACAAAGAAGGTGCCGCGATCTTCAAGAGCACTCAGAGCATAAGCGACGCAGATACCTGCTTCAGAGACAACAAGCGCACCAGTCTCACGCGATGGCAGCTTGCCCTTGAATGGCTGATAGTTATAAAAGAGGTGTGACAGCATGCCCTCACCTTTGGTATCGGTGGTAAACTCAAGGTTGTAGCCGATAAGGCCACGTGTTGGAATTTCAAATTCAAGCCTCACCATTCCGCCACGGAGCGTCCCCATGTGGGTCATTTCGGCCTTTCTGCGCCCCATCTTTTCGATAATCACGCCGGTATACTCTTCAGGAATATCGATAGTCACATGCTCAATTGGCTCAAGCAGCGTGCCATCCTCATCGTTGTGCATGATCACCTCAGGCCTTGCAATGGCCAGCTCGTACCCTTCGCGCCTCATGGTCTCAATAAGCACCGAGAGATGAAGCTCTCCCCTTCCCGAAACACGGAAGGTATCGGCGCTGTCGGTCTCTTCGACGTTGAGCGCAACGTTGGTCATCTTCTCTTTCATCAGGCGCTCACGAATTTTGCGGCTGGTCACCTCTTTGCCTTCAAGACCTGCAAAGGGGGAATCGTTCACCGAAAAAAGCATGGAGAGTGTCGGCTTGCTTATCTCAAAAGAGGCAAGCGATACTGGATCGTCAACAGAGGCAAGGGTCATGCCGACCGTCGCATCAGGTATACCGGCTATGGCAATAATGTCACCCGATGTTGCCTCTTTGGACTCAATTTTCTGAAGCTTGTCAAAAAGGAAGACCTTTGTCACAGTCCCCTTGCCCATCACGCCATCAGGGCCGACAACGGCAAGCTGGCTGCCGGGGCTGACCTTGCCGCGCTGGATACGACCAATGGCTATCTTGCCGATATAGTCGCTATAGTCGAGCGTGGTCACCAGCATCTGGAAGCCACCCTCATCATGGGCAATCGGTGGCGGAATCTCCTTGATAATCATATCAAGCAACAGGCTCATATCGCCATCAGCATCATCCATGCTGTATTTTGCAACACCATGCTTTGCTGATGTAAAGATGTAGGGGAAATCAAGCTGATGCTCATCGGCACCAAGAGCAATAAAAAGATCCAGAACCTGGTCATGCACCTTGACAGGATCTGATTGCGGACGATCAATCTTGTTGATGACCACAATTGGTTTCAAGTGCAACTCAAGGGCTTTGCGCAGCACAAACTTGGTCTGTGGCATCGGCCCCTCAAATGCATCAACAAGAAGAAGCACTCCGTCAACCATCTGGAGAATCCGCTCTACCTCGCCACCAAAGTCAGCATGACCCGGTGTGTCAACTATATTTATCTTGTGATCGTTATAAACTGCCGCTGCATTTTTTGAAAATATGGTAATGCCCCGCTCCCGCTCCTGGGGGTTAGAGTCAAGCACCCTGACATTGACCTGCTGGTTGTCCCTGAATGCTCCTGTCTTTTGAAAGATCGAATCAACAAGAGTTGTTTTTCCATGGTCAACGTGAGCAATAATAGCTATATTCCTGATATTCTTTGTGGATCTCATCTTTTTTCCTTGTATAATAGAGTATATTTGCACGAGCGTGATGGCCGGAATATACATTTTTTCTTTGTAAGTTTGGCCACAATCTTTACCGACCCCCTGATGCAATCCCATGAAGAACATGTTGCTTAATAATACACCGCTGTTGCTCCTGAACCAACTTGTCTCACTACTCTATGTCGTTACAACATATTTGTATGCTGCCCATTTTTTCAAGGATCATGCGGGGGCGAAACGATTCAAACAACCACTTCTTGTTGTAACCGTTCTGACTCACGTTATCTATCTTGGCCTTCTTACCTCCACAGAGGGCTACCGGATCAGTTATTCAACCCTGAATCTGATGAGCATGGTAGGATTTACCCTTACAACGACCTATCTGTTCACTGAGTTTACCACCAAAAGTGATAAAACTGGCTTTTTTGTCATCTCCTTTGCCACTGGAGCGCAACTTATTTCATCCATTCTGACAGCCCAGACTCAGAGTTCCGGCACAACCTTTCAGGGAATTGGGATCGGACTCCACCTGATCGCGGCTATTTTCGGATTCAGTGCCATCGCGATATCAGGACTGTACAGCATACTCTATCTCCTTCTCTTCCGACAGATTCAGCAAAACCGGTTTGAGCTGCTCTTCCAGCGCCTGCCAAATCTTGAAATCCTTGAGAAACTCACCATGCATGCAGTTTCTGTTGGTTTTCTTTTTATCACGATCACTCTTTTTGCCGGAATGTTTGAACAACGAGCTTCTGGTGAAGCAATTACCCTTTTTGAGCCAAAGCTTGTGACCCTGATTGTAATATGGGTTCTTTATGGGACTGGCATTATCGTTAAGCCAATCATTGGATGGGACATCAAGCACATGGCCTATCTTTTTATCTTTCTTTTCCTATTTGTCACACTCTTGATTGTGTTCATGACCTTTTTTTCACCCACATTTCATGGGCTTCCGGTTAAATAAAAGCGTCATATTTGATTAATAGGGGGGGTTTGGATATATTCAGGTTTCGTGTTTATCATAGGATCACT
Source organism: uncultured Chlorobiaceae bacterium (assembly GCA_903859055.1). Taxonomy (GTDB): domain Bacteria; phylum Bacteroidota; class Chlorobiia; order Chlorobiales; family Chlorobiaceae; genus Chlorobium. The sequence continues at coordinate 15,980 of CAIOLC010000261.1, read as the reverse complement.
TACTTAAAACAACCATGCTATGAACATAATTTCAGTTGGTGTAAACCACAAGACTGCACCTATTGAAATCCGCGAAAGAATCTCCCTTTCAGAAGTTCAGAACAAGGAGTTCATTACTGGCCTTATCTCCTCCGGCCTTGCTCATGAGGCGATGGTAATCTCCACTTGCAACCGCACAGAACTTTATGTTGTTCCTGCAATGCATGAAGTCAACTGTGAGTATCTCAAGGAGTACCTTATCTCTTTCAAGGATGCCCGCAAGGAGGTTCGACCGGAGCACTTTTTTGCCCGTTTTTATTGTGGAACTGCCCGGCATCTTTTTGAGGTGGCAAGTGCCATTGATTCATTGGTGCTTGGTGAAGGGCAGATTCTTGGTCAGGTAAAGAATGCCTACCGAATTGCCGCTGAAACACAGTCTGCGGGAATCCTGCTCACCCGTCTTTGCCACACCGCATTCAGTGTTGCAAAAAAGGTTAAAACCAGGACAAAAATTATGGAGGGGGCTGTCTCGGTCAGCTATGCTGCTGTTGAGCTTGCCCAAAAAATCTTCTCCAATCTCTCGCTAAAAAAGGTGCTGCTCATCGGAGCTGGCGAAACTGGAGAGCTTGCCGCAAAACACATCTTCCAGAAAAACGCAAGAAATATTGTCATTACAAACCGGACACTTTCCAAAGCAGAGGCTCTTGCAGAAGATCTTGGCACCAACCAGGTACTGCCTTATGAATCGTTCAAGAACCATCTGCACGAGTTTGATATCATTATGACAGCCGTCAGCAGCAAGGAGTATATTCTCACTGAAGCTGAGATGCACCAATGCATGATCAAACGAAAACTGAAACCCGTTATTATTCTTGATCTTGGATTACCGAGAAATGTAGACCCTGATATAGCCAAGCTTCAGAATATGTTCCTCAAGGATATTGACGCGCTGAAACATATTATTGACAAGAACCTTGAAAAGCGAAGTCGTGAACTGCCGAAGGTTCATGCCATTATTGAAGAGGAGCTGGTGGCATTCGGGCAATGGATTAATACACTGAAGGTACGGCCAACGATTGTTGACCTGCAGTCAAAATTCATTGAAATCAAGGAGAAGGAGCTTGAACGATACCGCTACAAAGTGAGCGAGGAGGAGCTCCAGAGAATGGAGCACCTGACTGACCGTATCCTCAAAAAGATCCTCCACCACCCTATCAAAATGCTGAAGGCACCAACGGATACTACCGACTCCATACCTACCAGAGTCAATCTGGTCCGCAATGTTTTCGATCTTGAAGAACCAAATCAGTCATACTAAATAAAAATCTGTACTTGCTTTGAAAAAACAGCTTATCATCGGTACCAGATCCAGCCCGCTCGCTTTGTGGCAGGCAGAATTCACCAAGGCGGAACTCTCCAGGCACTTTCCTGAACTGGATATCACCCTGAAACTGGTTAAGACAACCGGTGATGTCCTTCTTGACTCCCCTCTTTCAAAAATCGGGGATATGGGACTTTTTACCAAGGACATTGAAAAACACCTGATAGCCAAAGAGATTGATCTGGCTGTTCATAGCCTGAAGGATGTGCCTACAGGGACGCCCGAGGGACTTATTATCACCTCTTTTACCGAACGTGAAGACACCAGGGATGTTATCATTTCCAAAAACGGAATCAAACTGAAAGATCTGCCAGCCAATGCAAAAATGGCTACCAGCAGCCTTCGTCGTATGTCACAGTTGCTGAGCATACGCCCTGATCTTGATATCCGCGATATCAGAGGGAACCTCAATACCCGTTTCCAGAAGTTTGACAACGGTGAATTTGATGCCATGATGCTGGCCTATGCAGGTGTTTACCGCCTGAATTTCAGCGATCGCATCTCCGAAATTCTGTCTCATGAAGTGATGCTTCCTGCCGTTGGACAGGGTGCTCTCGGCATTGAGACCCGTGTTGATGACGAGCAGACCAGAGAGATTGTGAGAATTCTCAACCACTCCACAACAGAATATTGCTGCCGTGCTGAGCGCGCATTGCTACGTCATCTGCAGGGTGGCTGCCAGATTCCGATCGGTGCTTATGGTTCCTTTAAAAATGGCACTCTCAAGCTCCTTGCCTATGTTGGTTCTGTTGATGGTAAAGTTGGGATCCATAACGAGATCACAAGGAGTGGAATCACCTCCCCGGAGCAGGCTGAAGAGGCTGGTATTGCGCTTGCTGAAGAGCTTCTGAAACAGGGCGCTGATGCAATTCTTTCGCAGATCCGTAAAACCCGCTGATGAAAACTGTTCTTGTTACCCGCCCGAAAGATCAGGCGGCCTCTTTTGTCAGTATGCTGGAAGGCTATGGTCTGGACTCGGTTGTTTTTCCTACAATCGAGATCAGGCCTCTGCCTGACTGGAAGGTTCCATCTCTGGAAAATTTTGATGGCGTTTTCTTTACAAGCACCAACAGTGTCAAATTTTTTCTGGAAAAGTTATTAAACGATGAGCCCGAAAAGCTGAAAACACTTCAGAAAATCAAGGTATGGGCTGTCGGTAAAACGACTGGAGATGATCTTGTAAAGCATGGTATTAACACTCAGTCGATAGCAAAAGTTTCCGATGCCGTCACCATGATGGAGGAGATTGAAAGTGAAACAATTGCCGGACACACTTTCCTTTTTCTGAGAGGCAGTCTCTCATTGGGAACAATTCCTGATGTGATTAAAAAACGGGGAGGCACCTGCGTTGAGTTGACCGTTTATGAAAATCTGCCCCCCTCTCTTGAAGAGACCGCAAAGGTGAAAACGCTGCTTGAAAGTGGCTCACTCTCCTGTCTGTCGTTCACCAGTCCCTCGACTGCTATCAATTTTTTTGAAGCAATGGGCTCTACTACTCTCCCCGCAGGAGTAAAAATTGCCGCCATTGGCACAACAACCGCCAAGGCTCTCAAAAAAATCGGGCTTCAGGTTGATATCATTCCTGACTCATTTGATGCCCTTGGGTTCGCAAAGGCAATAGCGGAAGCAATGGAGAGTTGACGGCGGACAATGGGAAGTTGTCAACTCTCCATTATCAATTTTCAACTAGCAATTAGCAATTGCTTTTAGAGTGCTTATGTTCGCAAGCAGCGTTTGGCCAATATTCTTGTTGGCACTGACCAGCCCCTCTCCTGATATGGTCGTCTCCCCATGGTAATCAAAACAGCAGCCACCCGCTTCAGTCACTATCGGAATAATCGCAGCACAATCCCAGGGACTCATGATTTTGTCAACAGAAACCTCTGCACGACCTGATGCAACAAGCGTATGACCGTAGCTGTCGCCCCAACCGCGAACGAGACCAGCTTCATGACGAAGCCTGTCAACAGGATGACTGGATGGTGTATCAAGCAGATACTCCTTTTCAGTGAAGAGCACCGTTGCATCAGGGATGTTGGCAACCGAAGAGACCGTTATCACTGATCCATTTACAAATGCTCCACACCCACGTTCTGCGTGATAAAGCTCACCAAGCGCGGGAAAACAGACAACACCAAGCTGCTGCGATCCTTCAACCTCAAGAGCAATCATTACTCCGTAAAGCGGTACACCATGAATAAAAGCTTTTGTTCCATCGATTGGGTCAATAATCCATCTCCGGCAATTCGACGAAGGGCTCTCTTCAAACTCTTCACCCAGCACACCATCTTTCGGAAATCGTAACTTGATGGCACTACGAATAAGCTCCTCAGCTTTACAGTCTGCTTCGGTAACCGGTGTTGCATCTCTTTTAGTAAAGACCTGAAGTGATTTGCTTGAAAAATAGGTGAGCGTTAACCGGCCAGCCGCTTCGGCCATTTCAAGGGCAAACTGAAGATCTGGAGTCATTGATTCGTCGCGTTCAATTGGGTTCCCAGGACGTTATAAAAACCAAAAATATAACTAATATTCACAACGGCATAGGGTTATTCCCTTTTTTTTCCAATATTCACGGGGCCAACTCCATTGAGGAGAGACTCTCTCTGTTCGGCACTGCTGTATATCCGGGACAATTCACAGACTCGTAAGGCCAGCCAAAATTGCTCAGACAGAAAAATTTCACCCGTTAAGTTATTTAATTAATATATGAAAACGCCATGAAACGCTTGATTGCGGAACGCGACAAAGCTCGCCTCGGAGGCGGAGAAAAGCGCATAGATTCACAACATAAAAAAGGGAAATTTACTGCTCGCGAACGCCTTAATTTGCTGCTTGACGAGGGCAGTTTTGAAGAGTATGACATGTTTGTCACGCATCGGACAACTGATTTTGGCCTTGACAAGCAAAACTTTCTTTCTGATGGAGTCATTACCGGTCACGGTACCATTGACGGCCGTCTTGTCTATCTATTCTCTCAGGATTTTACCGTTCTTGGCGGTTCTCTTTCAGAAACCAACGCACTGAAAATCTGCAAGGTGATGGATCAGGCAATGAAAGTTGGTGCCCCCTTCATAGGCATCAACGACAGTGGCGGGGCAAGGATCCAGGAGGGTGTTCGCAGTCTATCAGGCTATGCAAGTATTTTCCAGAGAAACGTTATGGCATCAGGGGTCATTCCCCAGATATCTGCAATTTTCGGTCCTTGTGCGGGTGGTGCAGTCTACTCCCCTGCGCTTACAGATTTTGTGGTCATGGTTGAAAAAACCAGTCACATGTTTGTCACCGGTCCGAAAGTTGTCAAGACCGTTACCGGAGAGAATATCACTGACGAGGAGCTTGGAGGCGCTTCGGTTCATGCCACAAAATCAGGAGTCACTCATTTTGTAGGCGAGAATGAAACTGAAGGAATCCTGCTGATCAAAAAACTGCTCAGCTACCTGCCGCAGAACAATCTTGAGGAACCACCTCTCGCTCTCTGTGACGACCCGGCAGACCGCCTTGACGACAAGCTGAACTCCATCATACCCGAAAAGCCATCTATCCCTTACGATGTCAAGGATATTATCTATTCGATTGCCGATAACGGAGAGTTCCTCGAAGTACAGCGGCAATATGCAAGAAACATTGTTATCGGCTTTGTCACCTTTAATGGCATCTCAACCGGTATCGTTGCCAACCAGCCCAACTACCTTGCCGGATGTCTTGATATCAACGCATCCTGCAAGGCGGCAAGATTTGTCCGATTCTGCGATGCCTTCAATATTCCCATCGTCACCCTTGTCGATGTGCCCGGCTTTCTTCCCGGCAGTGCGCAGGAGTTTGACGGCATTATCACCAACGGTGCAAAACTGATTTTCGCTTATGCTGAGGCAACAGTGCCAAAAATCACCATCATTTTGCGAAAAGCTTATGGTGGAGCATACATCGTCATGAGCTCCAAGCAGCTTCGCGGCGATGTCAATTATGCATGGCCGACAGCCGAAATTGCTGTCATGGGCCCGATAGGCGCTATTGAGGTGCTCTTCAACCGGGATCTGAATGCCATCGAAGATCTGGAAGAACGAGCCAGGTTTGTTGCTGAAAATGCGGCAGAGTATCGTGAAAAATTTGCCAACCCCTACGAGGCAGCAAAATTCGGCTATATCGACGATATCATCGAACCCCGCAAGACCCGTTTCAGAATCATCCGCGCCCTTCAGACGCTCTTGACCAAAAAAGACAGCAACCCGCCAAAAAAGCACTCAACGCTACCACTTTAACCGGTATTCATCAGTTTAACAATGATCACCCACTTCCTCCCGATTAACTTTTCGGCAATCGGCGCTGAACATCTTGCGCTTGCAATATCATGCTACGTCATTGTATTTTTCACACTGTTTCTGCTTTCACTGGTTTTCGGTATCCTTCCGAAGCTCCACACGCGAAACCTGAGAAAAAAAATGCAGAAAGAGGGGGAGCAAGTCAACACCCTGATTGCCGGAAAAATGGTTCCCGGAGAGGTGAGCGCCGCAATTGCAATGGCTATTTCAATGTACTTCGAAGAGCTGCATGATCAGGAAGCATCTATTCTTACCATAAAGAAGGAGGGGAAAAGCTACTCTCCGTGGAATTCAAAAATTTACAACGTCATTAATTTTAACCGTTTTCAAGGATGAGGCGATATAAATTCACCATAAGTGGCAACAAATACAATGTTGAAATCAAGTCTCTTGATGAGGACGTGGCTGAAATTGAGGTAAACGGCACCGGCTACCAGGTCAAGCTTGGCCATGAGATCAAAAAAACGCAAACCCCGAAACTTGTCCGTTACACTCCCCCGACGCCACCAAAAGCGCCAGTGCTCATCACTCCAGGCCTGAGCTTGCTCAAGGCTCCGCTTCCTGGAACAATTATTTCGATTTCTGTAGAGCCGGGTATGCAGATCAAGATGGAAAAGCCTGTTCTGATACTCGAAGCAATGAAAATGGAAAACAATATTTTTGCCGAAAAGCCAGGCATCGTAAAAAGTGTAAGAGTTGCCGTCGGCGATACGGTCATGCAGGGCGACATTCTTATAGAAATTGAATAACACCATTATGGAAGGAATTATACGATTTCTGGAGAATTCAGGTTTTGCCAATGCCACACCGGGTCACCTCTTGATGATCCTGGTGGGATTGCTCTTTATCTACCTTGCAATCCGCTATGAATATGAACCGCTGCTGTTGATACCGATAGGGTTTGGCATACTTATAGGAAACACGCCGTTTATAGAACATGCAGGGATGCAACTCGGGCTCTATGAGGAGGGCAGCATCATGAATTTCTTCTATATGGGCCTGCTCAAGGGTATTTTTCCATCGCTGATTTTTCTCTGCATCGGTGCCATGACCGATTTTTCCACCCTTATTGCAAACCCCAAGCTTATTCTGCTTGGTGCTGCCGCGCAATTCGGCATTTTTATGACCTATATCGGAGCCATTACCCTGGGCTTCAACAACCTTGAGTCTGCGGCAATCGGTATCATTGGTGCCGCTAACGGGCCAACGGCCATTTTTCTTGCATCAAAACTTGCCCCTCATCTCATGGGTTCCATTATCATTGCCGTTTATTTTTATATGGCGCTGATACCGGTAATCCAGCCACCAATCATGCGACTGTTAACGACAAAAGAGGAGCGAATCATAAAAATGAGTCCTCCCCGTGCAGTAAGCAAATATGAAAAGGTACTCTTTCCGATTGTAGCTCTTCTTGTAACCGGCTTTATAGCACCCGCATCACTGTCACTCCTTGGAATGCTTTTTTTCGGCAATCTGCTTAAAGAATCAACCGTGACCAAACGGCTGGCCGATACCGCCAAAAACGGACTTCATGACATCGTCATTATCATGCTTGGTGTTTCGGTAGGTGCTACAACGCAGGCGACCACTTTTCTGACACCTCAGTCGATGTACATTTTTGTCCTCGGTGCTGTTGCATTTATGATTTCGACTGCCGGAGGTGTTCTCTTTGCAAAAATCATGAACCTCTTTCTTTCAAAAGAGAACAAAATCAACCCGTTGATAGGGGCTGCAGGTGTCTCTGCCATGCCTGAAAGCGCTCACGTTGTACAGCGTGAAGGACTGAAATCTGACCCCAACAATCATCTTATCGTCCACGCCATGGCTCCGAATGTTGCTGGAATGATTGGTTCAGCCATAGCAGCAGGCATTATTATGGGATTTCTCCGTTAAGATGTTGGTATGGGGAAATCCTTCGCGATATTCACAGATTTTCTTATTTTTGGCTTTAACAACTCCTAACCAGCTCTTCCGCCATGAGTCAGCTCGATTTACTCAATATTGTTCAACGTCCAAGAAGACTTCGTAAAAGTGCGGCCATCAGAAACCTTGTGCAGGAAAATACCCTGACGGTCAATGATCTTGTCTACCCGCTCTTTGTCTGCCCGGGGACCAACGTTGTTGAAGAGGTAGCCTCGATGCCAGGCAGCTTCCGCTACTCCATTGACAAGGCTGTCACAGAGTGTCAGGAACTCTGGGATCTTGGAATTCAGTCCATCGACCTCTTTGGTATTCCTGAAGTCAAGACTGAAGATGGAAGCGAAGCCTACAACGAGAACGGAATCATCCAGAACGCCCTCCGCGCCATCAAGGCAAAGGTTCCTGATCTCTGCATCATGACGGATGTCGCACTTGACCCCTTCACACCATTTGGTCACGACGGCCTGGTGAGAGACGGTATTATCCTCAATGACGAAACCGTTGAGGTGCTCTGTAAAATGGCCATCTCCCATGCCAACTCCGGTGCTGATTTTGTCTCCCCGAGCGACATGATGGACGGTCGCATCGGCGCCATCCGTGAGGCACTTGACGACACCGAGTTCTCTGATGTGGGGATCCTCTCCTACGCCGCAAAATACGCATCAAGCTTCTACGGTCCCTTCCGTGACGCACTCCATTCAGCCCCGCAATTTGGCGACAAAACGACCTATCAGATGAACCCCGGCAATAGTGACGAAGCGATGAAGGAGATTGAACTCGACATCAATGAGGGAGCTGATATTGTCATGGTCAAGCCCGGACTTGCCTATCTTGACATTGTCTACCGCACCAAAGAGCGCTTTGATGTTCCTGTAGCTATCTACCACGTTTCAGGCGAATACTCCATGGTCAAGGCTGCTGCCCAGCGTGGATGGATTGATGAAAAAAGGGTGATGATGGAGTCACTGCTCTGCATGAAACGAGCCGGCGGCGACCTTATCTTTACCTATTACGCTAAAGAAGCCGCAAGGATTCTTCGTTAAGTATTGTAACAAGCCTGGCGGTGCCCTTATACCGCCAGGCACTGTAAACTGCAAATCCATGATACGATACTTTACGGCTGGCGAATCCCATGGCCCGGCCCTGTCGGCAATAGTTGAAGGAATACCGGCTGGTGTCAGCATTACCCCTGAAGATATCAACACCGAGTTGGCCCGTCGTCAACAGGGTTATGGACGTGGTGGCAGGATGAAAATCGAGACCGACAAGGCTGAGCTGTTATCAGGAATCCGGTTTGGGAAGTCAATCGGTTCACCCATTGCCCTTGTCATAAAAAACCGGGACTGGGCAAACTGGACAACAACGATGGCCCAGTTTGAAAAACCTGACGAGCAGATCTCTGCTATAACCATTCCAAGACCTGGCCATGCGGATCTGGCCGGTCGCATCAAGTATGGCCTTGATGATATTCGTCCGGTTATAGAACGCTCATCGGCAAGGGAGACTGCCGCAAGAGTTGCGGCAGGAACGCTTGCAAAAATCTTTCTGAAAGCTCTCGGTATTGAAATCGGAAGCTATATCTCTACTATAGGATCGGCAACGGAAAAAACACCCGATGGTCGCCTTGCCGAACTTCTCGGAGAGGGAGCAGAAGCCGTCTCAAGGGAAGCGGACCTCTCATCGGTACGAATGCTTGCCAAGGCAACTGAAGTTGACGCTATTGCGGCTATTGATGAGGCCAAACAGCGGGGTGACACACTCGGGGGAATCATTGAAGTTTTTATTACAGGCGTTCCTGTTGGATTTGGAAGCTATGTACAGCACGACCGTCGCCTTGATGCCGCACTCGCTTCGGCAATCCTCTCCATTCAGGCCATTAAAGGCGTTGAAATCGGTCCCGCCTTTGAAAATGCTCGAAAACCAGGCTCCGCAGTTCATGATGAGTTCAACCTTTCCGCCAAGAATGGTCTCACAAGAAAAACCAACAGGGCAGGCGGGATTGAAGGGAGTATGTCAAACGGAGAGACCATTCACCTTCGGGCTGCCATGAAACCCATCTCCTCACTGTTCACTCCCCTCCAGTCGTTTGATGTTGAAACCCTCCAGCCCACACTCTCACGCTTTGAACGCAGTGACACCTGTGCCGTTCCCGCCGCCGGGATCGTCGCCGAGGCTGTTGTCGCTCCAGTTATCGCCAATGCCCTGCTTGAAAAGCTCGGTGGCGACCATCTTGATGAAATCCGCCAAAGGCTTGATCTCTACCGTGAGAGCGTCCGAAGTGCTTTTGGTTTCTGATCTTTTGAAAAACTCTCTTTTCCGCAAATGACTCTTCTGTCGTAAAAAGGCACCAGACCTCTGGCCTCCCCAGAGCCACAACTCCTCTGACTTCCCTGTCACAATAAATTGGTTGCTGTAAATAAATAATATTTTTATAGCAAAACATTTGTGCATGTATAATAATTGCGTAACTTCAAGCTGTATTTGTAGTGATAGTGTGATGGCTTTTGCTATCACAATAAGTAAAACTTGAATCTAAACTCGCATCAACCATGAACACCACCCATCGCTTTACCGGAAGCAGCCCCAGGGAGGTCTGGATTATCGCTGCTGTTGTTACTCAATCATTGTTTGCAGTCAGTAAATCTCTTGCTCTTCCAACTGACGGACAGGTCGCTGCAGGAAAAGCCTCAATCACTACTCCATCAGCCACGTCAATGCAGATTGGCCAATCAAGTAAACATGCCATTATTAACTGGAACTCCTTTGGGATAGGCAAAGGTGAAGCTGTCACCATTGCACAACCGACAGCTCAGTCCACCCTTCTCAATCGGGTGTTAAGCAACAATCCCTCTTCTCTGTTTGGCAAACTGACTGCCAATGGAAGAGTCTTTCTGGTGAATCCAAACGGAATACTGTTTGCGCCTGGAGCCACGGTTAATACTGGAGGTCTGGTAGCCTCAACACTCCCGATTAACGACGCAGACTTTTTTGCCGAAAAATATTCATTTCTGCGCACCGGCACCACGACAGCATCCTTAACAAACCAGGGCTCACTGAATGGTGGTTTTGTCGCTCTGGTCGGGAACGACCTCAGCAACAGCGGAACCATTGTCACCACAAAAGGGTCGACCGGCCTTGCTGCTGGTAATGGTGTACTCCTTGATCTGGATGCATCGGGCCTTGTGGCAATCAAGATAGAGCAGAGAGACTATAATGCCAGAATTTCAAACAGTGGAGTGATTGAGTCAAGGGAAGGTGCAGTCCTTATGAGCGCATCGACGGCCAATGAGCTGCTTGGCTCCGTTATCAATAACAGCGGCGTGATTCGAGCAACCAGCATGACAGAGAGAGATGGTGTTATTGTCATTGAGGGGGCTACTTTTGTCAACACAGGTTCCTTGAGCGGTTCTGATATCAGTGCCAATGTAAAAAATCTTCTTGATGCAGGCACCTGGAATACTGATGCCGTCACCAAGGGCGGCACTATCCGAATCAATGCAGCGAGTAACATTGAACAAACCCAGGCAAGTCAGATAATTGCCAATGGGGTAAACGGTGGCATGATCAGGATTGAGGCCGGAGAGGGTCTCTACCTCTCGGGAAAGGTTCTTGCAAATGGAACTGCGGAGCAAGGTGGAAAAATCACTCTCACAGCGCCCCGTACGACAATAGCAGGGGCACAATTAGAGGCAGAGGGCAGAAGTGGTGGCGGAACAATCCTTGTTGGCGGAGGATGGCAGGGCAATGACACTACCCTTGCCAATGCTGCAACGACGACAGTTACCAGCGGTAGCAAAATATCCGCCAATGCACTTGAAGCTGGCAACGGTGGCACCGTCGTGATCTGGTCTGACCAATCGACAGCATTTGCCGGATCCATTGAGGCCAGAGGGGGAAGCACAAGCGGTAACGGCGGAAGAGTTGAGGTCTCAGGAAAAGAGAATCTTGCCATGGTTGGAGAGGTTACCACCACCGCGCCAAATGGTAAAAACGGTCTTCTCCTGCTTGATCCGCGCAACATCACGATCGATGCCAACGTTTCTGCTCAGCTCTTCTCTGTTATCCCGCTGCTCGATCCTAACCCGACAGCCGGAGACCAGCACGGGTCCGGAAACATTGTGGAGCTGCGAAACGGCAATATTGTGGTTGCCAGTCCGCTCGATGATTTCGTTGCAACGGATGCTGGAGCTGTCAGACTTTACAAGCCAGACGGAACACTGCTTTCGACACTGACCGGTTCAACGGCCAATGATCAGGTCGGTGAAAAAGTAATCGCCCTGAGCGGAAATAACAACGCTGTCACCCTGAGCCGCTCCTGGTCAAACACAGGAGTTTCCGGTTCAGGCGCTGCCACATGGATTGATGGCAGCACTGGCACCAGTGGAAGCGTCTCAGGCAGCAATAGTCTTATCGGTTCCTCGCTCAATGATGCCGCTCTCGCCTCGCTCATTCCACTGGCAAACGGCAATTACGTTCTCGCTTCACCTGGCTGGGACAATGGAACAGCACTTGATGCCGGGGCGGTAACATGGGGCAATGGAACAACAGGAGGGGCTGGTGTGATCAGTACACTCAACAGTCTGGTTGGCTCAACTGCAAATGATGGAACAACATCGAAAGTTACTGCGTTGGCCAACGGCAACTACGTTGTCTCTTCATCGCTTTGGGATAAGGGGGGCATTGGCAATGTCGGTGCAGTAACATGGGGTGACGGACTTGGCGGAACCATCGGAGCCATAAGCGCCACAAACAGTCTGGTCGGTTCCAGATCAGGAGATAATGTTGGTCTTATCGTCACGGCACTTGCCAATGGAAACTACGTCGTAGGTTCAGCGAACTGGGATAATGGTACGACAATCAGTAACGCTGGCGCTGCAACCTGGGTCAATGGTGCCGCCGCAGCCGTCGGCACAATAAACGCGACGAACAGTCTGGTGGGTACCACTGCCAATGATAAGGTTGGAACGACCATAACCGCTCTTTCAAATGGAAATTATGTGGTGAATTCACCCACATGGGATAATGGAGCAACTGTAGATGCAGGTGCAATGACCTGGGGAAATGGAACGACAGGTACGGCAGGATCAGTAAGTGCCACAAACAGTCTCACGGGCTCTACCACCAGTGATGCCCTCTCCTCAACAGTTATGGCATTGACCAATGGCAACTACGTTGTCGCTTCCCCGAATTGGGACAATGGATTACTGGTCAATGCAGGCGCAGTAACCTGGGGAGATGGAGTCAATGGCACGGCTGGAGTCATCAACAACCTCAACAGTCTTGTCGGTTCTACTGCCAACGATGGAATCTCTTACACCATGGCACCCTTGACAAATGGGAATTATGTGGTCGGCTCACCTCACTGGGACAATGGAGCTGCCCTTGATGTCGGCGCCGTCACTTGGGGCAATGGCGCAGGCGGAACCGCAGGTGCAATCAGCACTGCAAACAGCCTTGTCGGCTCTACAGCAAATGATGGTATAGTCTATAACATCACGCCTCTCATCAATGGAAACTATGTGGTTGGTTCACCCAACTGGGACAATGGCTCGCTTATTGATGCAGGCGCGGTCACATGGGGTAATGGAATTACGGGAACCGTCGGCACAATAGGAGCAGCCAACAGTCTGGTCGGCTCAACCAAAAATGATTTTGCCGGATCAGACAATACGTTTGTCAATAAAATAACTGCCCTAAGAAACGGCAATTACATTGTAGCATCCTCTGCATGGGACAGGGGAACTGTTACCAATGCGGGTGCTGTTACATGGGGCGACGGGCTTGTTGGAACCGTTGGTGAAATAAATATCACCAATAGTCTGGTTGGCTCCAGGATTGGAGATCAGACGGGATCACTGACGGTAGCACTTCCAAATGGCAATTATGTGGTTGGTTCTTCAAGCTGGGATAGTGGCGCACTTACCAATGCCGGAGCTGTGACACTTGGCAATGGGGTTGCGGGCACTGTCGGAGCCGTGAGTACTGCCAACAGTATGACTGGCTCCCAAAAAGATGAGTTCATGAGTTCAAGTGGTATTATACCGCTCACTGTCGGCAGTATGAACGGTAGTTTTGTGGTCAGCTCCATGAATGCGTCAACGAACACCGGCGCAGTGATAATTGTTGGGCCACAGGTTGCTGATGCCACTGTACAGCAGGAGTACAGTACCAACCCGGGTGTCGACAACACGTTCACTCCTGCGCAGATCACTGCGCTCCTCAACACCGGGAACAATGTCATGCTGAAAGCCAACAACAATATTACACTCAATTCAGCCATTGTGGCAAATAACCCCCTTGGCAATGGTGGTAATCTCGACATGAATGCAGGACAAAGCCTTTTTTTAAATGCCAATATTACAACCGACAACGGTAACCTTACACTCATAGCTAATGACACGATCGTCAACGGAGTTGTTGATGCTATGCGCTCTGCGGGCAAGGCCGTCGTTGCCATGGCAACAGGAACGAGCATTGATACCGGCACAGGCAACCTGAACATTGAATTGCGTGACGGCGCGGGATTAACAAACAGGGAGAGTGGTGACATCTCCCTGCGCAGTATCTCGGCAGGAAAAATCAATGTGATTAACTATGGACAAACAGCCGGATCGGGCATTACCCTTGCTGGCCCTCTGACTGCCAGGGCGGACAACGGCAACAGCATTATTCTGGCTGGTCAGGATTTTGACAACAATACAGGCTCAACACTCTCTACCGCCGGCACAGCTCGATGGCTGATCTATTCGGATAACCCTGGTGCTACCACTAAAGGAGGCCTGACATCTGCTTTCCGCCACTATAGCAGCAGCTCTACCAGTTATGCACCAACAGTGGTCAGCGAATCTGGAAACGGGTTTATCTACGCAAGTATCCCTGGTCAAGTTTCTGTCAACACCATTCTGGCAAGCGGTAAAGCCAGCAGTTACTACGGCGATCCGCCCAACGCCACTTTTGGTTATACTCTGAGCGGTTTTGCTGATAATGAAGAGAATGCGCAAAATATTGGCCTGAGCGGTGCCATGACGGTCACTGGCACTCCAACAGCCACATCAAACACAGGCACGTATGCTATAACCTATGCGGGCGGGCTATCCAGTGCTAACGGATTCACCTTTATTCAGGGAACAGCTCTCCCTTATACGGTTGATCCACAGCCAGTCAATATTATTGCTGATCCAGGAGACAAAACTTATGGTTCAGGTGATCCGACGTTTACCTGGTCAGCCGACAGCCCGTCAAACGGACGTGGACTCATCCCCGGCGACCTCTTCAGCGGTGAACTGAGCCGCGCTCCTGGCGAAGATGTCAACCAATACGCGATACTCCAAAATACACTTGACAACAGCAACTATGCCATCAACTACACTGGTGCTTACCTCACCATAAACCAGCGTCCGATTACCCTGGTTGCAACGGCGGCAAGCAGCGTGTACGGAGAAGCCGATCCTGCACTTGCCGTCAGCATAACTGGCGGAATCCTCGGACAAAGCAGCGTCAATGACACCCTGAGTGATGTCACCGGCCTGCTGAGTCGTCAGAGCGGGAGCAATGTTGGAAGTTACAACATCAATCTCGGCACTGGCATCAAGGCTGCAAACTATGCCATTAACTTTGAGAACAGTAACAAAGCTTTTTCAGTTGATCCACGCCCCATCAACATCTCGGCAACCCCTCTCTCAAAAACTTATGGCGACTCCGATCCTGCCCTCACATGGTCAGCAGAAACACAGAGCAGCGGTCGTGGCCTCCTTGCCAGCGACAGTTTTAACGGTGAACTAAGCCGGTCTGTTGGTGAAAATGCAAGAAGCTACACTATAGCACAGAACACGCTCGACAACAGTAACTATGCCATCACCTACACTGGTGCAGACCTGACCATTAATCCTCGGCCAATTACCTTGCTTGCAACTTCAGCAAGCAAAATCTACGGTGAACTTGATCCTGCACTTACTGTCACCGTGAGCGGAGGGGGCCTGGGCAGCGTAACGGTGAATGATGTATTAAGTGATGTCACAGGAACAGTGGGTCGTCAGGAGGGCAGCACTGTCGGAAACTATGACCTCTCTCTCGGCACTGGCAGCAAAACCGACAATTATGCCATCACTTTTTCTGGCGATAACAACGCTCTCTCAATTACCCAACGACCAGTGAACATCTCTGCAGATGCCCAGGGGAAAACCTATGGCGACGCTGATCCAACACTGACATGGACAACTGAATCCCAAAGCAGCGGTCGTGGACTTATTACCGGCGACAGCTTTAACGGTTCACTCTCCAGAGCACCTGGCGAAAACGTACGTGGAGAAAACTATGCGATCACCCGGAACACACTTGATAACAGCAACTATGCAATCACCTACACTGGTGACTATCTGACC
>CAIOLC010000260.1 GCA_903859055.1 uncultured Chlorobiaceae bacterium | reverse complement strand
CCCTTTCAGATCCACCGCAATATCAATCTCCAGGGTTCTGGAGAGTTGTGCCACCTCTTTATCCGTCATTGAACGTACGTCAAGAAACTGGTCAAATGCTGCCGCAACTCTATTTCTCATGGTGTCCTGTTTGTCAGGTCCAAAAGAAAATGCGAAAAGCTCAAATTGCGTACGATCGTGCCTCTCAAACAGCTCGGCCATCAAGTATGCTGTTGCGTGATCATGAAAGTCAGCCGAATAGTATCCAATCCTTATTTTACTGTGTTGCTGATATTTTTGAATTGCAGGAAGAGCTGGAACTCTGCTATATTTTCCATGGATATATATATCAGCAGTTTTTTTGTGTAGTGTCGGTGAGTCTACAAGGGCCAGTAACGGAAATGGAAGAGATGCTTTTTCTTGCAAAGCTATTTTTTCGAGACAACGGCTGATATGCTGTGCAATATCATTCCAGTGACACATACGCATTCTTGTGTTGATATATGTGCCACACAAGTATTCATAATCCGGTTGAAGCGTTAACGCTTTTTCATAACAGCTCAGAGCCTCTTCGTACCGTTTTAATTCACTTAGTATGGTGCCGTGATTATAAAAAGCATCAGTATAGTCCAGCTTTAGCTCAATAGCTTTCTCATAACTTGCCAAAGCTTCATTATATCTGTTTAAATCAAAAAGGGTGTTGCCTTGATTTGAGTAAGCCTGGGCATAGCCCGGTGAACGCATGATTGCCTTGTCGTAACTTACCAGTGCTTCTTGTTGACGTTTTAATTCTTGTAGTGCAAGACCTCGATTTGAGTATGTTTGAGCACAGTCAGGATTGAGCACTATAGCCCGGTCATAACTATCCAAAGCCTCATGGTATCGTTGCAGGTCATACAAGGTAATGCCTTGAGCCGAGTATACCTCAGCCGATGCCGGATTGAGGGCGATTGCTTGTTGATAATTTACCAGTGCCTCTTCATATCGTTTTAACCGATGGAAGGTAATTCCCCGATTTGTGTATGCTTCTGCATAGTTGGTATTGAGTTTTAAAGCTTGGTTAAAACTTTTCAATGCCTCTTCGTATCTCTTCAACTCTTGCAATGCCTTTCCATGATTTGCATAAGCTTCTGCATAGTCTGGCTGTAGTGCAATTGCCTTCTCATAATTTACCAGTGCCTCCTCATGCCTCTTTAATTCTGATAATGCATTCCCAAAGTTGTTCAGTGTACTGGGGTGGTCGGGATTGATGGCAAGCGCCTGGTCAAACAATTTGAGAGACTCGTCATATCTATTTTGTTGAGCGTTAAGGGTTGCCAGAAGTTGCAGAGCATCAAAGTGCTGCGGGTATGATTGCAGAATTTCCCTGTAGAGAGTTTCAGCTTCATTGAACCGGCCCTGCTGGTGAAATGCAAGCGCCGATTGCAACGGTGTTCTACAAGGCTGTATTGACAGCTTTGCCTTTTTTTGTGAATCGGTACCCTTTTTTTTATGCCTCTTTTTTGTATTCCCATAACTGTTCATCATACAATTCGACAGGGATAAAGGTTTGAATTACTGCATCCTTAAGCCACTCTTATGGCATACAGCTCCATTTGTGCTTTGTAACGATAAGGAATGGCAAAGTTAGCCACCTGCAGTGCTCTTTTTCCACTATTGGAGACCAGATTCTCACTGTTGCCGATACAAACAATGAGCCATTTCCGCTGCACAATGGGCAACATTCATACTCTTGCTGCAATTGTATCATGGTGCTATTCTCGGAGTTGTTGATGAGAGTAGTGTAAGGTATTTCGCTTGTGAATTGGTTTCAATATCTCCTCGATGCTCAAGTAAAAGGATACAGCGCAGGGCAAGGTCAAAAGAGCCATAACAGAGGTGAGCAACAAGTGCCAGATGTTTCAACTGCTCATTGCTCATCAGTTCAGGATGAGCAAAATCACGTACATAGACGATATCGGCCTCAAGAAGCTGATTGAGTGGTACTCGCGGATTGTTATTGATTACACAGGGGGCAATTGGCCACTTTTTTACGGCAGCAAAGCAGTGAGGAACAAATCCCTGGTGTCGCATTTCAAGGTCGATATCACCCAATATTGGTTGATTCTTATAGAGAGCTATGAATGATACCTCTGTCTGTATCACGACGCTTTGCGAGAGCTTCTCTCTCCCTGATGTGAATACCGCAAGTTCTCCCCCCTGAATGTCTATTTTCAGAAAATCAAGGTGTTCAATTTCTCTGATATCATCAAGTCTTCTGGTTTGTAATGTCTCTT
>CAIOLC010000259.1 GCA_903859055.1 uncultured Chlorobiaceae bacterium | reverse complement strand
TTTTAAACGAGATAATAATGGATAGAAAGATAATAATCATACTTGCTGCAGTGCTCATGACTCTCGCAGTGCCAGCAGCAACGATTGCTGCCGAGGGAACGAAGAGCTTTTTACTGGACTACACGAAGTCGAAAGATATCGCGCCAAGCTCCTTTACGGTTAAAGCTGGTGAAAAGGTGCGCCTTGAGATCAACCCCATCGACACCGCCTCCGGCTGTATGAGCGACATCATGATTCCGGGTTTGGTTGAGAAGCCACAGCCGCTGGTGAAAGGCAAAAAGGTTGTTATGGAGTTTACCCCACAAAAACCAGGCACCTATAAAATAACCTGCGCCATGGGGGTGCAGCGTGGTGTGATCCATGTGCGATAAACTGAACAAGCAATATCAAGGCATCGCGTCAAGGGACTGGTTTTTACTCCGTTGTTTGTGCGATGAGCAGAACTTTGAGAGCGAAATATATCCCGCAGAGATTGCATGAGCAGTGAGACTTACAGCGTCAAGGGGATGCACTGCGCAAGCTGCGCGGCCATCATCCAGAAAAAGCTCTCCAAAGTTGAGGGTATTAAAGAGGTTAATGTTAATCTGGCGACGGAGAGGGCTACCCTTGAGTTTGAGGGTAATAACCTGACACCCGAGTCGCTGAACGAGGTTGTCAATAAATATGGCTACTCACTGGAGGTTGAAAAGCCTCCAGTGACCTTTGCAACGGTCGTTTCCGATTCCACCAGGAAGAGGGAGGAGAAGGAGCGAGAGCTGCAGACTCAGCTCCGAAAGGTACAGTTTGCACTCCCCGTCGCTCTGTTTGTTTTTCTCCTCATGATGTGGGATATCGTCTCCATGGTTGTGCACGCCATACCGCATCTGCCCATCTCCATGGAGCATCTGAATATCCTCTTCATGCTGCTCTCTACCTGGATGGTCTTTCGTACCGGCAGGCCATTTCTGCATGGCATGGTGATGTTTTTCAGGAGCGGAGCGGCAAGTATGGATACCCTGATCGGTATTGGAACCGTGACCGCCTACCTCTACAGTGCGCTCATCACCCTGATTCCGCCGGTAAAAGAGTTTCTCCATGCGCCAGACTCGACCTACTTCGATGTCACCATTGTGGTGATCGGCTTTGTCCTGCTTGGCAAATATCTGGAAGCCCGCTCAAAGTTGAAGACCGGTGAGGCTATTGAGAAATTGATCACTCTTCAGGCAAAATCGGCTTTGGTACAGAGAGGGGGAATAGAGCTTTTGATTCCAGTTGATGAGGTGAGAAAGGGCGATACACTTCTGGTCAAGCCCGGCGAAAAATTGCCTGTGGACGGCATCATCACCTCAGGCGACTCCTCCATTGACGAATCGATGGTGACAGGTGAGTCCATACCGGTCGATAAAAAATCGGGTGACAGGGTGATTGGTGGCACCATCAACAAGCAGGGTTCATTCACCTTTACCGCATCGAGTGTCGGCTCTGACACCGTGCTCGCCCGCATCATCAGGATGGTGGAGGAGGCGCAGGGGTCGAAAGCGCCGATACAGCAGATTGCCGACAGGGCTGCGGCCATCTTTGTGCCGATTGTGCTGCTGCTTGCCGCACTCACCTTTTTTGTCTGGCTGACGGTGGGAACTGCATATCTCGGCTTTTCCAGCAGCCTCTCGTTCGGCATCATGGGGATGGTGGGTATTCTGGTGATCGCCTGCCCCTGTGCGCTGGGGCTTGCCACGCCGACTGCGATCATTGTCGGCATTGGCAAAGGGGCTGAATATGGCATCCTCATCCGCAATGCCGAAAGCCTCGAAAAACTCAGCGCTATTGACACCGTTGTGTTCGACAAGACCGGCACCATTACCACCGGAAATCCAGAGGTGACTGACATTCTTTCGCTGGACAAAGAGAGAAGCATCACCTCCCTGCTGCAGCTCGCCGCCACGATTGAGAGCCGTTCAGAGCATCCGCTGGCAAAGGCAATTGTTGAGGCGGCTCGAAAGCAGCAGCTCACCCCTGGCGAGATCACCGACTTCAGGGCGCTGGAGGGGATCGGGGTTTCAGCGAGCATTGCCAATGCCTCTGTCGCTGTTCGCAAACCGGTTCAGAGTGAACTGTTGCTGCCAGAGCTGCAAAAACTTCAGGAGGAGGGAAAAACAGTTGTTTTGATTGAGGAGAATGGCAAAACCACTGGATTGATTGCCCTCGGCGACACCGTCAAGGCTCTGGCTCGCGAGGCAGTTGCTGCGCTGCATCGCCAAGGGCTCAAGGTGATCATGCTGACCGGCGACAACCTTCCTGCGGCAAACTTTATGGCGCGCCAAGTTGGCATTGACAAGGTTATCGCCAATGTGCTGCCACAGGAGAAAGCAAATAAAATCAGGGAGTTGCAGGCGCAGGGGCGCAAGGTTGTGATGGCTGGAGATGGTGTGAATGATGCCCCGGCACTCGCCCAGGCTGATGTTGGCATTGCCATGGCCACCGGAACAGACGTTGCCATCGAATCTGCAGGTATCACCCTGCTCAAGGGCGACATCAACAAGGTGGCGCAGGCTGTCACCCTCTCGCACGCCACCATGCGGGTCATCCGCCAGAACCTCTTCTGGGCCTTTATCTACAACATCATCGGCATTCCACTTGCCGCCGGAGTGCTCTTTCCCTTCTGGGGTATTTTTCTGAACCCGGTCTTCTCAGGTCTTGCCATGGCAGGCAGCAGTGTTTCCGTGGTCAGCAACTCTCTGCGGTTGAAGCGAAAAAAGCTCTCATAAGGGGAGAGCATCGGCACCATAGTACAGGTCAGATGCAATCCTAAAAATTAACCCTTGCGCCAATCATATATTTGAGGCCGGAAACCGTGAAGGTCGCTGGGGTAGAACCGGAGAAGTCTGTAACATCTCCAGTTTTGTAATAACGTCCTGAAAGATCGAGGGTAACACGGTCAGAAACCTTCAGGCCTGCACCGGTGCCAATTTGCCAGGCAAACACATTTTGGTTGACCCCGCCCGCCGTCACATCAACCCTTGCCCCACCAAGACCTGCCATCAGATAGGGGGAAATATTTGAACTCCCCATACTAAAATCGCGGTAGCCATTAGCCATAGCTGACAAGAGTGAAAGGTCAGAACCCGATATGGCACCTCCGCTTTTTTTATACACTGGATTTGACTGATAACCCAGGATACCCTCCAGACGGTATGCGCCTGAAGTGATACCCAAACCGACACTCATGAGCACTCCCCTCTTGTACTCTGAAGCATTGGGATAGAGAACACCTGAAAAAGTAGCATTTGAGTTTGCTGGCAGAGCAAATCCTGCTGAGCTGGCCATATAAGGTGCGGCCTGAACCGGTGTCGTCAACATACCCGAGAGGAGAAGTGGCAAGAATATTTTTTTCACGGTTACAGACTGATAAAGAGTTTATAAAAAATATCGATGGCGCTTAATATATTCTCATGAACCGAGAAAAAAGTATATTTGCTGACGATGCATAATGTATTTTCCGGGGTTGCCATCCCGTTTTTCAATGACTCCCTAACCGATTGGCCTGAATGAACCGCTGTTATCCTTTCTGTTTACTGCTCACCTTTCTTTGTTGTGCCGGTTGTGGTTCGGTAACATCACAACATCCCGCCCTGCAGAATCGTGAAACTCAGTCGGCATCTGCGTATGCGCCTGAACATGGAACGCCCCCCCCGGCTCCTGTTCCTGCAATCATCCCTGCTCCGGCACCCGCACCTATGGTGGTAGCTCCCCCGCCACCGCCGCCACCACCTGTTGCAGCTTCAACAGGCAACAATGCAAAATCCATGAGTTTTGGTGAGGGTATTATTGGTGTCGGAAAAGGTGGTGGTGGCACAGGGTCAGGACAAGGAATCGGATATGGTAGTGGAAATGGTCGCGGAGGAGTGCTTCCCAAAAAAGTCACGGTAGCCATTGCAGCTACCTCATCAACAAAAGAGAGTGATGAAAAGGCGAAAAGTATGCCAAACTTCCCCTGGCCACCGCCAAAAGCTTCAGCCCGAGAGGTTATTCCGGACGCATTTCTTCGCCGCACTGACCATGGTGTCGTGCTGTTTCGTGATGTAGAGAGTATCCTCCATTCAGCCCTCGACAACTGTGGCTATTCGGAATCCTCATACTTTGCGGTACCAGGTGGCTTTGCTATTGCTACCCGTATTGAGCAGATCAACAAAAATGGAATACCAAAATCCGGAGAGGAGCGATGGGCGTTAAAATCTTCTCCGATAAATCCTTTTACGAATTTTTCTGCCTACGTCAACGCGCTCTTTAAAGGTAATCCAGGCTACTATCGCGTCATTGTCTTCATCATCACCTCAGACGGATTCAGCCAGGGAAAAACTGAGCCGGGTAAAGCTGAGGTTGAGAGATGGTTCAATGAGGGTTTCAATATCCTGCCGACAGAAACCGGGCAGTCAGAATATACCGATCACTATCGCTGTACAGCGCTCATATACGAGATCAAAATAACGCCTCAGTCATCAACGGTTATTCCAGGCTCATTAACCGGCAAAACACATCTTGTGCGTTCCGGTATCTGGAGTAATCTTCAACCAAACGCTGCACAACAATGAAACAGCAACGACCGGTTCAGGAGTGTAAAAAAAGATTGCTTGTTGTCTGGCTGGCTGGTGCGGGTATGCTCTCCCTGCTTCTGATTGCTCAATCCATGCAGGAGGAGGGTCCCTATCTCGATCGTGTCAGTGATGCATGGGGGTGGTTCCTTCCAAACGTCATGCCGACACTCTCGTTGATGGTTGGTGTGGCGGTCAAAGAGTTCACGGCTGTGGCTGATGATCAGAGAGTGGTTGATTCCTTTCTTTTCAACCTCAGTCTCTGGCTCTCTGTGGGATATTTTACGCTTCTGATGGCCAGCATTTCACTGCAACCACTTTTCAGTCCAAATGTGGCTCCACTTGATTTTCTGAAGCAGTCGAACCTCTGGCTTGGCCCCATGCAGGGCATTGTAACACTGGCCCTTGGTGCCTTTTTTGGCAAGGCTGAGCAGTCGGGCAAGACGGCTTCTGAACAAAAGTAGCACTCATCTTTTTAGAACCATGAAGAGCAGTTTCACCGAAAACAGAAAATTTGAAAAAGTCGATTTCAGGGAAGAGAAGCTGGATGGGGGGAGCTATGAAGAGTGCCAATTCATCAACTGCAACTTCAACAGCGTCGACCTCTCCGGGATGAGCTTCATCAAGTGCCTCTTTGATGGTTGCGATGGAAGTCTGGTCAAACTCAAGAATACCAGCCTGCAGGAGGTAAAATTTGTGGACTGCAAATTGCTTGGCGTGCAGTTCAGTGACTGCCGAAAATTTCTGCTGGAACTTGATTTTGAGAACTGCATGATAAAGCTTGCACTTTTTGCCCATATAAAGCTTAAAAACATCCATTTCAAAAACTGTAACCTTCAGGAGGCGGATTTTAGTGAGGCAGAATTGAAAGGAGCCACCTTCGAGAATTGTGACCTTTTGCAGAGCACCTTTTTTCATACGAACCTGGAGCAGGCTGATTTTTCATCAGCCTTCAACTACTCCATCAATCCTGAAATAAATCGCCTCCGAAAAGCGAAATTTTCCCTGCAGGGAGTGATCGGTTTGCTCGACACTTATGGCATAGAGATTGTCTGAAGAGCCACAGGCAACGCACCTCAAAACATGGAGTGTTCACCAAGCTCCTGTCCGGCAAGCCCCTCGTTCAGCACCCGCTTGTAAAAGTCCCGCAAGGTATCCTTCCCGAAGGAGGGTGTCATATCGGCATCATACTTTCCCGTTTTTGGGTTGAGCACCAGCATCGACTCTGAGCAGTAGTATTTGCCGATACGGGCAAACTCAGCTTTGTCTTCCAGCTTCGGAAAAAACTTTGCCAACAGACTCACAACAGGAATAATGAGGTCAAACATCTGGATAGGCATTTTCTTGAACTTTGGCGCACGCCCAAGCAGTTCAAAGATCATCTCTCCCTGTTCAATGGGGGTGATCGGTTTGCCCGGGCCACCGATGGGAAGAATTTTATTCTGCATCGCAGGTTCCTCAATGCAGTTGACCATGTAGCGTGCCAGATCGGCCTCACTGATGGGTGTACAGGCCGTGAGCCTCCCATCGCCAAACATCACATAAGGCTTTCCTTTTTTTACCGACTCTACCTGCCCGGCAATTGATTTAAAAAAGGCTGTTGGCCGAACAATCGACCAGGTGAGCCCCGACTCCATCAACTCCTTCTCAAATTTGAGCTTTGCCCTCTGAAACTCCAGCAGCGGCTTCTGGACACAAATAGCCGAGAGTAGGACAAAATGTGTCGCTCCAGCAGCTTTGCCTGTATCAAGCGCATTGCGGGTGGCCTGATAGTCGATATTCCACGAATCTTTGATTCCACCATTGCGAGAGGTGAGGCAGGAGACCACAACATCAAAATGTTCACCCCTGACACCTCCCTGAATCAGCGAATCGATGCTGCTCACATCGCCAAACCGCACCCCGGAGCCTTTCAATTGATGGCGTACCTCATCCGAAGAGGTGTTGGAGCCGATGCCCGAACGTTCACGAACAAAACTAACCACATCGTATCCCCTGGCAACCAGTTCACGAACAACAAACTTTCCGATATATCCGGTGGCCCCGACAACAAAAACACGTTTCTTCACGGATGAGAGAGTTACAGATTCAATACAGATACCCTTCATTCAGATTGATAAAAGGAAGGGCGAACAATGGAATAGCTGAAAATACAGGATTATGTCACAGTTATCAAATGCATCACGAACAAGGTGATGCTTTACAATGGGGAATTGTTTGTCTACCGAAGCACTGTTTTTCGATCAATTATCTTATATTTCCTCTTGATACTCTGCCTGATGGGAAGGCAGGTGTACTCAACTTGGGGATCCTGACCTTTTTTGCAAGCACAACTTTTCCTTATCACCTAAACAGATCAACCTATGGCAAACGAAAACGAAGGCGGCGTCTTTTCTGACCTCTTTATTGCAGTCGGCGCTCTTGTCCAGAATGTAGCTGATACCCTGCTGAGCGGTGTCGCCTCTGCCTCTTCCCTTGTGCAGAGTTGTGCCACTCTCTGTGTTTCAATCGTCACCAACACCGCAAACACGGCGATTCAGATCATTGAGGGTGTTTCTACTGCTGTCTCAACAGCCATCACCCCGAAAAAGTAAAAGCTGCTTTTTTTTGATCAAAGCCCCCTGTTCTCTCCAGAGCAGGGGGCTTTATCATTTATACAACGGCTCCGAAAAATCTGCCAACACCCGCAGTGAGTCCCATGGCAAGTGCTCCCCAGAAGGCAACGCGTATTGCTCCCTTCACAAGAGAGGCCCCGCCAGCATAGGCCGCAGTGCCACCAAGAATAACCAATGTCATGAGAGCCGTTGCAGAGGTGACTTCGGCTACCAGAGTTGAAGGAGCCAGCAAGGCTGCTGTAATTGGAATAACTGCACCCGCAAGAAATGAGATTGCAGAGGAGAATGCTGCCTGGATTGGCCGAGCCCGCAAAGTCTCCGTAATGCCAAGTTCATCACGGGCATGTGCTCCGAGCGCATCTTTCGACATAAGGCTTGCCGCTACCTGCCGTGCCAGCGGTTGCTCAAGCCCCCGACCGACATAAATTAAGGTCAGCTCCTCCAGCTCGTGTTCCGGATCCTCCTCCAGTTCACGCTTTTCTCGCGCTATATCCGCCTCTTCAGTGTCAGCCTGCGACTGCACCGATACATACTCCCCTGCCGCCATAGACATGGCGCCAGCAACAAGACCCGCGACTCCGGTCAAAAGAATACTATCGCGGGAAGTTCCGGCAGCGGCGACACCAATAACCAGACTTGCTATCGAGATGGTTCCGTCATTGGCACCAAGCACGGCAGCTCGAAGCCAGCCGATTCGATCTGATTTATGGGACTCCCGGTGAATAAATGACATCAATAAAATCTCCTGTTGGCCCGACTGTTAGAAGTTAAATATGCTTAAATTAAGAATTATTGAGAGCTGTTTGACCTCTTTTGGAAATGATTCACTTTTTATAACCTAACCCGGCACCATGATGAGCAAACCATTTCGAATACTTCTTCTTTTTATGGGGCTTTTAGCCTCTCTTCTTCCCTTGTCCGTTACAGCAGCACCAGCACTCGAAACCGCAAACACGCTCTATCTTGACCTTCCCGCCGGACGAGTTGTCATTGAGATGCTTCCCGCTCTTGCTCCCCGCCATGTGAATCGCATCAAGGAGTTGACTCGCAAAGGTTTTTATGATGGACTCGCTTTTCACCGTGTTATCCCTGGATTTATGGCACAGACCGGCGACCCGACAGGCAACGGATCCGGCGGCTCCGGCCAAAAGCTCAAATCTGAATTTTCGCGAGAGCAGCATCTCCGTGGCACCCTCTCGATGGCACGCGCCTCGGACCCCAACAGCGCCGACAGCCAGTTTTTTATCTGTTTTGCACCAGCACCATTCCTCGACGGGCAATACACCGTTTGGGGACGTGTCGTATCGGGAATGGAATTTGTTGACAAGATCAAGGCCGGTTCGGAATCCAATAATGGAGCTGTCTCCAATCCTGACAGAATAGTGCGTATGAAGCTCGCGTCGGATGGAAAGCCATGAGCTTGAGTGGCGGCATAGCCTGTTATGCCGCCACCGTTGTGCGCCCAGCATGGGCAATGTAGTAGAAAGCGAAGTCAATTTGTATACCGGATAACGGCATTTCGTGATATGACCGGACTTTCTCTTCGACTGATCTTCTTATCCTCCTTATCACAGCAAGTATCCTATCCTTCAGACCTAAAACGGTATTTTTTTAATGACGGAACCCCTTATTCCAAAGTCCAGGAAAACACTTTATTACGCTAATTTACAAGATTTTTTTGCATAAATCAATGCCAATTGAAGAGTATCAGTCTGACTCTTTTTTGGGATCTGTTACTCAAACACTCTCCTCTGGTTGTTTTATTATGAGCTTATGCTTATAATATGGAGAGAGTTTTAAGCCAAAATCCTCAAGGCATTCGGAGTGGCTCCCGGTCAAGCAAGCACCTGATGAAAACAGAGCGGCTATTGTGTCACCATCTGCGTAAAAGAATGCGCTTCATGGCAGCTTCATCGAGCTGCACCGCGTTACTCTTGCTGCGGGTAGCCGAGACAATGCTGTCAATATTGTCTGGAACCATTCTGTACTTCCGCAGCCGGGGAAAATCGAGCAGCTCCTGCCACTGCTCAAGAGTGTCAAGCAACCTCTCGCATCCTGAAGAGAGATCTTCGGGAACCTGACCGCAGAGTATCTCCCCTGCTTTTGCATATTTCTGCAAGGCGGGATGATTGGGATCAATGAGACGAAGTTGGGCAATATTCTCTCTTGTTGCCTCCGCAAGCAGGGTTGCGCAGAGTGTCCCATGTGGTATATCGATCACACCACCGACTGACGATGCAAAGCCATGCACAATACCAAGTCCGGCATTGGCAAGGGCTATTCCTGACATCAAGGCTGCATAAGCAATATCGCCCCTTACACTTCTCTCATCGGAGCAATCAGTACAAGCCGCAATAAAAGAGCGGGCAAAAGACTCAAGCCCACTGCATGCCACGGCATCGGTATATGGAGTGGCAAAAGGAGAGGTAAAGGCTTCAAGAAGCTGGGTACAGGCATCCATGCCAGAGGCAGCCGTCAGCTCCGGCGAGACGGTCACCATAAGCTCCGGATCAATCAGGGCAATATCGGGCACCAGGGCGACATGCCGGAGAGATCGCTTGAACCCGTTCCGCCCTACCCTGCTGATAACAGCATTATTGGTCACTTCGCTGCCGGTGCCAGAGGTGGTCGGCACAGCGATAAAGGGTACTTTGCATCCGTCATGCTGGATGAACCCCTCCTGCCCCTCGACAAAACGTTCAACGGAGAGATGATAGTGCAGCATTGCCGAAATGGCTTTGCCTGCATCCAGCACACTGCCACCGCCAATCGCAAGCACAACATCAGGAGCGTGGTCGCGGCAGGTTGAGACTGCCCTGTCAACCAGTTCTGGAGAGGGCTCCCGATCAACAACAAGATGGAACGGGCGCACTCCTGCTGATTGCAGGCCATCCATAAGCATCGACAGACGACCTGACTGCTGCAGCGCGTGACTGCCGGTCACGACAAGAATAGTGCGACCAAAGCTTTTGGTAAGTTCGGGCAGCCGGGAAAAGTAGCCAACGCCAAAATGAATGGTTGGCAGGGGGAGAAGAGAAAAATCAGTCACAGGCATAGGGGTAATCATCAGGAAATTCTGTTGTGCTGGAATGATAGTAAAAGAGAGACGAAACTCCGAGAGGGAAATATTGTCGCGAATGGCTATTTTTCCCTGCTGACAACTTCAAGGGAAAACCCCAACATTATGGCCATTCTTGCAATTGACCAGGGCACCACAGGCACCACCTGCATCATCTCCGATGAAAAGGGAGTCATCCTTGCGCGAGCATATCGCGAGCTGACGCAGCTCTATCCAGAGCCCGGGTGGGTGGAACATGACCCTGATGAGATATGGCAAACGGTTGTGACCTGTGTGGAGGAGTTACTGCTGCTCTCCGATTGCCCGATCGATGCCATCGGTATCACGAACCAGCGGGAGACAACCATCGTCTGGGAGAAAAGCAGCGGCAAAGTGGTACACAACGCCATTGTCTGGCAGTGCCGACGGACAAGTGATCTCTGCAAACAGTACGACGCTGAAAAGGAGCAGATAGTCTTAAAAACCGGTCTGCCGGTTGATGCCTATTTCAGCGCCACTAAAATTCGCTGGATTCTTGACCATCACCCCGAAATCAACCCCGACGAGCTGCTTTTCGGCACCGTTGACAGTTGGCTTCTCTGGAAACTGACCAATAGCAGGGTACACGCCACCGACTTTACCAATGCCTCCAGAACGCTGCTCTACAACATCGTCGAACAGCAGTGGGATGATGATCTCTGCCGGTTATTCGGGATACCGGCCTCCATGCTGCCGGAAGTTCGACCATCCATGAGCGATTTTGGAACGGTGACCGCTCTCCGGGGAGTTGAGGGTATTCCTGTTATGGCCATCGCAGGCGACCAGCAGGCGGCACTCTTCGGACAATGCTGTTTTGAACCGGGCAGCATCAAGAACACCTACGGCACCGGCTGCTTCATGATGATGAATACCGGCGACAAATTTGTCCGCTCCCGGTTTGGACTGCTAACGACGCTTGCCATCAGTGCGAACGGCACTCCCTGCTATGCCCTTGAGGGTTCTGTGTTTGTTGGAGGAGCGGTAATACAGTGGATGCGGGATGGGCTGCAACTGATCAAAAATGCCGCAGAGTCGGAACAAATGGCAGTGCTTGCTGGAACAAATGGTGGAGTGTACCTTGTTCCCGCTTTTGTTGGCCTCGGCACACCACACTGGAAGATGGAGGCCCGTGGCACCATTACCGGGCTGACACGCGGAAGTGAGCGTCACCACATTGTCCGTGCTGCGCTGGAGTCTATCGCTTATCAGTCTTATGATGTTTTCAAGGCCATCACTGCTGACACCACAATGGAGCCTGCTGGGCTGACCGTTGACGGAGGAGCTGTCAGCAACAACTTTCTCATGCAGTTCCAGGCTGACCTTCTCGGCATTCCGATTCGGAGACCACAGAACATCGAATCCACCTCGCTCGGCGCTGCGTATCTTGCCGGGCTTCAGGCGGGCGTGTGGCCTTCGGCTGAAGTGCTCAGGGAGCTGAATCCGGTTGAGAGATCTTTTTTTCCGGCAATGGGGATGAACGACAAGGAGCTGTTATTGCATGGATGGCGTAAGGCGGTGCGGCAGAGCTTGGCGGAATAACGCAAAAATTAAACAAACTTCTTCATCACCCCACACGACGATTCAAAATCCGCCTCAGAAAAAATCTCCATGGTGAAGACACGACTGGCCAATGGCTGAAGCGCAAGTTCACTCATCAGCAGCTCAAGCGCTTCAGGCTTCAGAGAGCTCAGAGAGTTGTGATCCTTCCCGTCAACCGTGCCATGGACATGCAGTACTTTTGCTTTGGACAGATAGCGTTTGAGATAGTCGGCAGTCGGGAATCCATAGTATTCGAGATGCCCCACATCAAGCGTCAAGGAGAGGCCGAACTCCTCGACTACCGGCCAGACAAGCTCAAAGGGGTAGTTGAGATTTTCGGCACAGAAGGATGACGCAGGCTCATCAGTTCCATTCAGCAGCATCGCCACGGAATCGCGCAGGGCATCGGTAAAGCGTTGTTGCTCATCCACAGAAAATCCGTTGATATCAACACTTGCGCCCGACTCAAAGTGCATGACGTAGGCAGATTTTGGCAGGTCATGGGTCAACTCAATAATCCGCAGGCATTTACCGACGGATCGCTCCCGCTCTACGCGGTCGGGATGGCCAAGATAAACGTCAAGTGGCAGGTGAACGGAATAGGTGAGCGACCACTCATTGGCCAACTCCATGAGCCTCTGAATGTCCGCTGGTGAGGGCAAGTTGCTGAATTCGTCGGATTCAAAGAGTACCAGTTCAATGTCATCAATCTTCTCCTTGAGATACTCCACATTGGGAATGATGTCGGCAGGGATGATGTAGGAGCTTGTCCCGAAGCGAAAAGGAAAGTGCTGCTTGAGAATCATGGTGGTCATCGGTTTATGGTTATCAACGCTCCCGAATGTAAGCATTACTGATGTTAATTGCACAGTTCCATCAATTCGTAAAAATTGAATCGCTATAGGACATATTCCTCGAAGCTTTGCTTCGGGAAGAAAATCTTATTCCATTTCCAAATCTATAATGAAATCATAAAGCAGGGTTGCTCTGCTATATCATTTAATTATAGAACATGATTTGCCATTATCAAGCGGGAATAT
>CAIOLC010000258.1 GCA_903859055.1 uncultured Chlorobiaceae bacterium | reverse complement strand
GTTCACCGTCTGGTTTGCAGGGGCGTAACCAACAATTGATATGGCAATTTTTTGTTGTTTTGCCGGGACATTCTGGATGGTAAAGTTGCCGTTCATGTCTGTTGCCGTGCCCAGAGTGGTACCGGCAATGGTAACGGATGCGCCGAAAACCCCTTCACCGTCTGCCTTGTCAACAATTTTGCCTTTTACTGTTCCGGTATCAGCTCCATAAGAGGGAAGAGGCACCAGTAATGTCATCAGGCAGAATGCCGAAAGGACAAAACGGACAAGTCGAAACGCTTGTGCATGTTTTGTGTTCATGATTGTATTCGGTTTAGTTGCAGTGATTCAGACAAATAAAAAAGTATTTTTTATCAGGGGTTGCCTTGCGACGAAAGCGTACAAAATTCGGTTTGAATAAAATCGGAACGTGAGAAGTAAAGAGACCGAGCCCTTCATATCTTTCATGAAGGTAATAATTCAAATCTATGAAATATTAACAGAAAAACTCAAACTATTGGAGTAAAAAAGTAACGGCAAGAGAGAGTGACTCCCTGGCTGTTGCCGGGGAGTGTAAAGGGGAATTGTTGTTTATTACTTAGATAACACCCAGTTCTCTGCCTATGGTGCAGAACTCAGTGATGACCTTGTCGAGATGCACACGCTGGTGGGTTGCCATAAAGCTGGTGCGGAGTGCTTCGTGGCCGGGCATGACACCAGGTCGAATGAATGCGTTGACATATACTCCGGCATCAAAAAGTTTTTTCCAGAAAAGAAGAGTTTTTATCTGGTCTTTAACAAGTACGGTGACAATGGCTGTCCGCGAAGGCATAAGGGTAAATCCCTCTTTCAGCAGCGCCTGGCGAACGTAGTCGGTATTGGAGATCAGTCGTTCTGTAAGTTCTGGTTCAGTGCGAATAATCTCAAGCGTCGTAAGAACGGCTGCTACACTTGCCGGGGTAGGGGATGCACTGAAAATAAGTGATGCCGCGTTATGTTTGATGTAGTTAATGACAGAGCGGTCACCGACCACATATCCTCCAAGTGAACCAAAAGTTTTCGAGAAGGTGCCCATGATAAGGTCTACCTCCTTGACCAGGTCAAATTCCGATGGAGTACCTTTGCCGTTTTTGCCTATGACACCGACCGCATGAGCATCATCAATGAGAATGCGTGCGCCATATTTTTGAGCCAGTTTTACAAGATTCGGAAGATCAACAATTTCTCCCGATACAGAGAAGACCCCATCAGAGACAATCAGTCGGCCTGCAGTTTCAGGAATTGTCTGAAGCACACGCTCCAGGTCTTCCATATTGTTGTGATTATAGCGTACATGGTTTGCTCCGGCCCCCTGAGCCATAATAGATGCAGCAACAAGGCTGGCATGATTATCGCGGTCGGAGACAATATATTCCCCCCGCTGCACGAGCGTCGGGATAATGCCTTGACCAGTTTGATAGCCGGTGCTGAAGAGCAGGCAGCGCTCCTTCTCAAAAAAGTCTGCAAGTTTTTCTTCAAGTTCGACATGCAGGTTCACTGTGCCGGTCATGTAACGTGACCCGCTGCAGCTTGTGCCGTACTTCTTGATAGCGTTTATCGATGCCTCTTTTACCCTGGGGTCAGCCGTCAGCCCGAGATAGTTGTTCGAGCCAGCCATAACCAGCTTTCTGCCTCCAAAAGAGACGACAGGGCCCTCATTTTCGTCAATTGGATGAAAAAAAGGATAGATACCTTGAGCCTTTACTTCGTCAGCAATGGTATAATCAACGCACTTTTTAAATAAATCTTTCGTTTTTTCCACGGGAATGCAATGTTTATCATCAGCTTTTACAGGCGAAGCTGGAATTTCTTGTTTCTGTACTGCTCGCTTTTTGCTTTGTTTGCAGCGACCAGTTTTTCAGATAAGCGGATCACGCTTTTGAAACGAAATGTAATTAAATTTTTTTATTTTTTTGTTAAAAGGGAGATTCGTTTTTTTTGCTGCAAAAGCATTGACGGTGAGCTTTACCCTGAGTCTCAGGATAAATTGGAGTTGTGAGGGATATGAGTGAAACGATTTTGGTGACAGGTTCAACTGGTTTTATTGGTGCAAGGCTTTTACAAAAACTGTCCGAAGAGGGTGAAAAAATCAGAATTTTTCTTCGATCTGAGAGCAGGGTTGGTGCACTACCCGACTCTGTTGAGATTGTTCGGGGAAGTTTCGGTGATGTGGAAAGCCTTGCTGAAGCAGTAAGGGGCACTGATCGTATTATACATCTGGCGGGAGTAACCAAAGCTCCTGATGAGGCTGGTTATTTGGCAGGAAATGTAATGCCGGCCAGGCATCTTCTTGCTGCAGTCAAACTGTATAATCCTGCTCTGAAGCGATTTGTTTACGTTTCGTCACTTACTGCGGTTGGACCTGCTTCGGAGGGCATACACGGAGTCAAGGAGTCTGATCCACCTCGCCCGGTGAGCGCCTACGGGCGCAGCAAGCTTCAGGCTGAAACGGTTTGTATGGAGCACTCCGCACAGATTCCGCTTACAATTGTCAGACCGCCAGCGGTGTATGGACCGGGCGACAAAGATGTGCTGCAGGTTTTTCTTATGCTCTCCAGAGGGTTGCTTGTCTCTCCGGGCAAAGCAGGAAAGCAGCGCTTCAGTATGATTTATGTGGACGATCTTGTTGATGGTATCATGATGGCGGCTCGCTCACCACAGGCAGCCGGTCGAGTTTACAATATAACATCTCCCTGTTCCTGGTCATGGGATGATGTCATAACTGCAGCCCAACCTGTGCTTGGGTTCAGCAGACTGTGGAAGGTATCTTTGCCGCGGTCGCTGCTTTATTTGATTGGGACGGTGATCGGTGCGGCGGGTTTGTTTGGGGGAACGCCACCCTTGATCAATCGCGATAAAGTCAACGAACTTGTTCAGGATTATTGGGTTTGTTCGCCAGTCCAGGCCCAGCAGGATTTTGGCTTTACGGCCAGGACGACTCTTGTTGACGGTATTTCAAAAACTATTGAGTGGTACCGGCTCAAAGGGTGGCTGTGAAGCTTGCTGATTTATCCCAGTAATCTTTGCATGAGTTGCAAAAGCAGATATTTTTCATCAGGGTAAGAGAGCAACCCTTTCAGTGCGGCATCCGTATCTCGCAGTGCAATAATTGCCCGTTCGGAATCCTGCAGAGTGAACGATCTGGTGTAGGCAAGGTAGTTTTTTACGAAGTACTCCTGTTTGCCGTACATCCCGAGAATTTTTGCAATTTCTGGCGCGGGTAGTTGACGAACTTCAGGAAGCGCAAGTTTCCATAGCCTTAGATAAAAAGTGGTAAGAAAGCGGACAATGTTTCCAAGTCCCTCTTTCTGCCCCTCATGATCCATGATCATGAGCGATATGCCACTGCAGAGGCGAAGGTTACGTTCGGCAAGTGCTTTTTCAAGTTCAAAAACGTTGTACGTGCGCGAGATACCGACACAATCATAGACATCTGGTGCAGTGATTCGTTTGTCACCGGTTCGGGCAGAGGCATACAAAATTATTTTTTCAATTTCCTGGCAAATCTCTCTTGCTGATGGCTGGGTGTAGGCTGAAAACGCTTTAAGGGCATCCGTGTCAAATTCCCAGCCAAAAGCCTTTGCCCTGGTGTAGGCAAAGAGGTCAGGGGCCTTGATGACAGGAAAATTGTGCCGATATTTTTTCAGCAGAGAGAACGGCGTTTTTTCAATATCTTTTTTATCGACGTTGTCTGCATCCAGAATCAGAACGGTGAACTCAGCAGGTTTAGCTATGTATCGGTTGAGTTGCTCTTCCTGCTGTTTCTGCTGCTCTTTGGTTGCCGGTTTTCTGATTTTTTCAAATTGCCGCACAATGATGAGTTGCTTTTGGGTGAACATCGGATATTCAGAAGCTTTTGAGAGCAGCTCACCAAGTGTAAGCTCTTGCCCATAATACATTTGTGTATTCCCTGCGGCCTCGACTTCCGATGGAAAAATGGCTTTTTTTATCATATCAGCAGCCTCTTCCTTCAGAAAGCTTTCAGGACCATACAGGAGATAAATTGGCAAAAAAGTGCCAGCAAGAATATTTTTTTTAAGTGCATCCATCAGTGACATCAGGTAATCAAAGGGCGCTCCGCAGTGCGCCCTGAAGGGTTAATGAGTCAAAAGGGCAGATCGTCCTTTTCATTTTCAAGCATTGATACGGAGGGTGTCAGTATTGGCGATGTACCACTCTGCGGGTATTCATGAGCGGGAGAGATCTGCGGACGGTCATAACTCTGCGAACTGCCTTCATATTGCCCTGTTCCGCCATTTTGATCGCGTTGGCTTCCAAGCATCTGCATCTCTGAACAGACAATTTCTGTCGCATACTTTTTTTCGCCGCTCTTTGGGTCATCCCAGCTCCTTGTCTGCAAACGCCCTTCGACATAGATTTGTCGCCCCTTTTTCAGGTACTGAGCGCATATTTCAGCAAGTTTTCCCCAGACAACGATTCTGTGCCATTCTGTACGCTCCTGCACATTGCCGCTGCTGTCCTTAAAGTTTTCGTTAGTAGCTACTGTAAAGTTAGCCACTGACTGACCAGATGCTGTCGTTCTTGATTCCGGATCATTGCCGAGGTGTCCGATCAGCATTACTTTGTTCAATCCTTTTGCCATGGTAGTTCGAGGTTCGTTGAAAAAAGCTTTCGGGAATGCCTTTCCCATAAATGTTACATCTTATACTAC
Organism: uncultured Chlorobiaceae bacterium; assembly: GCA_903859055.1. Classification (GTDB taxonomy): domain Bacteria; phylum Bacteroidota; class Chlorobiia; order Chlorobiales; family Chlorobiaceae; genus Chlorobium. The sequence goes on along the minus strand of CAIOLC010000258.1, from coordinate 2,505 downwards.
GAAAACACGTATCAATTTGCAAATGATTTCGAATTAATAACAGTGCCCTCCCGGCAGAGAAGGATATTTTTGCTTTTCCCATCTTCGCCTTTAACTTCGGTGCTGCACCCGTAACAGATTCCTATGCCACATCCCATGACAGATTCAAGAGAGAGGTCGCATGGTAACTGATGCTCACGGCAGAATTCTGCAAGTGCTTTAAGCATAGCATTTGTTCCGCAGGCAAAAATTTTGAGGTGCCCCTTTTTTTCAAGGTCGGGAAGTTCATGATGGAGCAGCACGACGACGTTTCCCTTCAATCCTGCGGATCCGTCATCGGTAGCAATTCTGCAGTTTGAAAGCGCATGAATGAGCAGATCATTTTTTGTTCTCCCTCCGACCAGATGAATCACCTCTTTTCCTGTCGCAGCAACTGTTTTTTCCAGAAACAGCATTGGAGCAGTCCCAATGCCCCCCGAAACCAAAACAGCGATATCGAAGGGTTGGCTGGTCAGGTCAAAACTGTTTCCCAATGGCCCGAGCATCATCACTTCGACTCCCACCGGAGTATTGCTGAGCAACGCTGTGCCGTGCCCGATCGATTTAACCATAACTTCCACGAGCGATCCTTGTACATTGTGTATCGAAAAAGGCCTTCTGAGAAGCGGCTGTGTTGCATTATTTACTTTGATGTTGACAAAGTTTCCCGGTTTTGCAGTTGCAGCAATGGCTGGGCAGTCAAAGGTAATAATGTTGACATCGTTGCTGACAAGGCATTTTTTGACAAGAGTGGCGCGGCTATCTACGGGAAAGTTTTTTATACACATATAATAATAATAAAGGGCTCATCAAGAGTTTATGACTGATCGCGCGAAGAGCTTAATTAAACGAGCAGAGCACTCATTTGCAAGCAGTTTTGGATTTCCTCGCAAGCGAAAAAAAATATAATTTTAGCATACGCTCGATAAATCAGAATTGCCGGGGTCAAGAGTTTTATAAAAGAGCTTGATGAGATGCATATCAGAAGTTCTTTTGTAGTGTCAACACAGAGTCATATCTTAAAGGTCATTTATTGTTTCATCTGCAATCCCAAAATACAATATCTTGGTTCATGCGTATTTTAACTTTTACAGGTAAAGGCGGGGTAGGCAAAACCAGTGTATCAGCGGCTACTGCGCTCCGTTTGTCACAGCTTGGCTATCGCACCCTTGTCCTCTCTACCGATCCAGCACACAGTTTATCGGATTCGTTTAACCTTCCTCTCGGCGCCGAACCAACAAAGGTAAAGGAGAATCTTCATGCCATTGAGGTTAATCCCTATGTTGATCTCAAGCAAAACTGGCAATCCGTACAGAAGTACTATACAAAGATTTTTATGGCACAGGGGGTTTCCGGGGTAATGGCAGATGAAATGACCATCCTTCCTGGAATGGAGGAGCTTTTTTCTCTTTTGCGCATAAAACGTTACAAGGCATCAGGATTGTATGATGTTCTTGTGCTTGACACTGCTCCCACCGGGGAGACGTTACGTCTTCTTTCTCTTCCCGATACCCTTGCATGGGGGATGAAAGCAATCAAAAATGTTAATAAATATCTCATCAAGCCGCTGAGCAAGCCACTCTCAAAAATGTCGGATAAAATTGCTTTTTTTGTGCCACCGGCAGATGCAATCGAGTCGGTAGACCAGGTTTTCGATGAGTTGGAGGACATTCGTGACATTTTGACCGACAACAAAAAATCGACAGTGCGTCTGGTGATGAATGCAGAGAAAATGTCGATCAAGGAGACAATGCGTGCTTTAACCTATCTGAACCTCTATGGTTTCAAGGTTGATATGGTTCTGGTGAACAGACTGCTCGATACCAAAGAGGATAGCGGCTACCTGGAAAACTGGAAGGCGATTCAGCAGAAATACCTCGGAGAGATAGAGGAGGGTTTTTCACCTCTTCCAGTAAAGAAACTCAGGATGTATGAACAGGAGATTGTTGGTCTCCAGTCACTTGAGCTCTTTGCAAAAGATATGTATGGGGACACTGACCCGTCCGACATGATGTATGACGAGCCACCAATCAAGTTTGTCAGGAACAAGGATGTTTACGAAGTGCAGTTGAAGCTGATGTTTGCGAATCCTGTTGATATTGATGTTTGGGTGACAGGTGATGAGTTATTTGTCCAGATTGGCAATCAGCGTAAAATTATCACTCTACCAATCAGTCTGACGGGGCTTGAGCCTGGCAATGCCATTTTCAAGGATAAATGGCTGCATATTCCGTTTGATCTTGATCGTCAGAATCACAGCCGCTCACCACAGGAACAGAAGGAGTATGAGAGAGGGTAGGCTGATCCGAATCGAGATATTTGTTTTGATCGATATTTATGTTTAAATTTTGTCAGAGTAGTCTCTTTCGTTTACAAATAATAACGGAGGTCTCCTTTCGGGAGCCTTCACTATCAAGGGAGAAGTAATATGTCGGAATCGTACCAGAAACTTCGTAAGGATTTCAAAGAGCTGGAGTTTACAGATCG
>CAIOLC010000257.1 GCA_903859055.1 uncultured Chlorobiaceae bacterium | reverse complement strand
CGCAACCTTCAGGATATGTCATACGGCATTATCGTTATTGTGGAAGGTTGAGCTGCATGGCCGAATCAATTTTTTTAAAAAACTTTTCAGCGTTTAGTTTAGCTCTTTCAACAAGTGCCCTCTCATCTGTTGGTTGAGAGTTGTTTGACTCAACCCAACTCGCAATTTGCCTAACATCTTTGTTGTTTAGCAGCTCCTGGTATCTTTGTATAGTGGTTTCAAGAGACGTCTCTTGCATGGCTGATGTGTTTGTGGATTTGAAGTAATCTGTATGATTGTACTGTTATCAAGGCAAGGGAGAAAAACACGTCAGGTTTTTCTGCTACAGTAGCAATAGCCTACAAGACCACATTTTGTGGCTGTAGATTCGTTTTACCAAAAAAAGCAACCGGAATTTACCTTTTGTGAAGGGATTTTACAATTTTTTTATTTAATGTCAGGATGTATGTGATTGGCTAAACCAGCCACAAGCGGGCAGGGCTGTGGCGGTCTCTGTCACGCCAAGAATCGTTACAATGACGTGCGCCTGTTTGACCGAAGGTTTCTCACCCAACCATGTTATAGCAATTGAACATTCATTTTACCGGTTACGGTGTCGGTAATGAGCGCACTTCTGTACTCCTTTAGCCGTTCGATTGCTTCAGTGACTTGTGCTTTCTGACGATCTATTGTTGCTGTTTTTTTCTCTATGTGTTCCGCGATGGCTTGCTGTTCTTCGAGTGGGGGAACTGGTAATTTAAAACCCGCAAGGCTTTGGCGGGGAAGCTCCATGAAAGTGCTGCCTTGTCCCAAGCATTGTAATATTGGTTTTGCTGATAACAGGGTGTAGTACCAATATTCTGGAATACCGTTTTCAGGTTCAAGAATTCTGCATCCTTGATTGCAGCATGCTGGTACTGTTGAAATTGCAAAATGCCCGATGGGAGCGCGAGTTGAAAGAACAACACTGTTTGATTTTGCAAGAGAGGTGCCGCAGCTATTATATCCCTCTTCAGTTATTTTTCTTCGGCTTTCAGATATGTTTTTTGGCTGGTTATTGCCTAAATCTTCAGGAGTAAACCAGACTATATCACCATCCCAGAAGAGTTCTTCGCCGCTTCTCGGTGTAGAACCGCTGAATATTTTGAAAATAAGTCTTGTTTGTTTCACCTCCCAATGTTTCGGAATCTCTCTAAGCCACTCTACACCAGACTCTTTCATCGGCGCTGAAGGGGCAAGTCCTTTGGTGACGGCCCGGGTGATGAGTGCAGTGCGTTTTTCGTCGAGTTTTTTGAGCAGCTCCTTTTTTCTTGTAATCAGTTCGTCTATTTCTGCTGTTTTCCGGTCAAGGAAGCTTGCAATGGCTTGCTGTTCTTCATGCGGGGGAAACGGTAAGTTAAAACTGGCAAGGCTTTGGCGAGGAAGCTCCATAAATGTGCTTCCTTGTCCCAAGCTTTGCAGGATTGGTTTTGCTGACGCCAGAGTGTAGTACCAATAGTCAGTATTCCCGTTTTCAGGTTCAAGAATTCTGCATCCTTGATTGCAACAGGCCGGTACTGTTGAAAGTGCAATATGTCCGATGGGTGCGCGAGTTGAAAAAACAATGCTGTTCTTTTTCGCAAGAGAGGTTCCACAACTTTTATATCCCTCTTCAGTTATTTTTCTTCGGCTCTCCGATATGTTTTTTTGCTGGTTATTGCCTAAATCATCAGGAGTAAACCATGTTATATCGCCATCCCAGTAGAGCTCTTCGCCGCTTTTTGGTGTGGAACCACTAAAGATTTTGAAAATATGTCTTGTTTGCTTCACCTCCCAATGCCCCGGTATCTCCCCGATCCACTCCACACAGGAATCCCTGTAAGCCGGATATCTCTGATAGTGGCTCATTCAACAACCTCCCTGAGCAGGTTGAGGATGCTGGTTTCGAGCGCTTTGATGTCGCTCTCAATCTCTTCGAGCGGGCGCGGTGGTTTGTAGACGTAAAAGTGGCGGTTGAGGGGAATTTCGTAGCCGACCTTTGTTTTGGTGTGGTCTATCCAGGTATCGCTGACGTGTGGCAGAACCTCTCTCTGGAGATACGCTTCGCAGTGGCTCTGCACCAGTTTGAGGAGCTTGCTGTTATCGGCATCTTTTTCGTAGCCGATTGGCAGGGGAAGGAAAGTGTCGTCAGGAAGCGGGAGCAGTTCAGTGTCGCGCAGTTCGGGATCGGGTTCCGGGTTGCCTTTGCTGTCGCGGCAGATCTCCGCTTTTTCATCGCGCTGGCTGAGTGTGCTGAGGATTGCCTTTTTCAGCGGGGCATCAATTTTTATATCGGCGCTTTTCAGTGCTGCATCAAGCGCTTTCAGAAAGGCAGGGCGGTTGCGGTAGAGTGTGTCACTCTCCATGCCGCGCAGGGCTTCAAGCAGAGCCTCTTGCATGGCTTTGCCGCTTCGGAAATCCTCTGCCTGTGCATCAATCGACCTCTTTTTACTCAGTATCAGGTTCTGGAATGCGGTTTCGTTTGTAAGGCGTTCAATGCGTTCCTGGCTTGCCTGAAAGTTGAGGCGGAGGGGGCGCTCAATGGTCATTTTGAGGTAGCCGAAGTCGAAGTTTCGGAATATTTTTGAGGTTATGGGCTTCTCTTCACTGCCGTTGGTCCCTGTTGTGCACTGGGTGTTCTGGCGGAAGTTGCCGTAGAGACGAACCAGTTCGCTGATATGCTCGTCGGAGAGCTCGTTGCGCTTGTTGCCCATGCTCTTTTTCATCTTGCGGAAGAGGCGGGTTCCGTCGATGAGCTGCACATACCCTTTTCGCTCTTTTGGCTTTTTGTTGGTGACAATCCAGATGTAGGTGTAGATGCCGGTGTTGTAGAACATCTGGTCGGGGAGGGCAATGACGGCATCGAGCCAGTCGTTTTCGATGATCCAGCGCCGGATGTTGCTCTCGCCGCTTCCTGCGTCGCCGGTGAAGAGGGGGGAGCCGTTGAAGACAATGGCGATGCGCGATCCGTCGCCTCCGCTGGAGGGTGAGGGGTGGAATTTGGAGATCATGTGTTGCAAAAAGAGCAGCGAGCCGTCGTTGATGCGCGGCACCCCCGCTCCGAATCGTCCGCTGAACCCCTGGGCTGCTTCATCATCCACAAAACTTTTTTCAGGTTTCCACTCCACACCGAAAGGGGGGTTGGAGAGCATGAAGTGAAACTGTTTGTCGGGGTGGCCATCCTGCGGTAAAAAGTTGTAGGCGCGGCTTTTTGCATCCTTGATGCCGAGGGTATCGCCATAGACAAGGTTGCTGATCTCCTCGTCCTTGATGAGCAGGTCGGAACAGCAGATAGCGTAGGATTCCGGGTTGTACTCCTGCCCGAAGAGTTCAATGTTGGCGTCCCGGTTTTTGCGTTTGATGTACTCTTCGGCAACGGAGAGCATACCACCGGTTCCGGCTGTCGGGTCGTAGATGGAGCTGTATTTTCCAGCCTTGAAGAGCTCATCTTCGTAGACGAACATCAGTTCAACCATGAGCCGGATAACTTCGCGAGGGGTGAAGTGGTCTCCGGCCTCCTCATTGGCCTGTTCGTTGAATTTCCTGACCAGCTCCTCAAAGAGGTAGCCCATCTGGAGGTTCGAGAGTTTGGCCGGGGAGAGATCGATTTCTGAGCTGCAGAACTCTTTGACAATGAGGAAGAGTCGGTTGCTGTCGTCAAGTTTTTCAATCTCCTTTTCAAACTCGAATTTTTCGAAGATGTCGCGAACACGGGGTGAAAAGCCTCTGATATAGGAGATGAGGTTGTCGGCAATATTGGGAGCATCCCCAAGCAGTTTCTGGAAGGTGAAGGGGCTGGTGTTGTAGAGCGCCTGTTTGCGGTTGCCGCCGTTGGCAACTCTTGAGAGGGCGGCTTCGAACGCCGGGCCGGTTATCCCTTTGGCTTGCAGCCGTTTCAGTTCGGCAAGCACCGGCTCTTTGGTTGGTTCAAGCACCAGATCAAGACGGCGGAGGATGGTCATGGGCAGCATGACGTGTCGGTACTGCGGCGGACGGTATGGGCCCCGGAGCTTGTTGGCGATGTTCCAGATAAATCCTGCGAGATCCTGATGCGTGCTTGATGCCATGGGGCTGCTGTTTTTGTTCAAGTTTTGCCGGTGAAGGGGGGCTGGCTGATTGTTGCTTTTTCACCCGCACACCTGCCGTATGGCTCGTGCCACAATCGGAATTCCCTCGGCGATCTGCTCCAGGGTGTTGTTGCAATAGGAGAGGCGGAGTGAATTGTTGTGCGTTCCTGCCGGATCGAACGTCTTCCCAATCACAAACACCGCGCCGCCCTCGATGGCAAGTTGCACAATTTTCGTAGCATCGGTCTCTTCCGGCAGAGTGAGCCAGAGGTAAAAGCCCCCTCGTGGTTCGTTCCACTGGACGTAGTTTGGCAGGTGTTCCTTGAGAGCAGAAACCATGGCGTTTGCCCTTCTTTTGTACTCCTGCCGAACAGTGGCGATATAGCTGTAAATCTGGCCGGAGCGGATAAACTCATCAGCCAGTACCTGGGTAAAGCTCGGCGAACAGGCGTCGGCGGATTGCTTGATCAGTTCGCATTTTTGGTAGATCTCTTCAGGCACCAGCATCCAGCCCAGTCGCAGGCCGGGGCCAAGAATTTTGGAGAATGAACCGGTATAGCAAATCTCAATTCCTTCAGGATTGATCGCCTTTATGGGCTTGAGTTGTTCCCGATCCTCTTCGAAAAAGTAGAGGTCGCCGTAGGCATCATCCTCAATCAGCGGGATATCGCGCCCCTGAAGCGCGGTTATAAGTTGCTCTTTGCGTTCAGAACTGTAGAGCAGCCCTGCCGGGTTGTGGAAATAGGGTGTGATGTAGAGAAATTTCGGCTTCTCTTTTTTGTCGATTTCTTGTTGCAGCGCCTCCATGACAATACCGTCGCGGTCAACGGGGACACCTCTCAGTTCAGCGTCGTAGGAGCGGAAAGCCGAGAGGGCTCCGATAAAGCAGGGATTTTCGACAAGGACAGGGTCGTGAGGATCAATAAAGGCTTTGCCAAGCAGATTGAGCCCCTGTTGTGAGCCGGTGGTGATGAGCAGTCGGTTCGTGTGTACCGGCAACCCCTTTTTTTCGAGGAAGCCGCTCAGTGACTCAAGCAGTGAGGGAAGGCCGGGTGTCGGGCCGTACTGAAATGCAATGCGCTTTTTTTTGATGTCGAGCGCTTTGAAAAGATCCTCAATCGCCTGAACGGGAAAGAGATCGTTGCCGGGCATTCCACCCGCAAAGGAGATGATGTCCGGTCTTGAGGCCAGGGTCATGAGATCCCTGATTTCGGAAGAGCGGAGTGATGAAACTGCTTTAGAAAATCTTGGCATGATTGTATTTGTTGTTATCACTAACAGCATAAGGCTCCTTCAGGGCAATGGAGTACAAGCCTCCGTAGGAGCAACATATTGGTAATTGGTTACACCTGATAGACATCCCCCTCCTGCAGCAGTTCCATCTTGTGCTCCTGTAGGACATCAATGAGTTTCTGCAACGATTCCGCTCTTATAACCACGGTGGCCTTACAGTCTCCAGAGGCGAAAGCGTACATGTAGTCAATGGCTACGTTATTGTCGGAAATAAGCTGCAGCGCCTTGTGCAGCCCGCCGGGTCTGTGGGGGATAATCATACCGACCACATCAGTAATTTTGACGGCAAATCCCGCCTTGCGCAGTATCTCTGCCGCCGCATCCGGCCGTCCGACAATCATGCGCAGAATACCGTAGTCGGCAGTATCGGCAATACTGAATGCCGAGATATTGATGTCGTTGGCGGCAAGAATAGCGGTCAGTTCCGTCAGCCGTCCAGTCCTGTTTTCGAGAAACACCGAGAGTTGCTTGATAATCATAGGTTGTGGTGATTTTCACTTTTTTTGATAATCGTCATCCGCGCAATTTTGTCTTTATTGAGTCAGGATTTCTGCGGCAATCAAGCGCAGTAACCATCAAAATCATTTCATCATCAATGGCAAAAAGAACGCGCTTGGAAAGAGGGCGATAATGTCCAAACAATGTACGATGTTATGTTTGCAAAAAGTAATAGGGAATTCTCTATCTGAAGAGAGGGAATCAAGAAAGTACATTATCAAACCAGGAGATTGACTTTCATAGAAATGGTCGCAATGATCTTTGTTTTGCTTGGGATTGCGAGGAATCTCAAGAGCATTATAAGCCATGAATGTGCAGCGTCCACGGAAATAATGGATGAAAAACGGGGTCGTTTCACGGTATTATGTTTGCCTGCGGGGTTCATTGTTAAACCTCTGTGGAGATTTCAAAAAAATTGAAGCATGTGATAGAGTCATTGAGTCGACCCTTGAAGGGTTACACCAAGAGGGCGATTCAATGTACACCAGACGTTCAAAACCAGGATGCCGAGAAAATAGTAAGAATGCTCAGGGTTTTGACACTTATTGGGAGGTGTATCAGATTTAAGCTGAAATTTCTCTGTCAAGTATCTCCATAGCCTCCCTGGCCGCCAGTTGCTCGGCATCCTTTTTGCGTCGTGCAGTTCCTGTTCCAAGGAGTGCTTCATTGCAGGTTACGGTGACGGTAAAGGATTTTGCATGTTCAGCACCGGCTTCGGCAAGCACCGTGTAGACGGGTGCTGGCAGATGGTGCGACTGGGTGTACTCAATGAGGCGGCTTTTGTAGTTGTGCTCGGCGGCAACGATGGTGTTGAAGTTGACATGCTCAATGATATGGCGAATCACAAAATCATAGGCCTTCTGCAGCCCTTTGTCGAGATAGATAGCGCCAATGAGCGACTCAAAGGCATCAGCCAGGGCCGACTCACTACTCCTGATGTTCTGGTGATCGGTCGTTTCTCCAAGGCGGATATGGTCGCCAAGCGCAATCGTGCGGGCAAATGCGGCAAGGGAGCGACTGTTGACAATTTTTGCGCGGGTACTCGAAAGCTCACCTTCAGCGCTTTCGGGAAAGAGTCTGAAAAGGTAGTCAGAGATCAACAGCCCAAGCACCGAATCGCCAAGAAACTCAAGACGCTGGTTTGATTCTACAGGTTCTGCAGTAGCAGGTCTATGCACAAAAGATCGGTGAGTCAAAGCTGTCTGGTAAAGCATCATGGATCCAGCCTCCTCTCCCAAAATCCCCCTCAAATACTCAATACTCTCCTCTGAAAGCTCACACCCCGTGGTCTGCCCAGCCCCATCAGTCGTATTAGTCCTATAATTCCTATTCTCTATATCCTCAGCCTCCCCAAACCCCCCAAAAGCCACCAGCCTTTCCCACAATTTCTCCAAAGCTGGCAATTTCAGCTCCTCAGAGCGAAGATCCGTTCCTGAAAATAATAGAGCCGTTGTGCCCGCCAAAGCCGAAGCCATTATTGAGAGCGTACTCTATAGTGCGTTTTTTCGGAGTGTTCGGCGTAACATCCAGGTCAACCATCGGGTCAAGATTGTCGAGGTTGATCGTCGGTGGAACCGTCTGGTGCTGCAAGGCAAGGAGGCAGGCAATTGACTCGACAACTCCGGCAGCGCCCAAAAGGTGGCCGGTCATCGATTTGGTTGCGCTGATACTCAACTTGTAGGCGTGTTCACCAAAAAGTCTCTTGATGGCGGCAATCTCTGCAAGGTCTCCGAGTGGAGTAGAGGTGCCGTGGGTGTTAATGTAGTCGATCTGTTCGGGGGTAATGCCCGCCATCGTTATGGCCGTTCTCATGGCATTGACCGCACCAATTCCTTCGGGGTGCGGGGCGGTCAGGTGGTAAGCATCGGCTGTTGCCCCGACACCAACGATTTCACCGTAAATTTTTGCCCCGCGTGCTTTTGCAGAATCCAGAGATTCAAGAATCAGCGACCCTCCCCCCTCTCCCATGACAAAGCCGTCACGGTCGCGGTCATAAGGTCGAGATGCCTGCTGTGGCCGGTCGTTTGCGGTTGAAAGAGCTCTGGCTGCGTTGAAGCCGCCAACGCTCATCCTCGTGATTGGTGCCTCTGAACCGCCACAAACCATATAATCGGCCATTCCAGCCTGAATCAGCAGGTACGAGTCAATAATGGCGTGAAGCGATGTTGCACAGGCAGAAGCGGTTGCATAGTTTGGCCCCATGAGACCGTAACGGATTGAGATCTGCCCTGCTGCAATATCGGGGATCAGCATGGGAATAAAGAAGGGGCTGATGCGTCTTGCTCCTCGTGAAAGAAAGGTCTCGAACTGCTGCTCGTAGGTGGTCATCCCGCCAATGCCAGAGCCGTGCACCACGCCGATTCTGAGCGGATCAATTGCCTTCAGGTCAAGCCCTGAATCGGTCAGTGCCTGCCCGGCAGCGATAACGGCATACTGACAGTATGGATCCATCCTGTCAGCAGATTTTTTGTCGATATGGTCTGTTGCCGAAAATCCTTTCAGCTCGCAGGCAAAGGTTGTCGCAAAATCGGTGGTATCGAAATAGGTAATTGGTGCCGCACCGCTTCTTCCTTGAGAGAGGGAGTTCCAGAACTCCTCTTTGGAAAGACCTACAGGAGTCAAAACTCCTATTCCGGTAATGACAATTCTCTTGCGATCCTGAGCCATAGCTTCTGATTTATCTGTTTGCCGTTTGCATGTTTTCCGGTAACGCCAGTTTACTTTTTGTTGACGATGTAATCAATAGCCTGTTGCACGGTGCCGATCTTCTCTGCATCCTCATCAGGAATCTGTACACCGAACTCGCTCTCAAGCTCCATGATCAACTCAACGGTATCAAGTGAATCTGCCCCAAGATCATCAGAAAATTTTGAGTCCGATTTGATCTGATCTTTGTTGACGCCCATCTTGCTGACGATAATGTCGTATACTTTATCTTTGATTTCTGCTTGAGTCATGGTGTGTTCTCCTGATTAAACGTTGGGTTGTTAGAATGAAAAATTTTAAAAAAGTCTGCCAATATACAAAGAAAAGATGCTTGCCCAAATCACATAACCATACCGCCGTTGACGCTGATGACCTGTCCGGTAATATATGAGGACTGGTCACTGGCCAGGAATGCCACTGCGTTGGCTACATCCTCAGGAGTGCCAAAGCTGGCGAGAGGGATAGCCTCAAGCATTTTCTGGCGAACTTCATCGGAGAGAGCATCGGTCATTTTCGATGAAATGAATCCCGGTGCAACGGCGTTTGCCCTGATGTTGCGGGATGCAAACTCTTTGGCAATGGATTTTGTGAAGGCAATAACTCCACCTTTCGATGCGGCATAGTTGGCCTGTCCGGCATTGCCCATCAGTCCGACGACCGAAGCGATGTTGATGATCGATCCCGAGCGCTGCTTCATCATGATGCGGCTGACCGCCTTGGTGCAGGCAAAGGTACCTTTCAGATTGACAGTAAGTACGGCATCCCAATCCTCTTCACTCATTCTCATCAGCAGGCCGTCCTTGGTAATGCCTGCATTGTTAACGAGGATATCGATTCTTCCGGTCTCAGCAGCAATGTCGTTAAAGGCATTCTGTACGGCAGTGGCGTTGGTGACATCGAGTTCAAAACAGTAAGCCTTTCTGCCAAGTTTTTTTACCCCTTCGGCACTTTCTGAAAGCCATTCAGCCTTAATGTCGCACAGCACAATATCGGCACCTCTGGCGGCAAGGTTATACGCAATAGCCTGTCCGATTCCTCTGGCTGATCCAGTGACAACAGCGATTTTTCCTTCAAACATAGTTTCAGTCGGTTGATGTTTATTATTCAAGGGTGCCAATAAATTTTCTGTGCAATGAGCAGAGCTACCGATAGGTCGCCCTTACAAGGCTTTGAGAGCCTGAATATCCGCAGCAGTGTCGATGCCACTGATCGTTACACTTTTGTCAATTCGTTTGATCAGACCCTGCAACACCTTCTGCGGGCCGACCTCTATAAACTCTGTCATGCCGTTTTGCACCATTGCCTCGATTGACTGCGACCAGAGCACAGAGCTGGTCAGTTGCAGAATAAGATTCTGGTGGATCTCTGCTGCGTCAGTTATCGGACGGGCTACAGCATTCATGCAGACCGGTATCGAGGCATTTTTTATCTCAATACCATCAAGAGCGGCGGCAAGCTCTGTTTCGGCAGGTTTCATGAGAGGGGAGTGAAATGCCCCGGAAACCACCAGCTCTTTTGCCATGCGAGCCCCTTTGGAGGGGGCAAGTGCTACCGCTTTTATTATAGCGGCAATATCACCGGAGAGAACAATCTGTCCGGGCGAATTGAAATTGGCAGCCTGAACAATACCCTCTAATCCAGCCTCCTCAAGAAGTCCTTCAAGCGCGCTGTCGGGCATGCCGATGATGGCAGCCATAGTACCAGGGTTTTGTTGACCGGCATGCTGCATCAGCTCACCACGCTTTGCCACAATGCGCATGGCATCATCAAAGCTGATGGATCCAGCAAAGCAGAGCGCGGTATACTCCCCGAGGCTGTGACCTGCTGTCATTTCGACATCATTCTGTCCGATCAGTGTTGCAACAGCGATGCTGTGAAGAAAAATAGCTGGCTGGGTATATTTTGTCTGGCGCAACTCCTCCTCACTGCCTGAAAACATGATATCGGTTATCGAATAGCCGAGCAGCTCATTCGCCCTCTCCATCATCAAACGTGCAGTTGCAAAATTGTCAAAGATATCCTTGCCCATGCCGCAGTATTGGGAGCCCTGTCCCGGAAAAACGAAAGCTTTCATGATCTCCTTATTGCCATTTTAGGTAGATGCCGCCCCATGTATAGCCGGCACCAAAACTAACCAGAACCAAATTGGAACCTGTGTGCAGCTTCTGCTCTTCATCAAGTTCAGCCAGACAGATTGGGATGGTTCCTGCTGTGGTGTTGCCGTAACGGGCAACGTTTGAAACCACCTTTTCGTCGTCAACTCCCATTCGCTCCGCAGTGGCGTTAATGATTCGTTGATTGGCCTGGTGTGGCACCAGATAGTCAACGTCGTTGGCAGAGAGGTTATTACGACTCATGATTTCGCCAGCAACATCAGCCATGGCAACAACCGCAGACTTGAAAACCTGTCGTCCATCCTGATAGATATAGTGCATTTTTTTATCGATCGTCTCATGAGTTGCCGGATGCAGACTGCCACCGCCAGTCATCAGCAGGCGATCTTTGCCGCTTGCTCCATCAGAGTACATGCGAGTGTCAAGAATGCCGAAACCCTCCTCTTTTGCTGGTTCGAGGATAACACCGCCAGCGCCATCTCCAAAAAGAATTGCTGTGGAGCGATCGGTATAATCAATAATTGATGACATCATATCGGCACCAATGACCATCACTTTTTTGTGTGCTCCGCTTTCGATAAAGCGCGAAGCGACGTTCAGCGCATAGAGAAATCCTGAGCAGGCAGCATTAAGGTCGAAAGCCCAGGCGTTCCTTGCGCCAATGATGCTCTGTACCAGACAGGCTGTCGATGGAAAAAGCATGTCCGGCGTCATGGTGGCAATAATGATCAGCTCAATGTCATCTGCAGCAATCTGCCTTTTTTCAAGCAGTAGCCGTCCAACCTCACCGCACATGTATGATGTTGCTTTTGCTGGATCCTTGAGTATCCTGCGCTCACTGATGCCAGTCCTTGAACGAATCCACTCGTCGTTGGTCTCAAGCATCAGCTCAAGATCGCGATTACTCAGAATATCGGGAGGTAAATATTTGGCTGTGGCCGTAATTGCAGCTTTCATGCGTTCAATGCAGTTTTTCTATTGTTCGGACAGAACTTCAGCAATATGCTCGTTGACTCTTTTTTCGATCATGTGTTCGGCCATGTAGATCATGTTTTTTATGGCTCTTGAGGAGGAGCGTCCGTGGCCGACAATCGAGATGCCGTCAACACCAAGAAAGGGTACACCACCAAATTGTTCGACATCAAAGGGTTCAAACATGCTCTTGAACATACCGGTAATCAATGCAGCACTCTCCTTGTTGATCTGGCCGGAAAGTAGCAGCACTTCAAGTGAGTGCTTGAACAAGGTGCCAAGGAATTCAGGAATACTTTCACCAAATTTCAGGATGGTGTTGCCGACAACTCCGTCGCAAACAACAATGGTGGCCTCTCCTTTCAGGATATCGTGTCCCTCTATATTTCCCAGAAAAGTTATCGTTCCCTTGCTGGCCGCCTCTTTCAGGAGTCGGTATGTCTGTTTGAGTACCTCTGACCCCTTTCCTTCCTCCCCACCAATGTTCAACAGGCCGGTAAGCGGTCTCTCTATTCCAGCGCCATATCGTTGATAAATGGTCAGCATTTCAGCAAACTGCACAAGGTTTTCAGGTTTGCAGTCTACATTTGCCCCCACATCGACAATGTTGGTTAACCCTTCTGTCAGACGCGGAAAGTAGGCGTATATCGTGGGCCGAAGCACACCGGGAAGCCTGCCAAGCACAAAGAGCGAGGCTGCCATCTGCGCACCGGTATTGCCCGCGCTGACAAACGCATCCGCCTGCTTTGTCTTGCAGAGTTGCAAGCCCTTGACAAGTGATGAATTCTGCTTTGTCTTGACAGCAGTGGCCGGAATGTCTTCCATGGTGATCACTTCCGGCGCATGAAGAAATCTCATGTTCAGCGCAGTGAGATCATATCCGGCAAGAAGCGGCTCAACTTTATCAGACTGACCGACAAGAATGATTTCAAACCGGTTACCGCTCTCCTGCAAAGCCTGAACAGTTCCCTCTATCACACAGGCGGGAGCGTGGTCACCGCCCATGGCGTCAACAACAATGGTCAACATGATGGGTTTTTTGTCTTGCTATTGGTTGATCAGCTCTTTGCCAGTTTATTGACGACGCATCTGCCACGGTAGTGGCCACAATGGCGACATGCGCGGTGTGGAAGGGTTGGCTCGCCACAGTTCGGGCAGTTGACCGTTGTTGCCGGTTTGGTGCGTGCATTGAACTGGGCTCGTCTTTTATCCCTCCGGGACTTTGACATTTTGGCTTTAGGGTTGGCCATGGTGCTTCTTATTATTTATGATCAGTTAACAATATTGCTTTTCAGCTTTTCAAGTGACTCCCGCCACGTACTCATCTTGCCGGGCAAGGTATCGCCACCATCCAGCTTCTCTTCAGTGACTGCATTGCTGTCGTACAACTTGCAGTCGGGGTTATCTGTACAAATAACTTTGACTGGCAGCGACAAAAACAACGCATCGCATACATCATCGGTGATATCAATGTATTCGGTATTTGTCGCTATCTGACGGTATTCGCCAATCTCATTCTCTTTTTCAGCAAGAGAAGTATTGAACGTATAAAAAAGCTCAAGAGAACCGTGCAGCATTTTTGAGATTGGCACCATGCAACGGTCACAGGAAAACGTCCCCATTGCCGACGTGCTGATGGTTATGCTTATCTCTTCATCACTTTTTTTTGCGTCAACGTGAACCGTTATCTCTCCGTCAAAACCGGCATCAGCTAATTGCCGGCCATCATAATCAATGATGTTTCCGGTATAATCAAATTCGTTAATACCCTCCACAAGGGCGACTGTCCGAATCTCTACCAGCGGTTTCTCTTTACTCATTGAAATTCTATCTTTTCGATAAAAGAGAACCAATGTACAAAAATTATTATGGAAAATGAAAGTTGTCAATTAATCAGCGATCTGCAGGATGGGTAAAAAACCTTTTTTGTGATTTGTATTTAAAAAAAACCGGTGTATATTAGCCGACGCAGATTCCGTGGTAGCTCAATGGTAGAGCATGCGACTGTTAATCGCAGGGTTGCAGGTTCGAGTCCTGCCCGCGGAGCAAAAAAAAGAGAGGATTGCGATTCATCTTTTGTTAAGCCACCAGTCCTTCCAGGGTCGGTGGCTTTTTTAATTTACTGGAGCACAAGGAGCGATGACCATGAAAAACTACAAAAAATATGCTGCATATCCACTGGTTCCCCTTTCTGGAAGGAGCTGGCCCGACAAGAGTATCACCAAAGCACCGATGTGGTGCAGTGTCGATCTTCGTGATGGCAATCAGGCGCTTCCGATACCGATGAGTGTGGATGAGAAGGTTGCCATGTTCCAGCTTCTTGTTTCTATTGGTTTCAAAGAGATTGAGGTGGGGTTTCCGTCGGCATCAGCTACGGAATATGCGTTTGTTCGCAGGCTGATTGAGGGGAATCTTGTTCCTGACGATGTGACCATCCAGGTACTGACTCAGGCGCGTGAACACCTCATTCGTAAGACATTTGACTCCATATCAGGCTCGAAACATGCAATTGTGCACCTTTATAACTCCACGTCAACGTTGCAGCGT
Source organism: uncultured Chlorobiaceae bacterium (assembly GCA_903859055.1). Taxonomy (GTDB): domain Bacteria; phylum Bacteroidota; class Chlorobiia; order Chlorobiales; family Chlorobiaceae; genus Chlorobium. The sequence goes on along the minus strand of CAIOLC010000257.1, from coordinate 26,501 downwards.
GATGTTGTGTTCCGCAAGAACAGGGAGGAGATCAAGTTCATAGCCGTGCAAGGGACTGAGCTGGTTCGCCGTCTCAGAGATGAATCGGGTTGTGCTGGTATTCGTTATGAGTATAGCCCTGAAAGTTTTACCGGCACGGAACTTGATTATGCGCTGGAGGTCTGTCATGCGGTGATGGATGCCTGGGGCGCTTCGGCAGATGATAAAATTATACTGAATCTGCCCTCAACCGTTGAGATGTCGCAGCCGAATATTTATGCGGACCGGATTGAGTGGTTCTGCCGCAACATCAAGAATCGGGAGGCAGTGCTGATCAGTGTTCACGCCCATAATGATCGGGGTACCGCTGTTGCAACTGCCGAGTTGGCTTTGATGGCTGGAGCTGATCGGGTAGAGGGGGCTCTGTTTGGTAATGGGGAGCGGTGCGGGAATATGGATATTGTCACCATGGCACTGAATCTTTTTACCCAGGGAGTTGATCCCGAGCTTGATTTTTCAGATTTACCCCGTATCCGTGAGGTTTACCGCAGCTCTACCCGTATGGATATTCATCCTCGTCACCCCTATTCGGGAGAGCTGGTCTATACCGCTTTTTCAGGGTCGCATCAGGATGCCATCAGTAAAGGGATGAAGGCACAACCATCCTCACAGGGCGGGTTGTGGGCGGTTCCTTATCTTCCCATTGATCCAGAGGATGTTGGTTGCAATTATGAGGCCATTGTGCGTATCAACAGCCAGTCTGGCAAGGGTGGTGTTGCCTATGTACTTGAAAAGGATTACGGTATCCAGATTCCAAAGTGGATGCAGCCTGATTTTGCTGAGGCTGTTCAGGCCGTTGCCGACACAACCGGTATTGAGTTGTCTCCAGATCAGATCCATGGTCTGTTTCATACAGAGTATGTAAAGCTGAAGGAGCCGATGACGCTCAAAAAGTGCAATATCAAATGGGACGATGCGGATCTTGAACGTAATGATGAAGAGGCTACGATCATCAGTTGTATTGTACAGGGGCGGGAGCGGGAGTTCAGTTTTGAAGCACAGGGAAATGGGCCGCTTGATGCGTTTGTCAAAGGATTTGTGCGGGAAAGCGGGCTTGATTTCAGTATTGATGAGTATGCTGAGCATGCTATTGGCAAGAGTGCTGGGGCGCTTGCTGTGGCTTACATCAAGATTGGCTGCGCTGATGGACGGATATCATTCGGTGCCGGTATTGATTCAAATATCAGTCTTGCATCAATCAAGGCAATCCTCAGCGCTCTGAACCGGCTTCCCTGACACGGCTTGTTTTTTCTCGTCAGCGTTTTCTTGAAGGTACGATAATGACAGGACAGGTCGCCTGCCGAATCACCCCTTCTGAGACGCTGCCGATGAGCAGGTGAAACAGCGCGCCGTGCCCATGCGATCCGAGCATGATCATGTCAGCGCCATGTTTTTCGCTTTCGTTCAGAATAGCTTCGACCTCGTTGTTTTGTGTAATAATAACAGTGGTATCAATCCCCTTTTCCTGAAACCTTACAGCGATATCCCTCATCTTTATCAATTCCGGAGAATCTGAGAGATGATACGCCGCGTAATTCAGTAATTCATCATGCAGGATGACTCTCTCTGCATCGGGCAGCGGATCAATAATCGGTGACTGAGGAGGAATGACGTGAAGCAGAAAAACTTTTGCCGAAAGGTTTTTGGCAAGTTTTTCTGCCTCAGTAAAGATTTTTTCAGCAAGTTCCGAAAAATCAGTCGCAACCAGAAGCTTCATGATGTTGTCTCAGGCGGCCATATTGCGTTTTTCCTGAAGCATCAAAAACAGGGCAAAGGTTACGCCTGGAACCCAGCCAAAGAGGGTAAGAATGGCGGTTAACATGATTGTTCCAGCCTCCTTGTTTGTCACTGCTGCGGGGGGAAGAATAAATGCAAGAATCCATCTGCGAATATCCATTTCGATCTCCGATTATTATTTTGGGTGAAACAATCCAGAAGTTACTATTAAACCGCCAATAAACAATCGAAAAACTTATTGTCGCAGTATTAAAAAGGCGTTTGAGGGCACACTGTCGCTTGGATTTTGATTCTAAAATTGTAAATTGTGTTCCCTTCAGAAATAATCCCGAGTAATAGTACTCTTGATTTGTTGAACATAAATTGAAATAACTTGCTTAAGAAAGTTCATCCCGACGTGGTTTTGGATGATGTTGATGAGGTGATTGACGAGCCGAATTTTAATAATTACAATACCTCTCCAGACCCGCCCAGCCCTTATGCTGACCTTGAAAAGAAGTATCGCAAAAACCGATATAACAAAATCAGATCCAAAAGTCCATCTGACTATTTCAGCGCTAGTGGTGGAGTGACCAATTCTGTTTCAAAAAGTGCAGATGGAAACAAGCCGCAGAAGAGGAAACCGAAAAAAAGGCCCTTTTCAAAGTCACCAAGAGCTTCTAATGGTAAGCACAAACAAAATCCATAAGAAGATTCTGCTAAAAATTGGAGCGGTTTTCGAACCAGAGGATCTCCAGTTCATTATCGTTATGCAGAGGCTCTCGGCCTGTGCAGCCTTCCAATTTGGCCGGTAAGCAGCGGAAAGAAACAATGGCTTTTGAAATACAGGCACATCGTGGAGCCAGGGCATTTTTTCCTGAAAATACTTTGCAGGCATTCTGCCATGCAGCGACACTTGGTGTGAGGGTTCTTGAACTTGATCTTGTTGTTTCCAAAGATCATGAGATTGTTGTTTCTCATGACCCTTGGCTTTCGGGCCCACTCTGCTCAGATCCCGAAGGAGAGCCGTTGCGTGTCGATGAGAGGCGTTTTCCACTCTATGAGATGCCTTATGCCGATATTCTGCGCTTTGATTGCGGTCGTCCTCATCCCTCCTTTCCGCTGCAGTCGAGGATTGTAGCCAGCAAGCCACTCCTCGCGACTGTTTTCAATGGGGTTGATACTTTTATGGCACAGGCGGGCTTGCATGGCAATATGGTCTATAATCTTGAAATAAAGTCATGGCCAGTTCAGGATGGCTTGTTGCACCCCTCTCCTGACCGGTATGCTGCGCTTGTTGTTCAGCTTGTTGTGGCAGCAGCTCTTGCCTCTCGGGTCAGGATACAGTCTTTCGACTGGCGGGTCGTTCGAGAGGCATGGAAGATCTCTCCGCATCTCTGTTATGGACTTTTACTTGATGATCGGGCAAAGATGCTGCCCTTTCTCTCAAACCTCGGGTTTGTGCCACAGTATCTTAATCCACACTCTTCTCTTGTTGAACGTGAGTTGTTTGATTTTCTTCATCTCCAGGGTATCAAAACGATCCCCTGGACGGTAAATCGTCCTGAAGAGATGCTTTTGATGCAACAGACGGGTGCGGATGGTATTATTACAGATTACCCGGAAATAGCTGTACCACTCTTCAGCTCTTGTTCAACGCAGCAATCAGGGCATTGACTCTTTTGATCATCGACTCATGGAGCCGTGCTGAGGGGGTGTACAGATTCTTGTCGAGCGAGTCAAGTACGGCAGGTATTTCCTGACGAATCTCTTCGTTAATATTGATTCGCTGTAATTCGTTCTCCAGCTCTTTTCGTGTTAAGGCACCAGGTTTTTTTATTCCAGCCCCATCAAGTGTCGTGAAAAGTTTTTGTTTTATTTCGTAAGCCGATCTTGCGCTCTTCTGCGGATGCTCTGAAGCCGTATCATGTTGTCTCCTGGTGGTTATTTTCTGCTTCTTTGATCGAATCAGGAGAGTGGCGGCAATGGTCAGCAGGAGCAGTACTATGATAAGAACAGTCATCATTCGTTCTGGAAAGAGGGTGTTTTTTTGCTCTCCGAAAATGGGAAGTGTTTGTTGATCAGCAATTTTTTTGAAGAGACCTCCTTCGACAGTGATGGTGAGTGGTTTTGAGAGAAGTGTCTGAAATTGTTCAGTTTCGGGGTTGAATACCGCAAAGCGAATTGCAGGTATCATGAAATCACCGACTGATTGAGGCCAGGTGAGAGTGGTTGACGTGAGAGTGCCAGAGGTTACTCCGGAATTCTGGTTGAAAGAGCCGCTCCTTTCGGGCGGGTTATGCCGAAAGCTTTCTGGCAGATTGAGAGCAGGGAGCTGAAGGGTGTTCAAACTGCCCGTCCCTGTTATGACTATTTTCAGGGATAACGGCTCTCCAGCTCCTATTTTTTGTTTGTCAGCAACAAGGTCGAACGCGAAGGTACCGACAGCTCCGGAGAAGTTTTCCGGTATTGGCTCAGGGAGAGGCCGAGCAGAGAGTGTAAGGGGTGGAGCGGCGATGCTGATCACACTCTCTTTCACCTCTTTTGCGCTTGCTTCCATTTGGTTTTTTTGCTGAATACATTGCATTCTGTATCCTGATAGAGGGATCTGACCGCTCTGGAGAGGTACAAGTCTGAACTGTTTGACCACGGCACTCCTGAAGGTTTCTCCTTGCACTTTGGTTGGACTACTTTTTATAAAGCGCTCCGGTGGGCTCTCTTTCGCCCATACTCCCTGGAGTAAAGGCATTACTTCATTGGATATTTTTGGTGCAACATCTTTGAAATTGAGCGTGTAGGTCAGGAGGATCTCCTCCCCCACAAAGGGATGTCTCTTGTTGATTAATGTGGTGATGAAAGGAGTGCTGTCCGGGGTTTCGGCTCTTGCTGTTATCGCTGAAGTATAGAGTGTTACAAGCAGGAGCAGAGCACAGAATCGGAAATAAGCCGTTTTTCTCTTCATAGCCTTTATTTCATAAGTTCACGGGAACGGGCTGCTGCAGCAACCACGGTGTCTGACAAAATCTGCCGGATGTTTTGTTCATCCATTATTTTCAGCCCAGCCTCAGTCGTTCCCCCTGGCGTGGTGACATCCCGTTTCAGTTCATCAGGATGTTTATTGCCCGAGAGTACCATTTTTGCTGCGCCCCTCATTGTTTGTGCTGCAAGCAGCAGAGCCTGCTCATAGGAGAGTCCACACTGTACCCCGCCATTGGCGAGAGAGTCAAGGATGTGGAACATATATGCCGGTCCGCTTCCTGAAACCGCCGTGGCTGCATCCATTTGCGATTCATCAAGAATTGCCACCTGACCAATTGCACTAAAAAGTTCACAAGCCAGAGAGAGATCTTGATCGGAGGCCATTTGACCTTTGCAGAGAGCCGTCATTCCTTCCCCGACAAAGGCGGGTGTATTGGGCATGACCCGTATGACCTTCAACGATTTGACAGCATTGTTTCTGATAAATTCCGATGATATGCCTGCCGCTACGCTGATCAGCAGGTGGGTTTCGGTGAGTAAAGGTTTCAGCTCTTCGAGCACCCCGGCAATTTGCCAGGGCTTGACGGCAAGGATGATCACCTCTGCGTTTTTTGCAATTTCGGCAATTGAGGGCATCGGCTGAACCGGGTAGTCGGTTGCAAGAGAGTCAAGCGTTGCAGCGTCTCTGTCAAAACCGGCGATCACCGTATCTTTTCTGCTGCTGAGGCCAGCGATAATGGCTCGAGCTATTCTTCCTGTTCCAATAAAGCCGAGGTGAAGATGGTTCATGGTCGCTAGAATTTTTGAGACTGGGAATGTTCGAGAAGTCCTCTCTATGAGGCAAGGTAGTCAAGAGAGTGGAAATTTCCGATTGCAGGGAGATTATACTTTTTCCGGAGAGCAGAGAGGAGATAAAAAAGGCGGGGGGATAACCCCGCCTTCGAAAAAAAGGAAGCAAGCTTATTTGCTCTGCTTCACCATGTAGGCTACAGCATTGGTCACCTCTGCATCGCTGAGAGTAGCTTTGCCGCCCTTTGCAGGCATTGGCATTGCGGCTTTTCCTTTGAATCCCTTGAGTGCGTTGCTGACAAGCACAGCTTCACCCTTTGCAATACGGTCTTTCCAGGCGGCCTTGTCACCTAATTTCGGAGCTCCACCCACTCCTGCTTTGTGGCAGGTAGTGCAAGTGCCATCGTAAACGGCCTGACCTTTAGCCGCATCACCTGCAGCAAATGCAGTTGATGAAACTGAACAGACAAAAAGCGCACAAAGTGCTGCTGAAAGAAAACGTGACATAGAAGGGTCTCCTCTTTTAATTTTTTTGTATGATGGGGTTGATGTTATTGTGCTTATGCTTTTAGCGACACAATACAAGCATATTAATACAATTTTAATTTAAGCAATCCAAATATCGGCATACTTATTTTGAGCCTGGCAAAGGATTGATGGAAAAAAGCAGTACCTGCTGAGTTCAGGTACTGCTGAGAAAAAAAAATCCACTCCTTTTATTTGGACTTGTCTGCCATGTATGCGACAGCATTTGCAACCTCGTCATCGGTCAAGCTTGCATTTCCACCTTTTGCCGGCATGGCTCCAGCTTTACCCTGAAAGCCTTCAATCGATTTTTTTGTCATGACTTCAATTCCCTGAGCGATACGAGGGCTCCATGCAGCCTTGTCGCCTGGCTTCGGGGCACCCATCATTCCTGCATCGTGACAGGCGGCACAGTTTGTGTCATAAGCGGTTTTACCAGCAGCCAGTTTTGGATCAACAGGCGCATCGCTTTTGGCCGTTGACGGGGCAGTCACAGGGGGTGGCGCAGCCTCTTTTTTCTCTTCAGGAAATTTCAGCGAGGCCGGTGGTTTTTCAAGGCCGCAAGCACTCAGCAATGACAGCGCGACTGCCAGAAGAGGGATGAAAAGCTTCATGTTCATTCTTGATAGGGGTTTAGTTTGTTGGTGCCGGGGAGATGCATTAAATCGCTATAGGATATATTCCTCGAAGCTGTGCTTCGTGAAAGTATTCTTAAACATGACTTCATACCCCGCAGCTCTGCTGCGGGGTAGTTGATTAACGAACAGTTTAAAAATTAATCAGCGTATGACAAAATGATTTTTTACCTGATGATTTTTTCATACTGAAGCTTCAGGTCATGACGTGAAAGAGTATAAAGGTGTGCATAGAAAAGATTGAAAAGCATGACAGCACTCTTCGATCTCGGAGCGCATAAGCCTCTAAGCAGGGCATTTTTGACATTGAAAAGCTGGCTGGTCAGTGCTGAGTAGCTCTCAATAAAGGCTTCGACAGGAATCTGTTTTGGTTTGTAAAGCATCTCCTGGCCGAAGGAGTATCGGTATGCTGTGATGTCGTGAGGGTCAAAGAGGAGTCGTCCCTCCTCTTTGAGTCGTTCAAAAACCTGGGTGCCTGGCGTGGGTCTCAGAATATTGATGCCAGGAACGTCAAGTTTTGTTTCGTTGACAAAATCAAGAATTGCTGCCGGAGTATCAAGCGTATCGCCATCAAGGCCGTAGATAAAACTGCCATAGAGACTAATTCCGGCCTCCCGTATAGAGCAAACAGCTTTGACCAGTTCGCCAGCCCGATTCTGGTTTTTTTTGTGCGCACTTCGACTGGCTGGCTCGATGCTTTCAATACCGACAAGGAGTGCCTGGCACCCTGAATCGGCAAAAGTTTTCAGAAGCTCATGCTGCTGGCCAAGAGTTGTCGTTGCTTGTCCAAACCAGCGTATTCTCAGTGGCACAAGCTTTCGAAACAGTTCCAGTGCGTATGCGGGATCGGCATTAATTGAGTCATCAACAAAAAAAAAGATTCTTTGATCGTGTTGCTGAAACCTTGCAACTTCATTGACTACCTCTGCAACCGATCTTTTACGCAAAGCATGGCCATTGAGAAGATGGACATTGCAAAAGTCACAACTGTACTGGCAGCCTCTTCCGGTCTGGATCAGGTTGGTCGTAAAATAGCGGTTTTTGATGAGCGTCCGTTTGCTAACTGCTCTCGGGATTCCGAGATCAGGGAAGCTATCGGAACGATAGAGTGGCCTGAGAGAGCCAGTTGCAAGGTCAGTGAGTAACTCTTTCCAAAGGTCATCAGCCTCTCCTTCCACAAGAATATCGGCATGGGGACGACAGGATTCCGGGAAAAGGGTGACATGGGCGCCCCCAAGCACGACCCGTATTCCTGCAGCACGAAGCTTGTCGGCAAGTTCATAAGCTTTTTTAGCCATTCCGGTCTGCACGCTGATCCCGACAAGATCCCACTTTATATGCCAGGGAAACTCCTCAAACCGCATGTCGCAGAGAGCCTGTTCAACTCCCTTTACCTCGACAGAGCTGAGAATCATGAGAGAGAGCGGTGGAATGGCGAACTGGCTTTGTTTGATAATGGCTCGCAACGACAGGTCTACCCATGTAAATAAAGGGTTACGCTTCTTGTCGGTGTAGAGTGACCGTGCTCCGTCAACCCCACTTTCTGAAGGGAGAAAAACGAGAAGAACTTTTTTTTTCAAGAGGCCGTCAGCCATTTTGCACTACCAGTCCTTATTGTTTTTGGAGCCATGCGCTGCCGATGGAGCTGTTCGCGGAGCTCTTCGCATGATTGAAGATTCATCCTGTTGCGCATTATCGAGGAGTCGATTTGCCACATTGTTCTTCAAGCCTGGTGAGGGTGGAGGAGCAGTGTTCTGTTCAGGTGTCTCTTGTTCTTTGAGAAAACGACGTACAATTTCATAGTTGATTTTTGCCTCACCATCACCGGGATCTGTTAATAATACGGTCTTGAACCGGTTAAGAGATTGACGGAAGAAAAGGGTTTTCTGGGCCTTCCCATTGCTTCCGATCGCTTTCATGGCAAGCGCATCTCCTTCATTATAAATCGCGCTTTGCCGGATTTCAGAATACTTGCTTCCGGTTTTAGCGCTTTGGGCAAAGAGATCGGCAGCTTCCTGAAATTTCCCTTGCATGTAAAGGGTGCAGGCGAGATTAAAGGTTGTTCTGTTTATCTCTTTTTGACTATGAACAGGTGTGTGAAGCTCTTCGTAGGCCTGTTCTGCTTCGGGGTATGCGTGACGTTCATACAGTGCGTATGCATTCAGTTGCATACGGTACTCTCTGAATCTCTCCTGCATTGATGTCAGAAACGTAACAGCAAGCAGGAGGGTATACAGGAACATCATAGTTTCAGTTATCCGGCAGGCTTCAGTTGCCGAGGAATGCTTTTTGGACAGCGCTGACACCAGCGCCGATTTCAAAGGCAAAGTCAATCTCTTTCAATGCCCGTTCAATGCCGCCTATAACCGTCAGCATGTCGAGTTCATCATAAAATCCAAGGTGGGAGATACGGAAAATTCTCTCTTTATACTCATCCTGACCAGCAGCAACCGTAATGCCATTGCTTTTTTTCAGTGCCTTGTTGAAGGCTGACCATTTTACCCCCTCAGGAAGCCACACCGGAGTGACCGCAAACGATGGCGAGTTACTGAAGAGCTTCATGCCAAGGGCGTTACATCCCTGGCGGCACGCATTGGCAAGCCGTTCATGGCGAGCCCAGATATTTTCAATACCTTCAGCCTTGATCATCTGTAACGCCTCATCGAGGCCGATGACCAGGGTGACTGCCGGAGTGAATGGAGTATCATCACCAGCATGAGCTTTGAGAGCTTTTTTCAGGCTCAGGTAGTACTGTGGTGTGCCACTTTTCCCTTTAATGACATCCTGTGCGCGCGCAGAGATAGCAACAAGTGCCAGTCCCGGAGGCATCATGAGCCCCTTCTGGGAGCCGGTGATACAGATATCGACTCCCCATTCATCGAAAAGAAATTCGTGTGCGCCAACAGCCGTGATTCCATCAACCAGGATCAACGCATCAGATTTTTCGCGAATAAGTGCGCTGAGACTCTTGATATCGGTGGCGGTACCGGTGGATGTTTCGGAATGGGTAAGGCAGACTCCTTTTGCATCAGGATTTTCTTCAAGAAGTTCAGCCAGTCGTTCAGGCTGAAGCGCCGAACCCCAGGCCACCTTCTCCTCCACACAGTTGCCGGTAAAAACGCGAACCAGCTCGCCCCACCGCTCACCAAACTTGCCGGCATTAACGGTAATAACCTTGTCGCCCTGTTGAAAAAGAGTGGAGATGGTTGCCTCCATTCCGCCGGTTCCAGAGCAACTGAGAACAACGACTGGTTGGGTTGTTCTGAACAGGTATTTGAGATCTTCGTGAACCCTGGTCAATATCTCCATAAACTCGGGGTTCCTGTGATGGATAATTGGAGCTGCCATGCGGAGCATGACATTTTCGGGAACCGGGGTTGGGCCTGGTGTAAATAATCTTTTTTTCATCTCTTCAGAAAAGTGGTTTGTGTTGAATCCATAAGCGAGGTGAACTCATCAAAGAGGTAGTGCGAATCGTGCGGTCCCGGTGCTGCTTCGGGATGGTATTGTACCGAAAAACAGGGAAGCTTTTTATGCTTTACTCCTTCAACGGTATTGTCATACAGGTTCAGGTGGGTCATTTCAAGAACCTCTGGCAGGGAATCCATGGTAACAGCAAATCCATGGTTTTGAGAGGTGATCTCTATCTGACTGGTCAAGAGATTTTTGACAGGGTGATTGCCACCATGATGGCCGAATTTCAGTTTGAAGGTCTCAGCACCACAAGCCAGTGAGAGCAATTGGTGCCCAAGGCATATTCCAAAGATTGGCAACGGTCTGGTGGTTTGACTATAATCAACAAGTTGTTTGATTGTGTTGATGGCGTAACCGACGGCAGAGGGATCTCCTGGTCCATTTGAGAGAAAAACCCCATCAGGGTGGAGTGCAAGCAGCTCTTCAGCAGTTGTGCCGGCATTGACGACAGTGACCTTACACCCGGCCTGATGCAGCATGCGGAGAATATTGCTTTTTATGCCGAAATCAATTGCAACAACATGGTATCGATTATTCTCTCTTTCAAGAGTATAATTATGAGTGGTGGTAACGGTTCTTGCCAAGTCGCGGCCAGCCATTTCAGGACTTTGCAGGGCTCTTTGTCTCAGCAACTCATCGCTCTCATCTTGCACGGAAATAATGCCCCTCATAGCCCCTTTTTCCCGAATTTCCCGGACAAGTCTTCGTGTGTCAATACCAGCCAGGCCCATAACTCCATCTTCCTTGAGACGGGAGTCAATGCTCTGTGATGCTTCGAAGTTACTGTGGATTCGCGATACTTCGTGAACAATAAAGGCGGTCGCCCATATTTTCTTTGACTCGTTATCGGAGGGATTGATGCCATAGTTTCCTATCAGGGGATAGGTCATCATCACCATCTGCCCCGAATAGGACGGGTCGGTCAGAATCTCCTGGTAGCCGGTAAGTGAAGTGTTAAAAACCACCTCTCCAGTTGCTTCGCCGATATGGCCGAAAGCCGTACCCCTGTAGACAGAGCCATTCTCCAATACCAGTTTTGCGTATGTTGGCTGCATTATACGTGTCACTCTTTGGTCGTAAGTTTATCGCCCGCATCCTGTTTGTCGATATTGGCAATAGCAGTGCGATCGAACTTGATTTTTGTGGTCTCGCTTACCTGAACCAGAACCGTCTTTTTTTCAGTATCAATTCCTGCAACAGTACCATGAACACCGCCTATGGTGACAACCTTGTCGCCTCTTTTCAGGCTGTCAAGCACCTTTTCTCTATCCTTCTGCTTTTTCTGCTGAGGGCGGATCATGAAGAAGTAAAAGACAATAAAAATAAGGACTAACGGAACAATCTGGATCAGGGGGTTTGGCGTCTGTCCCCCTGCTGGCGGAGAGAAAAGAAACAGGGTCAAAAGAGTAGTATACATAGCGGCGTTTGGTTTTTTTATAGTGAAAAGGAATGTAATGTATTTATTGAACTATTTCAATGATGCCTCTTTGCTGCTTTTGTAAAGCTTGCGTAAGGGGCTACATTGTAGAGGCGTTTGGCCCTCATGCCGCGAGAGAGTTTCAGATTGGCAAGTGTGGCAATCATTGCCGCGTTGTCAGTTGCATAGCGCATTTCAGGAAGGTAGAGTTTTACTCCCTCTTTGTTGCAGGCTCTCTGCATCGAATTTCTTAATCCAGAGTTTGCACTTACGCCTCCAGCAACGGAGATGGCACGGATACACCGGCTTCGTGCTGCGGCAATGCTTTTTTCAACCAGGACACTCACTATCGCCGCCTGAATTGATGCAGCGATGTCGGCTTTATGAAGTTCAATAAAAGCTGCCTCCTGTTTTTGCAGCCAGGTGAGCACAGCGGTTTTCATGCCCGAAAAGCTGAAATCAAAATTGCCCTCCCAGCTTTTACTGCTTTGGGATTGTGATGTTAGCGCCCTGGGGAAAAGATGAAAAGAGGGGTCTCCCGTTTCAGCCAGTTTGTCAATAATCGGACCTGCGGGGTAGGGCAGTCCGAGCATTTTTCCCGTTTTGTCGAAGGCCTCACCTGCGGCATCGTCGAGTGTTCTTCCGACCACAGTGTAGGAGAGATCGGGCTCAACAATTGAGAGAAGTGTGTGACCACCAGAGACGGTCAGTGACACAAAAGCCCCTTCAGGGACTGAGCGGCTGGCATCTTCGCTGATAAATGGAGAGAAGATGTGCGCTTCAACATGGTTGACAGGGACAAACGGTATGTCGAGAGCGTAAGCAAGCCCTTGAGCAAAAGAGAGACCGACCATGACGGCTCCGATCAATCCGGGACCAGCGGTTGCGGCTATGACATCAAGTTCATTTTTTGTTATATTGGCTTTCGTTAGAGCGGCATCTGTAATTGAGACGATCAAACGTTCATGTTCTCTTGAGGCCAGTTCCGGTACAACTCCGCCAAAAGAGGTGTGGCAGAGCTGCGAACTGATGACGTTGGAGCAGACAGTTCCGTTGCGCAGTATGGCGCTTGAGGTTTCGTCGCAACTGGTTTCTATTCCTAAAATATTCATGGTACAACACTCTTTCAGAAAAAAATATGTTCAATGAGTAACGTTGAAAAATCTGCCGGCAAGAACAAATCACGCGCTAAGGTAAGCATTTTCCACCTCCTTTTGGTGCTCATGGGCGCAAATCTTATGATGTTGCTTACTCCCAATTTTGGGATGCTCAACAGTTTTCTCTTTATCCCTGATATCTACACCTGGTCAGCGGTGATTCTTGGTGTGGCATTACTGGGGATGGGTTTTAATGGTCTCTATAAAAACTTTTAGTGGACAATCAATCGAAAGTTCATAACGTCTAACCTGTGCAAGATCGGTACTGTAGACGCGCAATAATGGAAGGGTATGGAATAGTCCCTTGAAAATGAGGAGAAGAATCGTATGCAACATGCTGTAGAGCTGGAAGAGCTGGGAGCAGAGATCATTGATGCCTCCCGATTTCTTGAACAGGCCGAGGTGCTTCTCGCCCAGCGGGTTGTTGGTCAGCTTGAGGTGATCCGTCGCGTTTTTATTGCCATGCTGGTGAATGGCCACATTTTGCTTGAGGGGGTTCCCGGATTGGCTAAAACCCTTATTATCAGTACGGTTGCCTCTGTCATGAATCTGAAATTTCAGCGGATCCAGTTTACCCCCGACATGCTTCCAGCCGACCTTATTGGCACCATGATCTACAATCCCAAGGATATGGAGTTCTATCCCCGCAAGGGGCCAGTCTTTGCCAATGTGATTCTTGCTGATGAAATCAATCGCTCTCCGGCAAAGGTACAGTCAGCACTGCTGGAAGCAATGCAGGAGCGCCAGGTTACCATTGGTCATCAGACCTTCCCTCTCCAGGAACCTTTTATGGTGCTGGCTACCCAGAATCCTGTAGAGCATGAAGGTACTTACCTGCTTCCAGAAGCACAGGTTGACCGCTTTATGATGAAGGTGATTGTCGATTATCCCTCTTACGATGAAGAGCTGGAGATAATGCTCCGATCCGCCACGACATCCATCAAGGCACCGATCCAGGCTGTTGTACAAGCTGATGATATTTTTCGGGCACGCGCCCTTATCGACAGAATTTATGTTGATCCCAGAGTACAGCACTATATCATTGATCTCGTTGTAGCTACCAGAAATCCTGGTCTGTACGGTATGGCAGAGCTGGAAGCCATGATTGAATACGGAGCTTCGCCAAGAGCCTCTATTTTTCTTCTTCTCGCTGCCAAAGCACATGCCTTCCTGCAGCATCGGCCTTATGTAACTCCGGAGGATGTCAAGGCTATTGTCTACGATACTCTCAGGCACCGAATACGACCAGGATACGAGGCCGAGGCAGACAATATTAAGCCTGACGACATGATAAGGCAGATTTTGCAGCATGTGCAGGTTCCATGATTTTGAGGGCAGACAATGAGTCTTGATACGCCATTGGAAAAAAATCAAAAAAGTCTGAAGGAGCTTCAGCAAATTATAAGGCGCGTTGAAATTCGCTCGAAGCGCATGGCCAGCGAGCTGTTCAGCGGTGAATACCACTCTTCGTTCAAGGGGAAAGGGATTGAGTTCAGCAATGTTCGTGAATATCAGTATGGTGATGATGTTCGTGCTATCGACTGGAACACCTCTGCCCGTAAAAATGAGCTGTATGTCAAACTTTTTACCGAAGAGCGTGAAAGGAGTCTTTTGCTTGTGGTTGACGCGTCAGCATCAATGCTTTTTGGCAGTCAGGTTCGGAGCAAACGGGAGCTGGTTCTTGAAGTGAGTGCTGTGCTCGGTTTTAGTGCTCTTCAGAATAATGATAAAGTGGGGCTTCTGGTGTTTACCGATCAGATTGAAAGCTATATTCCTCCCCGCAAAGGTCGTCATCATCTGCTTATGATTCTGGAAAAACTTTTAAGCCTTGAGGTGCAGAGTCGCACCACCAATATCAATGCAGCACTCTCTTTTATCCGCTATACCCGCAAGCGGCAGGAGATTATTTTTCTTTTGACTGATCTTGTTGACAGTGACTATGAAAAAGGGATGAAGTTGCTGAACAATCGCCATGACTTTATTTTGGTACACATCAGCGATCCTCTGGACAAGGCACTTCCTCTCAGTGGATTGCTGGATCTTGAGGATCCTGAAACAGGGTTGCGACTTACTGTTGACGCAGCCAGCCGTCGGGTTACAGGTCGATATCGTGAGGAGCAGTTGCGGTTGCACGATGAACTTCGTCAGCGACTCAGGCGAATGCGGATTGATTCCATTTTTCTTGATACCGATCGCTCTTTCATTGGTGATCTGAACTCATTTTTCCGGTACCGTGAACGCAAGGAGTAAAAAAAAGTCCAGCTCTCTTTTGCGGCCTCTTTTTTTGCTGGTGCTCGCCGTACTGCCAACCACTTTTCAGGCTGAGGGAAGGGTGCTGCCAGTTGTGACGGTGACTCCTGACACTGTTCTTGTCGGCGACCGTATTGACTGCTTGATCAGTGTTAAACATTCGTCGGGAGAGGTTGTCTCTCTTGAAGGGATAAATGCCGTTGCACTGCAGCCGTTCGAGCTGGTCAGCAGCAAACGTCTCTCACCAAAATTACTTTCAGGTATCACGCAGGATACTTTTGAGCTGGAACTTGTTCATTTTGGAGCAGGGAAGCAAACTCTGCCATTCTTTACCGTGCTGTTTTATGACGCTGAGGGACGACTTGCAGAGAGGTTGACTTTCAGGCCATCAGCCTCAGTGTACGTCCGGGAGCTCACTGATGCCTCTATGCGCGACCTCAGACCCATCAAACCACCGCTGAGTCCGTCGATACCTTATCTTTTGCTTTTGCCTGCTCTCCTTGGAGTGTTTGGAGTGGGCATTCTTGCCCTGCTTCTGATTTTCTTTCTCAAGCGTACGGTGCGCAACAGTGCCGAACATGTTGACTCCGGTCAAGTAGCCCAGCGGAAGCTTCGCAAACTCGGCACAAGCCTTTCATCCGGAATGCCTCCGCATGAATGTTACGAAGAGCTGAGCAATATCATGCGCTCTTTTCTTGAAACGCACTATCGGATCAGTGCCCTTGAGGCGGTGACGCAGGAGATTGAGCGCGATCTTAAAAAGCTTGGAGTTGCCGGTTTTGAAAGTATCATGAATCTGCTGAAGCAGGCTGATCTTGTAAAATTTGCCGATAGCCGTCCTGATGTTGAAGAGTCTCGCCAGTCACTCCATAAAGCTTCGGAGGTGATTCGTTCTACTCGTCGTTCTCGCTCATCAGATGAGTAAACAACGAATCCTGAAACTTTTTGTATGAGTAACATCCCCGTGTCAGATGCCGTGATCTTTGATACTCTTCGCAGAGTATTCGGTTTTCGTGATTTCCGCCCCAATCAGGAGCGGGTTGTTCGCGCACTTCTCGAAAAGAGAGATGTGCTGGCGGTTATGCCCACAGGTGGAGGAAAATCACTCTGTTATCAACTACCGGCCGTATTGCTGCCTGGAACCTGTATGGTTATCAGCCCCCTTATTGCTCTCATGAAAGATCAGGTGGATGGCGCCAGAGCGAACGGTATTCGGGCGGCTTTTCTCAACAGCTCACTCACTCCGGATGAATGGAATGACGTGGTGCGTGATCTTCTTGCAAACGCTCTTGATCTGCTCTATGTTGCTCCCGAGCGCTTTTGTCTTGAACCCTTCAGGGAGCTGCTTGGCAGAGTGCAGATCAGTATGGCAGTCATTGATGAGGCTCACTGTATTTCAGAATGGGGTCACGATTTCCGGCCGGACTATCTCTCTCTCTCCGGACTTGTAACCATGTTTCCTGACCTTCCGGTTGCAGCTTTTACGGCTACTGCGACCAACCGGGTGCAACAGGATATTCTTGAAAGACTTGCCTTGCGAACCCCTCTTCTTGTCCGTGCATCATTTGATCGTCCCAACCTCTATTATGATATTCAGTTTAAGGACAACCCCGATGCGCAGCTTGTAGCATTGATAAAAAAAAACAAAGGAAAGTCAGGTATCATTTACCGTACCAGCCGTAAAAGTGTCAATGAGACCTCAGCGATGTTACAGGCAAAAGGCTTTCGTGCTCTTCCGTATCACGCTGGGCTTCGTGATGCTGAGCGAAAACGTCATCAGGAGGCCTTTATTTTTGACGAGGCAGAGGTTATTGTGGCCACCATAGCGTTCGGTATGGGGATAGACAAGTCAAACATCCGGTTTGTTATTCATGCCGATCTGCCGAAAAGTATTGAGAACTACTATCAGGAGACGGGAAGAGCCGGTCGTGATGGTGAACCTGCACAATGTACCCTACTTTTCGCGCAGGGCGACATTCCCAAGGTGCGATTTTTTATTGATGCAATGGTTGATGAGGTCGAGCGTGCCAAAGCTCTTGGGGCACTTTCAAAAGTGATCGCTTTTGCCTCTACTTCGGTTTGCAGGCGCCGGGCACTTCTTGAATATTTTGGAGAGAGCTACCCGCACGAAAATTGCAACTCCTGCGATATCTGTCTCGGCAGTCGTGAAGTGGTCGATTGTACCCGCGAGGCACAAATGCTTTTATCGGCAATCGTTCGAACCGAAGAGCGTTTCGGGGCAATGCATATTGTCGATATTGTGACGGGAAGCACCAACAAGAAGATTCGCGATTTTGGTCATGATCGTCTTAAAACATACGGAGTAGGAAAAGAGTACGACAAAAAATACTGGCGCCAACTTGTCGATGAACTCCTTGCTCAAAAGGTTATTGATAAATCCGAAGGGCTCTATCCGACGCTTTTTTTGCTGCCAAAAGCAATTTCTCTGTTGAGAGGCGAAGAGCGCATTGAGACTGTTCGTGTTTTTGAAAAAAAGCAGTTAAAAGCTTTGCGTGAAAAGTCCGATCTTTCTGGTTTACCCTATAATCAGGAGCTTTTTGAACTGCTCAGGCTCTTGCGCAAGCAAATTGCCGATGAGCAGGGAGTGCCACCTTACGTTGTTTTTTCAGACAGAACGCTACGGGATATGGCTGCACTTTTGCCGCGTACGGCTGAAGCAATGCTCGCCGTCTCGGGGGTGGGTGAGGTCAAGCTTGAGCGTTATGGCCATCAATTTCTTCGTGTTATTGAGCGTTTCGAGAGCGAGTGCCAGTGACTGAGTACAGTTGCCTGATGGTAGAATTGGGTAATTATTCTTATATTGCGGGAATAGTCGCATTATTCCTTTTTCTGTAATGATTTACATGGAGACGGATCTTGGTAGTTTATCTAAAAATCACCCTTTTTCAGCTTGTCGAATTCATTTTTGCTTGTTGAAAGAGTCTCTTATGTTCTCCAGATTAAACCAATATTGCTAAAAAGTCTGATTTTTAGCTTTCATTTGATGAGTAGTATATCAGTTGTGACTGAGAGTGGCGGAGCTTTTATTTTTGTTCAATGTTAAATTTTCGGATGGTTTTTGATGCGTTATAGCCGTTTATTTCTTGCAGTACTTTTTTTGTTATTTCTGCCACAACGTGGTTTACCTGCTGAAAGTGCCTCTTCTGGTTTCGGTAGTTCAGCAACCTCCAGTGCGGGGTCTGGTGCCGATTCTGGTACAGATGCTGCAATGGGAACATTTCCGACCTCCTCAACACCCGTGGCAGGGGTGGGAGCTGCACCTTCTATCACCACTTCAGCATCTGATGCAAAAGAGCTTGCTCTTCGTGATTCTGCTCTTCGGACAGAAGATCAATCTCAGATTGCACAGGGTAAGATTACTCCTGTCAAAAGCAGTTTTCAGTCGTTTGTCGAGAGTGCTACGGGCAGAAAGCTTGATGTTTTTGGGCGTGAGCTGTTTCGAAATGTACCCAGTACATTTTCGCCACTCAATGCGGTACAGGTTAATCCTGATTATGTGATTGGCTCCGGTGATGTTTTACAGATTCGCGGCTGGGGGATGGTAAGCATTGATGTTAATGCCATTGTCAGTCGTAATGGGGATATTTATCTGCCTCGTGTTGGGTCAATAAATGTGGCTGGTGTTAAATATCGCGATCTTCAGGGCTACCTGAAAAAAGCGGTTGGCAGAATATTCAAAAACTTCGAATTGAGTGCAAGCGTTCTCCAGACCCGTAGCGTACAAATCTATGTTGTTGGTCATGCGTTGCGGCCAGGTGCCTATACTCTCGGTTCCATGAGTACACTGCTTAACGCTCTGTTTGCCTCCGGCGGGCCATCGGTAACTGGCAGTATGCGTAACATCAAACTGAATCGCGGAGGAGAACAACCAGTTACCTTCGATCTTTATGATATTCTGCTTCATGGAGATAAATCATCAGATCTGCCTCTTAAAGATGGTGATGTCATTCATATCCAACCTGTGGGTCCTCTTGTTGCGCTCTTTGGTGATGTTAAAAATTCAGCAATTTATGAGCTGAAACAGAATAATACTCTGGCAGAAATTGTGGAGTGGGCTGGAGGTTTTGAGGCGCTGAGCGGAGTGCAAAATGTTATTATCGAAAAGAGTGTTGATAACCACTACCAGACAGTAGTAGAACTCAAGTCAGATTTGAGCACGATTGAAAAAAAACTTGAAGATATTCATGTCAATCCTACAGATATTATCCGTGTTGTTGCGCCGGGTGCTGCTCCACTTGAAGTGAAAGTGGAGCGGGAATTTGTTCGCGTTGATGGTGAGGTAAAGGAGAGTGGTGTTTTTGAACTGGTAAAAGGTGAGACATTGAGGGCGTTTGTTGCCCGCATTGGTGGTGTTACGGATAAAGCCTACGTCTTTGGTACCAGACTTAATCGGGAGAGTGTCAGGCGTGAACAGCAGCAGAAGATCGATGAGTCGGTTGACAGATATGAGAAGGATATTGATGCGAATGCCAAACAGCGAATCAGTGGATCGAGTGATCCTTCCCAGGGTGCCGTTATCGCAGCCGAACTTGACTCGCAGCGAAATCTGGTCAAGAGATTGCGAATGGTGAAGTCAGAGGGGAGGATTATTTTGAATCTGAAAGATTTCAATGCAAACATCGGCGATCTTCCTGATTTCCCTCTTCAGAATGGTGATGTTGTGTATATCCCTGAAAAGCCGTCAACGGTTAATGTTATAGGCGCGGTTTATCAGCAAAATTCATTTATGTATCAGCCTGGTCGTTATGCGACTGACTATGTCCAATTAGCAGGGGGGGTGAGCAGTACAGGAGATAAATCAGAGATGTATCGTATATGTGCCGATGGAACAGCGAGAAGCAATCGTCAAGGCGGGTATAACGGTGCTATCAATCCGGGTGATGCCATTGTGGTTCCGGAAAAAATTCAGAGAGGTGCTGGTTTGGTGCAAAATCTTAAAGATTTTACCAGTATACTCTATCAGTTTGGTCTTGGCGCTGCCGGTCTTGCTACGCTTAAGACGCTTTAAGTACATAATAATTTGTTGATTAGTGCTGTAACTTTCTTACCGGCGATACTACTATAATGGCAGATTCCTCAATACCGCAGTCAAATCATGACGATACTGTTGATGATGAGATAAGTCTTTTAGACCTTGTTATAACACTTGCAAAGCATAAGAAAGTTATTCTTGGTGTTCCTGTTTTTGTGGGTCTTTTGGCAGCCCTTATCAGCTTGTTTCTTCCAAACGTCTACACGGCAGATACGCAAATGCTGCCTCCCCAGCAGCAGTCGAGTGCGTCTGCAATGCTCAGCCAGCTCGGTGCTCTCAGTGGTATGGCAGGGATATCAGGGATATCAGGGGGGATTAAAAATCCTAACGACACCTACGTTGCAATGCTCAAAAGTCGGACATTGCAGGATAACTTAATTAATCGCTTTAAGTTACATTCGGTCTATCAGAAAAGAACGTTGGGGGAGACGCGTTTGGCACTTACAAATGCCACGACAGTAAAGGTTGGTAAAGACGGCATTATTGCTCTTTTTTTTGAAGATAGCGATCCAAAACGAGCGGCAATAGTGGCTAACGGCTATGTTGATGAGTTACAGCAAATGACTCAGGTTTTTGCTGTAACTGAGGCATCCCAGCGACGTCTTTTTTTTGAAAAGCAGCTTTTGATAGCCAAACAGTCTCTCAGTGATGCAGAAATCTCCTTGAAGCAGCTTCAGGAGAAAACTGGCATTATTCAGCTTGATGCCCAAGCTAAATTGGTTATTGGTACTGCTGCACAGCTTAAAGGCCAGATTGCCATGAAAGAGGTCGAGCTTGGTGCCCAGCGTACTTTTGCGACGAATGATAATCCGGATTACATTCGGTCTCAGCAGATGCTTGCCGGGCTTCACACCCAGTTAGCCAAGGTAGAGACAGGTACAGTTTCTTCTGGTAAGGTTCCAGAAGCAGGTCTTGAATACATGAGGAGAGTTCGCGACCTCAAGTATGCTGAAACTGTGTATGAGTTGCTTGCCAAACAGTTTGAAATTGCCAAGATTGATGAGGCGAAACAGAGTTCCGTTATTCAAGTGCTTGATAAAGCTCTTGTGCCTGAAAAGAAGTCAAAACCTCAACGAAGCATGATTGTGCTTCTTTCTGTCGTCAGTGCCGGATTTCTTGCTTTATTATGGGCATTCATTGTCGAAGCTCTTCAGAATGCAAAGAAAGACGAAGAGAGCGGGGCGCAACTCAAGCTCTTGCGAGAGTATCTTCGATGGAAATAAGATGGTGCATAATATCTTTTTGTGACATTCAATAAATACACCTGGTTTGGTTGTAAGGCTGCTTTTGTTTTACTGTTTTTGACGGTCTGTAATGCAGGGTATGCAGCAACACCTTTGCCAAATGGTACGATAAAGATGTTTTTCGAAGAGTGGAGATTGCCTGGAAATGAGCGTACGGGGATGGCAGAGCTTGGGGTTTCGCACAGATTTACTAAAAATTTCAGTGCTGGCTTTGGTTCCTGGATGGCTGTTACAGGTAAACGGGGTGGGTTTATAACCTTGGGTTTGAATGGAGATGTTTGGTATCCGCTGAGCGACAGGCTCTCTTTAGATACAGGAATTTTTATTGGTGCTGGAGGTGGTCGCGGGGGATACCTTCTCAGTGGAGGCGGCCTCATGCTTCACACTTTTGCAGGTATGTCGTATCAAACAGCTTCCTTGGGAAGATTTGGTGCAGGGCTGAGTTATGTTGACTTTCCAGAAGGTGGTGCCATACATTCGGCTCAGCCATTTCTCTCCTACAGTGTACCCTTTACCTCTTTAACTGAAAATGGATGGAGCAAAACAAGGATTTCATTATCTGATTCTCACAATTTTGCATTATTACCCAAAAAGCATTCATTGGCTTTGCTTTCCCGTTACCTTCATTTTCCCACTGCTTCATTGAATGACGCAGGAAGCCGCCAACATGACGTTACCCTGTTTGGGGTCGAATGGTGTACCCAATTGAATAAAAACTGGTATGCGAAGCTGGAAACTGAAGGAGCTGCAGGTGGACAAAGCGCCGGGTATATGCAGATTCTTGCTGGCACGGGATATCGAATACCACTTTCAGAAAAGCTTTTTGTCAATACAGATATTTCAACAGGTGCAGGTGGAGGCGGCGGGGTTGATTCTGGTGGTGGTCTGCTTTTTGATCTATCGAGCGGTTTTCAGTGGTATGTTTCAAACATGTTTTTTGCCGAAGTATCTGCTGCGCATATTCTTTCAGACACAGGCAGTTTTGCCGCAAACAGCGTCTCTTTAAAGGTCGGTTACCAGCCTGGTGTTGATGATTTTACCGGGTTAAACGGTGTTTACAACCCGGTATGTATGCGTGTGCGTGCAGTTACTCAAAGATATTTTCAGGCATCGGACAAATGGCGAACTCATCATGTCAATCAGCAGGTTGATAATCTTGGTATACAAATGGATTATTTCATAAATCCTGACTGGTACGCTACGGGTCAGGGACTTGCAGCCTATAGAGGTAATGCTGGTGCCTATATGGCGGGGCTTGTAGGGAGTGGTGTTCGAATTATTGTATTCAAACAACTCTATGGTAATGTCGAAGCACTTGTGGGTGCAGCAGGTGGTGGTGGTTTGGCTATGGGTTCAGGATTGGTATGGCAGGGCAATGCCGGAATTGGATATGATATTAGCCCGTTCGTGTCAGCAATGGTGACAGTTGGCAGGATGCAAGCATGTAACGGGGATTTCAGGGCAAATGTCGCAGGTGCGTCTGTTGGATGGCACTTTACACAGTATCAGAAAAAATAGTCCAATGTCTTTTTCTTCTATAGCCAATTATTCTTTTTCTGATGCGGTAAAGAATTTATTTTCGACCATTGAGCAGAAAGTCTTTATGCTTCCTTGCACTGTAAGGCGCCTTCTTGCGTTGCTATTTGATATTTTGTCTTTGTTACTTTCACTCTGGACAGCATTTTTTCTCCGTTTTGAAAGTATCCTGTGGCCGACAGGTGAGCAGTGGATTGTTTATCTGATGTCCCCAATATTGATGTTGCCTATATTTGCTTTTGCCGGGATATATCAAGCGATTTCTCGTCATAGCGGTTTTGCCTCATTTATAACGGTGGTCAAGGCTGTCGCCGTTTATGGTGTGCTATTTTTATGTGCAATTATTTTATTGAAGCTCCCGGGAGTATCTTTTTCAATTGGTGTCATGCAGCCAATGATTTTTTTGGTTATTACGGGGTCAAGTCGGGCAATTGTTCGTTTCCGGGTGACAGGTAAAGCAATGCACTTTAAGACCGGCATTACATCGGCAAAGTTACTTATTTATGGCGCAGGATTGGCCGGAGTAGAAATTGTTAATGCCATTCATCGCAGTGCAAAGTTTACTCTTGAGGGCTTTATTGATGATGACGTTGAGCTGCACGGTCGTACTATTAATGGTATGAAGGTCTATAGTGTCATGCAGGCAAAAAAGCTGATAGAAGAACAGGGGATTACCAATATTCTTTTTGCCATTCCATCAGCAACCCGTACACGGCGCAATGAAATTGTTGATAAGTTCAGAAACTATCCTGTACATATACAGATGCTTCCTGCTGTTGATGAACTTGCGGATGGCAAGGTTACGATTTCGGATATTAAAGAGATAGAGATTGAGGATTTGCTTGGGCGTGATCCTGTCGCTGTGGATCAACTGCTTGTTCAAAAAACAATTGCTGGCAGGGTCGTGATGGTAACCGGTGCTGGCGGTAGCATCGGAAGCGAACTGTGCCGACAGTTACTTGCAGCCAATCCGTCAAAGCTTCTTTTGCTGGATAATGCCGAGCACAATCTTTATTCTATCCACAGCGATCTTGAGCATCGCAATAGTAGACTTGGTTCTCTAACGGATCTTGTGCCACTCCTCGGTGATGTCACTGATGATGCCCGCATTGGTGCCATTATTCAGGTTTTCAAACCTTCGGTGATATATCATGCCGCAGCATACAAGCATGTTCCCATGGTTGAGCATAACCCTGCTGAAGGGGTACGTAACAACGTTTTTGGTACTCTTGGTATTGCCAAGGCTGCCGTCAGGTATGGTGTGTCAAGTGTTGTTCTTGTCAGTACCGATAAAGCGGTGCGTCCAACCAATATTATGGGTGCCAGTAAGCGCCTTTGTGAAATGGTGTTTCAGGCCTTTGCTGCGGAACCTGCAGTATCCACCTGTTTTTCGATGGTACGCTTTGGCAATGTTCTTGGCTCAAGTGGTTCAGTTGTGCCGCTTTTTCGGCGCCAGATCAAGGAGGGAGGCCCCATAACGATCACCGACATGGAGATAACCCGTTACTTCATGACCATTCCCGAAGCCGCCCAGCTTGTGATACAGGCAGGAGCTATGGCATCAGGTGGTGACGTTTATCTGCTTGATATGGGAGAGCCAGTAAAAATAATTGATCTTGCCCTGCGTATGGTTGAACTATCGGGTCTTGCCGTGCGTGATATTGAAATCAAGGTAACAGGTCTGAGGCCAGGCGAAAAACTTTACGAAGAGCTGCTTATCGGCAATAATCCTGAACCCACATCAAATCCTCGTATTTTTAAGGCGAATGAGTATCTCATCCCTTGGTGTCAACTTGAGGCTGAGCTTGAAGGCATGAACTCAGCAATCAGACAGAACGATGTTGAGGGGATCAAATTGATGCTGAAGAAATTGATTCCGGAGTATGAACCGGAGGGGTGTGTCAGCGACTTTCTTAGCCTGAATAATTCATGAGCCCCTGCGAAGCGTGCTTTTTGCAGTAAAAGAGAAGGCACTCAACGGATAATTTCGCAGCTCAGGGTCATGGCAGGAAAGAAGTTGAGTTTAAATGGGTCATTCCAGACAAACAGTGCACCTGAAATATTGTGAAAAAGCCCTCAACATCCTCATTTTCGCGTACCTCACCCTTGTAGCCAATATATCACGCTGTTTTTTGTTAACCAATTTTCATGCACACCCTTGTTCGATATTGTTACCGTGGGAGAGGTGGTGGTGATGGCTGGGCACGCAGATGCTCAAAGATTGCCAAGCATTTTGAGAGGATTCCCTGATACGGGTATGCCGTCGGTAAATAGACGCTGATCCTGGTTTTGCGCTCTATAATTCTGGCACCTATTTTGAAGAGTTTTAGTCGTATGGTCTCAAAAGTGGCGGTGGCCAGACTGGTTCCCGGTAACACGTTTGAACGCAAACTGTGTAGTAACACATACGCTGCGGAATGTAAAAACAGACGAAATTGGTTGGCAAGAAAACGGTGGCAAGAGGTACGATCGCTCTTGGTGTAAGTCTTGTTTTCCTTTATGTACTAACCCATCATTTCCTCGTGCACAGTAGATTTCTTCGTAGAGCACTTTGGCTTTTGCATCCAGCATATCGGCGCTGATAAAACGAACGTTCAACAATCCCTTTTCGGTTATGTAGCTCTTAAAAAATAACTATAACAAATTTATCCAGAATTTGGCTCAATTTTGTAGTTCCATTCCCCATGAAATTCATTTCGTATAATGTGGATTTTTTCAAATTCAGCGTCACTCACTTTGATGCCTGGTGAATATATTGAATCATCCAGTTCTGCTTGAACTTTCAGTCCTTTTCTCGTGGTGAAGTGGACCCCAGCCGGTGGACAAAAAGTGGCTGAGTTTAAGTTGGTAACCTGACCTGTTCATGCAGCGGAAAGGCGCTGCCCCTTTCTTACCTTTAGGACGCTCGCATAAATAACCTGTACAGATAAGCGGATTTTTTACTATTATGATGTCATGGATAACATTGCAATGGTAAAGGTAAAATACCAAGCGCTCTATGGGCGACTTGATGAATCAACGCTGCGGATATGGTCTGCGGTGGAAGCACAAAGCTTGGGAAAAGGCGGAGTGACCACTGTTGCTAAAGCGACAGGAATGTCTCGAACCACAATTTACGCAGGATTTAAAGAATTAGCCCTTAAAGCAACAGACACTGATAAAGTCTTTGCTGATAAACACAAACGAAAAGATCGCAGAGTCCGTGCTGTTGGTGGTGGACGAAAAAAGTTAACGGATATTGATGAGAGCTTATTGAGCGATCTGAACGTCTTGGTTGAACCGACAACCCGAGGGGATCCCATGTCCTCATTGCGATGGACATGCAAAAGTACTTCCAAACTGGCAGAAGAACTCAATCGTCAAGGTCACAAGGTGAGCCCGAGGACAGTGAATAATTTACTCTACCGGTTGGACTATAGCCTTCAATCAACACGAAAAACTCGCGAAGGTGGAAAGCATGAAGATCGAAACGCGCAGTTCCATCACATTTCCGAAGCAGTTGCCATTTATCAGGATGCCGGGGACCCAGTTATCTCGGTAGACACCCAGCAATTCCCGATTTAAAAATGTTAAATAGAAATATATCAATTAAGCCCAGCTATCAATTTTATGGCATATAGATTTCCGTTACCACAAAAAAGCGGTTATTCGGAGAGATTAATCGGGACATAAAAATGAAATATATTT
>CAIOLC010000256.1 GCA_903859055.1 uncultured Chlorobiaceae bacterium | reverse complement strand
TGCAGAGGGTGTTTTTACTTTTTAACTCCACCGACCCCTTCCTGATTTCAAGGAGGTGAAGTTTATGATTGATTTTGAGGCATTGGCTGAAAAATCGAGGGAAGATATTTTCCTTGCTCTCGACTCATCAGAAAAGGGGTTGAGTGACTGCGAAGCGAAACTCAGGCTTGCCTCTTATGGTCAAAACCTGATTGTTTTCCATCGTCCGAAGTCTCCGTTTCTGATGTTTCTTCAGGAGTTTAAAGCACTCTTTCCCCTGCTGTTGCTTACCGCTTCAATTCTTGCTTTTTTTGCGAACTCCCTCAGCCCCGGAGGGGGGTACGACCTGATCGGAATAGCGCTTTTTGCTGTTGTTACCCTTAATGCGCTGGTCTCCTTTTTACAAAATTACAAAGGTGAGAAGCTGATGCTCTCCTTTCTCGACTATATCCCCAAAATGGTCGTTCTCCTGCGCAATGGCCGGAAAGTAATTGCTGATGCCAAAGAGATTGTTCCCGGAGATATTCTCTTCATTCAGGAAGGAGACAAGATTCCGGCTGACGGTATTGTACTTGAAACAGCCGGGCTATTGGTTGATGAATCCATTTTGACAGGGGAATCGCAGCCAGCTACAAAAAAAACTCTTGGAAATGTTAACGACAATTCCTGCAAGCTTTTTTCAGGATCGACAGTTCTCAAGGGAAGCTGTCAGCTTCTGGTTGTAAGAACGGGACGTTTGACCAGTATTGGTTCGATCTCCATGCTCTCTCAACGAGTGACGCGAGATTTGACACCTATGCAGAAAGAGTTAAAAAATTTTGTCAGAACGATCACCTGGCTGGCCTTGGGCATCGGACTCTTTTTTTTTGGAATCGGATTTCTTATCGGTAATTCGTTATGGACAAATCTGGTGTTTGCAATTGGCATCATTGTTGCCAATATACCCGAAGGACTTCTGCCGGAAGTCACCGTTGCCCTGACGCAATCATCCATGAGAATGAGTCAGCGCAATGCTGTAGTCAAGGACATCCTCTCCGTTGAAACACTTGGCAGTACAACGGTAATCTGCACCGACAAAACTGGAACACTGACTCAGAACAAGCTTCAAGCAGAATTATTCTTCTTCGATTTCAGAGAAATATCTTCAAGTAATCTTGCTGCATATCGTGCCAATCCCGCTTCGCACCACCTTACTGAAATAATGGGACTTTGCAACGATGTCATTCTAACCCGCGATAAGCAAGGGGCAATCAACTTTAAAGGCGACCCAACTGAAATTGCCATGGCTGAGTTTGCTGAACACTGCTCAGGATATGAACGTCTTCGATCACTCTTTAAACCGGTATCAAGCAGACCATTTGACCCTGACACCCGGTATATGTCCTCAACATGGCGCACAAATGAAGGAACATTATACATGGCAGTGAAAGGTGCACCCGAGATCATCCTCGATCAATGCAGCGACATTTTGACAAAAGGATTGATCAGAAACATGATGCCAGAAGAACGGGAGCAACTGAAAAAACGTTCAAAAGAGTATGCTGCTGACGGATTCAGGGTCTTGGCACTGGGATTCAGGGCTGATTGCGAGGCAGAAGCAGAAGTCGACCGTCTGGTCTTTGCTGGTCTTGTAGCCCTGATCGACCCGCCAAGAGCTGAAGTACCAGCCGCTGTAGTAGCATGCAGAGAAGCAGGAATCCGCATTATTGTCATGAGCGGCGATAATGCCGGAACGGTGAGCTACATTGCCCGAAAACTCGGTATTGTGAAGCATCCCCGTGTCATTGAGGGTACTGAACTTGCTGCAATGAGCGAGGAGGCCCTGATCAGGGAACTGCAAAGCAACGAGATTGTTTTCGCCAGAATAGCCCCGGAGCAAAAGCTTACCATTGTCAATGCACTGAAGCATACGGGCGAAGTAGTTGCCGTTACGGGAGATGGTGTCAACGATGCCCCTGCACTGAAACGTGCGGACATTGGTATCTCCATGGGTTTGCGCGGAACCGATGTTGCCAAGGATGCCTCCGACATCATTCTTCTTGACGATAATTTTGCATCTATCGTCAAGGCTATTGAGGAGGGACGGGGTATTTACGAAAACATCAGGAAATTCATTGTCTACGTCCTGACAAGCAACATACCTGAAATACTTCCCTATGTTGCTTACGTACTCTTTTCGATACCACTGCCGATTACCGTTGTACAAATCCTCTGCATCGATCTTGTTACCAATATGCTGCCAGCCATCGGACTCGGCAACGAACCACCGGAATCTGACACCATGCTTCGGCCCCCAAGAAGAGAGCACGAAAGACTTGTGAGCATGGGAACTTTCATGAGAAGCTACGCATTTCTTGGACCAGTAGAATCCGCCCTCTCCTTTTTCGTGTTCTTTAGTGTACTTCTCAGAGGCGGCTGGTCGTGGGGTGTGGTATTGCCTGCCAGTTCACCACTCTATCTTCAAGCAACAGCAGCCTTTCTGGCCACTATTATTTTTTCACAAATCGGAAACGTGATGGCATGCCGGACAAACCGCCAAAGTGCGATTGGTCACCTTGCGCAATTCAATCCCTGGATCGTGGCTGGTATCGTGCTCGAAATCCTGTTTATTGTTTCAATCATTTACATACCTGTATTCCACCACTTTTTCAACACCAAGGAGCTTGGAACCGAAGTGTGGCCATGGATTCTATCTGCACCATTTATTGTTTTCGGGATGGAGGAACTAAGAAAATTTGTGCTGCGTAAGAGGACTTGATACGTGAATGACTCGTTCATTCAGGTTTTATGTATAAATTTTTGCACTAATTGCTTCTGTCGGTATGTTTTCATTATTCAGGCAGTGCCCTTCATACTCTCCTTGTCCTTAAGTTCTTTCATCTCTCTGTCAAGGCGGTCAAGCTTCTCCTTCATGGCACCAACGCTGCGCAACATCGCTTCATGCTTCAACTGGTCGCGCATGGGCTGGGCCGGGTAGCCGCGAAGTGCCATTCCAGGCAGCATAAACGATTTTGAAACACCAGCCTGTGCTGCGACCTGCGTCCGATCCGCCAGCTCCAGATGGCCAGCCAGCCCAGCCTGTCCTGCAATCACACATTGGCGACCAACCGTGACGCTCCCCGAAATACCAGCTTGAGAGGCAATAACAGTATCCTCACCGATAGTGCAGTTATGCGCAATCTGAACCAGATTATCGATCTTGACCCCCCTGCCGATCACCGTGCTCCCCATGGTAGCCCTGTCAATCGTGGTATTTGCTCCTATCTCCACATCATCACCGATCTCGACAATACCCATCTGGGGAATTTTTACATAGGAACCATCACTCTGGGGAGCAAAGCCAAAACCATCAGCACCAATAACGGATCCAGAATGAATAACCACTCTTTTACCGACCATAGTGCCATCGTAACAGGTGACAGAGGGAAAAAGAGTGGAGTCATCACCCAGAACAACATCATGAAGGAGAACAGTATGGGCTCCAACCACGCAGTTGTTCCCGATTGTACAACGATCACCGACCACCGCAAAGGCACCGATGGAGACACCTTCACCAATGAGAACACCATCACCGATTGAAGCCGATGCCGCGATACCAATTGGGGCGATAACACGGGGTTTGACAAATTTTTGCAGCAGAAAAACAAACGCAGAATAGGGATCCTTCACTTTCAGAAAAGAGGTTCCCGGAAGAAACTGATCAACCGCAACCGAATGATGGACGATCACAAGAGAGGCTTCGGTTGAGGTGAGAAACTTTACATATTTCTCGTTGGCAACAAAGCTCACCTCACCAACCTTTGCTGATTCAATCTTGGCTGGTGCCAAAACCTGCTGCTCACCATCTCCCACCAGCTCAACAGAATCAAAGAATTGCTGAAGGTAGTCTCGAATTTGCAGAATAGTCATATCTGTAAAGCAAATAACCAGACGTTAGAAAGAGGAAAATATTAGTTAAATTTTCACCCTTTTTAATTATATTTGAGTTCCCATGAATGTATAGGCCTTTCGGGAAACGATCAGAAATATACTCCTGGGTGTTGAATGTACCGGCAATATAACCCCTTTCATTAGAAAATGCAGGACTCAATGGCAAAACCCATTAAAATTTTTGCGGGACGCAGCAATCCGGCCCTTGCTGAAAAAATTGCTGAGTACCTCGGCATTACCCTTGGCAATGCAAAGGTTGAAAATTTTTCTGATGGAGAAATTTCGGTCAATTTTTTTGAATCCATACGCGGATCCGACCTCTTTATTGTCCAATCGACAAACCCCCCAGGTGATAACCTGATGGAAATGCTGATCATGATCGATGCTGCACGAAGATCTTCCGCCGCAAGAATCACTGCGGTTATGCCCTATTACGGTTATGCCCGCCAGGACAGGAAAGATCGACCAAGGGTTGCCATAACTGCAAAACT
>CAIOLC010000255.1 GCA_903859055.1 uncultured Chlorobiaceae bacterium | reverse complement strand
TATGGAAGCGGGCCCGTTACATTCGCATCTCAATTTTGCTGGCATGCTTCACCTGTTTTGGAGCAAGCTGGCTTATTATCCTGCTTTTTCTCAGTGCCCTGATTGATCTGAATTTGCCGATGTTGTTATCCGGTATCTTTATCGTCAGTATGCTTTGCCTCAGCAGTTCGTTGCTTTTTTTCTTTTTTGATGTCAATATGACGCTTTCGGCATTAAAAATTGAGATGGAGAGCCACGACAAAAAGCGCCTGATCATTGAGACAATGGGCGGCTATAAATAGTGTTTCATCCTCTTGGATGGAAGGTTTTGTGGACCTCTTTGAGAAATGAGCGGTCGATGTGGGTGTAGATCTGGGTGGTGACGATTGAGCTGTGGCCAAGCATCTCCTGAACGGCGCGCAGATCGGCCCCTCCTTCAAGAAGATGGGTGGCAAAGGTATGTCGGAGCGTGTGCGGACTGATTTTTTTTTCAATTCCCGCCGTGATGGCATATTTTCGAACCATCTCAAAGAGTGCCATCCGCGATAATTTGACTCCGCGTGCATTGAGAAAGAGGTAGTCGTCCGAGTTTTTCTGCACCAGCGATAGCCGCAGTTCTCTCTGGTAGCTTTTGACCCATGAAAGAGCAGAATTGCCAACGGGCACCAGCCTCTCTTTTGAACCCTTTCCAAAAATCCTTATAAAACCCGCTTCAAGGTAGAGATTGTGTTGCTGTATCGTGATCAGTTCCGTCACCCTTACCCCGGTTGCATAGAGGAGTTCCAGCATAGCTTTGTCTCTCTGAATGAATTTTCCCGGAGGCTGGTGAGCAAGTGGAGCCTCGAGCAATCGCAGGGTTTCATCAATGGTGAGAACATCCGGAAGATACTGTGCCTGTTTTGGCTGCTGGATTGTTTCGGCAGGGTTGATGGCAAGTATTCTCTCTGTAACCAGAAATTTATGAAGCGAACGGATGGCTGAAATGTTCCGAGCCATGGAACTGGCTTCAAGGCCAAGAGCAGAGAGTTCTGTGATGAACTCCCTGATTTGTTCGGTCGTTACAGTCTCAAGTGCTCTCGCATGCTGCTGCATGAAGAGCAGGTAGCGCTTGAGGTCATTGCGGTACGACTCCAGTGTGAGTCTCGAAAGGTTGCGCTCAATCAGCATGGAGTTCAGGAAATTCTCCAGCACTTTTTTGTATGGAATGTCAAGCGTGTTCACTTCGTCCAGGTTTTTTTATGAAGCCGCTGACAGAACCCGCCATCAAAACCACAATACTCTCCCGGCAGTGTGAGAATTTTTTCTTCAGGATCAGCGGTAAAGTCCGGATGCCTCTCCAGAAACGCCTCAATCTGAAGGCTGTTCTCTTCGGGTTCGATTGAACATGTTGCATAGACCAGCACGCCACCCTCATCAAGTAATCCTGCTGCATGGTCAAGAAGCTCACTCTGGAGTTGCACGAGTTCTTGCAGCATCTCCGGGCTTACTTTCCAGCGTAGTTCTGCCCGTCGGCCAAGGACACCGGTGCCAGAGCATGGTGCATCAAGCAGAATTGTATCGGGTTGCTGCTCCGGTATAAAGCTTCTGGCATCGGCGGTTACTGTGGTAAGCATGGTAATGCCGAGGGCTTTGGCATGCGCTTGAAGTTTTAATAGTTTTTGCTCATAGTGGTCAACCGCAAGAAGCTGTCCGCTGTTCTGCATCAGTTCAGCGAGAAAGGTGGCTTTGCCTCCAGGAGCTGAGCAGAGGTCCAGCACTGTTGTGCCGGGTGCCGGATTCAGCAGAAGGCAGGCACGCCCCTGTGTCGGGTTCTGGACAGTGAGGAGGCCTGCGCTTATTGCTGGCTCAAACGTGCTGAAATCTCTGGAGACAAAAAAAGATTCAATGTTGCAGGTTTCGTATTTCACGTCGGCATCAATAGTGGCAAAAAACTGCTCTGTTGATGTTTTCAGCCGATTGATTCTGAAACCAAGCAGTGGCGGTTGATTGTTATAGGAGAGGATGGCTGCGGTTTTTTCGGGTCCGAACGCTCTCATCCAGCGTTCAATCAGCCACTGGGGATGCGAGTAGCGGATAGCAGGCTGCTTTTCCGGTTGTTCCTCGCTCAGCCACGCTTCAAGGGTCATGCTTTCCGGAGTGATTTTTCGCAGAACACCGTTTACCAGCTTCGACATCCGGTCGCCCTTGTACTTGCGGGCAAGTTTGACGCACTCGTTGACGGCCGCCCAGTCAGGGACTTTATTGAGGAACAGAATCTGATAAGCACCGAGGCGAAGAATGTTTTTCATGACAGATGCTGCCTTGTCGAGCTTGTGATGGTACACATGGCTGATGAGATAATCAAGCTGAAGACGTTGGCGCAGCACCCCGTTCACCAGCTCCGTTGCCAGCGCCCGATCAACGCGGTTGAGCGCCGAGTGCTGAAGCTGCCGGTGCAGCAAGGTATCGGATTGCTCTTTTCCGGTTTCAAGTGATTGCAGAACAGTCAGTGCAAGTTCTCGTGCGGTGATGGTCATGGAAGGAATAAATAAACATTTTTAAGTGACCCGTGCTTTCGAGGCTGTTTGTAAAATACTATTCCCTGTTGTAGATTGCTCAAACTAAATGTTCTTTTCAAGAATTAAAGCTATCATCCAGAAAGGCGGAGGGACTGGCCCAGAGAAGCCTTGGCAACCATCATTGCAGAATGATTGGTGCCAATTCCACCCCGGCAACGACCGGGAACGATGATGGTATGTACTCCTTGCTGAAGGCTCATACCTCACCAGTATATTTGTTCCCGCAGAATCACCGTTGTTTGCGCACTCCTGTAGTGATGGTGCCACCCGCCAGGTGGTTTTTGAAGAGGCTTTTGCAAAACTGAAAAGAGAGGCATGAGAGCATATACTGAGTTTATTTCCGAAAAAACCAACTCTTTCGAGCTTGGCGAACCCTATACCACTGAATCAGGCGGACTCCTTTCCGCCTTGCGAATAGCTTACCGAACCTGGGGAAAACTCAATGAACGGAAAGATAATGTTATTCTGGTCTGTCAGGCACTCACGGGTTCCGCTGATGCCGATGCCTGGTGGGAAGGGATGTTTTCCAACGGTGGAGCTTTTGATGAGACTCTTGATTTCATTATCTGTACAAATGTGCTTGGGAGCTGTTATGGCACAACGGGCCCTGTTTCAATCAATCCGCTGACTGGCCGTCATTACGGCCCCGATTTTCCGTCGATAACCATCCGCGATATGGTTCATGTGCAGCGTCTGCTGCTTTCTGGACTTGGCATTGATCGGATAAAGCTTGTGGTCGGAGCCTCTCTTGGCGGGATGCAGGTGCTTGAGTGGGGGCTTCTCTATCCTGAAGTGGCGCAAGCGTTGATGCCGATGGGTGCTTCTGGACGCCACTCTGCATGGTGCATCGGGCAAAGTGAGGCGCAGCGACAGGCCATTTTTGCCGATCAACACTGGAATGGAGGCTGGTACGAAGCGGCTCTTCCGCCAGCAAAAGGTCTTGCAGCGGCGAGAATGATGGCGATGTGCAGCTACCGCAGCTTTGAGAATTTTCAGTCGCGTTTCGGTCGATCAGT
The DNA here is from genome assembly GCA_903859055.1 of uncultured Chlorobiaceae bacterium. Classification (GTDB taxonomy): domain Bacteria; phylum Bacteroidota; class Chlorobiia; order Chlorobiales; family Chlorobiaceae; genus Chlorobium. The sequence goes on along the minus strand of CAIOLC010000255.1, from coordinate 1,978 downwards.
TCAGGATGGAAAAGCTCAAAAAACCTTTACGGTGGAGAGTTACCTGCATCATCAGGGGAGAAAACTTGTTGAGCGCTTTGATGCCAACACCTACATTACGCTCACACGGGCCATGGACATGCACGATCTTTCCAGAGGAAGGGGTGGGTACGAAGAGGTGTTGCGTTCCATGGAGTTGCCGATAGAGATTCTCTCCATTAATTCCGATATTCTTTATCCTAAGGAGGAGCAGGAGGAGCTTGCCCGTCTTATGCCGAACTCAAGTATTCTTTACCTGGATGAGCCTTATGGTCACGATGCTTTTCTTATTGATGTTGCAACCGTGAGCAGGATGGTGAGGAATTTTCTTGATCGTCTTGAACCATGATTTTCTTGATTGAGGGATGGGCATGATTTATTTGGATGGTAAATCATGCCGATTTGCCGGTACGGGGTTGTCTTGAACCATGATTTTCTTGATTGCCCGATTGTCATGATTTTTATTGGATGGTAAATCAGCTCCCTCAAGTAATCAGGTCGGTCAAGTGAATCATGGTTCAGACGATTGCAGTGTCGTATCGCAATACGACACTGTGGATATGGTTATCCTCGAAACGCAGAAAAAGGGTGATATGCCGAGCTGGAGCTCGGCGTCCCCAGGTTTTATATCACTTCAAATCCGGTGTAGCACTGCAATACCTCCGGCACCTTGATATGACCATCCGATGTCTGGTAGTGCTCAAGCAGGGAGACCATGAGCCGGGAGGTTGCGAGGCCTGAGCCGTTCAGGGTGTGGACAAACTCCGGTTTTGATTTGCTGTCGGGCTTGAAACGGATATTTGACCTTCTTGCCTGGTAATCCTCAAAGTTTGAGCAGCTCGACGCCTCCAGATATTTCTGTTCCGCCGGTGACCAGACCTCAATATCGTAACATTTTGTTGCGTTGGCACTGATGTCGCCACTGCAGAGCAGCAGGACGCGGTAGGGGATCTTCAGCGCCACGAGAATTGCTTCAGCATGGGAGCGAATCTCCTCGAGCGCTGCGTAGGACTCTTCGGGTCGGGTAAACTTCACCATCTCAACCTTGTTGAATTGATGCACCCGTAGGAAGCCTCGGGTATCCTTGCCATAACTACCCGCTTCGCGACGGAAACAGGCTGAGTAGGCGGTATAGGAGATTGGCAGTGTTGTGGTATCAAGCATCTCGCCCCGATGGAGGTTGGTAACTGGCACCTCAGCGGTTGGAATGGCATAGAGGTCATCTTCACCGATGTGATAGACCTGGTCGGCAAATTTTGGCCACTGCCCTGTTCCTCTGAGCGACTCCCTGTTCACCAGAAAAGGGGGAAACACCTCGGTGTAGCCATGCCGTTCAGAATGGGTGTCGAGCATGAAGTTGATCAGGGAGCGTTCCAGACGGGCACCTTTGCCAATGTATGCGGGGAATCCTGCGCCGCTCACCTTCGCGCCACGTTCGAAGTCGAGAATACCGAGTGATTTGCCCAGTTCAAGGTGGTTTTTAACTGGAAAGTCAAGGTCGTGCACAAAACTGACCGGTTCACCGAAAATCTCATTATCCGCAACGCTTCGCCCGGTTGGAACTGAAGCGTGCAGTTTATTGGGAAGCGCCAGAAGAATATTCTCAATCTCCTCTTCAATCTGGTCGAGCGCACTATCCATAAGAGCAATCTCTTCGGAGACCGATTTCATCTGGATGATCAGCTCATCCGGCGAACCGGTTCCCTTTTTTTTCATCTCAGCAACCTCTTTGGAGACTTTGTTGCGTAGCGCTTTCTGTTCGTCCGTACGTTGTACAAGCTCTTTGCGCTCTTTGTCGCATTCGAGCACCCGGTGCAGTTTTGGCTCCTCTGCAGAGAGTTGCCGGTTATGCAGCATTGCTACAACTTCATCTGGATTTTGGCGGATAGAGTTAATATCAAGCATGATAAAAGATAGAATGGGTTATGCTGAAAGCAGTGACTTGACAATCTGCTGAACC
>CAIOLC010000254.1 GCA_903859055.1 uncultured Chlorobiaceae bacterium | reverse complement strand
GGGACACGGGACACGGGATACGGGATACGGGACACGGGACACGGGACACGGGACACGGGACACGGGACACGGGACACGGGACACGGGACACGGGATACGGGATACGGGACACGGGACACGGGACACGGAGGATACACATCCCGCAACAATATTAAGGGGTTATGGCTATGGATCATATCGGGATTCTTGAGGGAAGAGGGAGGCAGGTTTTGGAAAAGAACAGTGGTGTGGCTCAAGCCGATATTGCTTGTGACACCTCAAGCCTTTCAGGATCAGTAAGCCAGCGCGCCTGCGTCTTCTGCGGCTCCAGAGTGGTGCTCTATCCGGTGGCTGATGCCATTCATCTGGTTCACGGTCCTATCGGATGTGCTGCCTACACCTGGGATATTCGTGGTGCTGTCTCATCAGGCCCCGAGCTGCACCGCCTTAGTTTTTCCACCGATCTGCAGGAGATGGATGTCATCTACGGCGGTGAAAAAAAGCTCTACAAGTCGTTGATGGAGCTGATTGAACAGTACAAACCAAAAGCAGCCTTTATCTACTCAACCTGTATTGTCGGCCTTATCGGTGACGATATTGAGGCGGTCTGCCGAAAAGTGGCTCGTGAAACAGGGATTCCAGTGCTTCCAGTCCATTCAGAGGGTTTTAAGGGCACCAAAAAAGATGGCTATAAAGCCGCCTGTCATGCTCTGATGCAGTTGATCGGCACTGGTTCAACTGAGGATATCAGCAAATACAGCATCAACATTCTCGGTGAATTCAACCTTGCCGGTGAAGCGTGGATTATCAGGCAGTACTATGAAAAAATGGGCATTGAGGTGGTCGCGACCCTGACCGGTGACGGACGTATCGACGCTGTCCGACGCGCTCACGGCGCAACACTCAACGTTGTGCAGTGTTCAGGTTCAATGACCTGGCTTGCCAAAGAGATGGAGGAGAAATACGGGATTCCCTACATTCGTGTCTCCTATTTTGGAATTGAAGATATGTCGAAATCGCTCTATGATGTGGCCGTCAAATTTCCTGACCGGCCTGATATCATGGAAGCAGCAAAGCGTATTGTCAGTGAAGAGGTGAAAACACTCTACCCTTCACTCCAGAAGTTCAAAAAAGCGCTGACGGGTAAAAAGGCCGCTATCTACGTTGGTGGCGCATTCAAGACCTTTTCGCTCATCAAGGCGCTTCGTTCCATCGGAATGTCAGTCGTTCTGGCAGGTTCACAGACCGGCAACAAGGATGACTATGCCAGACTCAAGGAGATGTGTGATGAGGGAACGGTGATTGTGGACGATTCCAACCCGGTTGAACTCTCAAAGTTTATTCTTGAGAAAGGGGCCGACCTGCTTATCGGCGGTGTCAAGGAGCGACCAATTGCCTTCAAGCTTGGTATCGGCTTCTGCGATCACAACCATGAGAGGAAGATCCCTCTCGCCGGATTCGTCGGCATGTACAATTTTGCACTGGAGGTCTATCAATCGGTCATGAGTCCGGTCTGGCAGTTCGCTCCGAGAAAAGGAGGATCCCTATGAAACACGAACACGCAAAAACCGCTACGCAGAATGCCTGCAAGCTCTGCAACCCCCTGGGAGCCTGCCTGGCCTTCCGTGGTATAGAAAACTGCGTCCCCTTTCTGCACGGTTCGCAGGGGTGTGCGACTTATATACGGCGTTATTTGATCAGCCACTATAAAGAGCCGATTGATATCGCCTCATCAAACTTTCATGAGGAGAGTGCGGTCTTTGGCGGGAGCCATAACCTGAAGATCGGGCTGAAAAATGTGAGCGAACAGTATAAGCCGGAAGTTATAGGGGTGGCGACCACCTGCCTGAGCGAAACCATTGGCGACGATGTGCCGATGATTTTGAGGGAGTATAAAAAAGAGTTTAAAAATGGCTCGCCCATGCCAATTTTGATTCACGCCTCAACTCCGAGCTATCAGGGCAGCCATATTGACGGGTTTCATGCTGCGGTTTATGCAACCGTCAAAGCACTGGCAGTGAAGGGGGCGACGCAGAGGCTCATCAACCTCTTTCCAAACATGGTCTCACCTGCTGACATGCGTTATCTGAAGGAGATCTTCCGCGATTTCGGAAGAGACTGCATGATGATGCCCGACTATTCACAGACCATGGATGGCGGACCATGGGGTGAATACCATCGCATTCCACCGGGTGGCACACCGGCAAGCTCCATCGCCTCAGCAAGCAGTGGGATGGCAAGTATTGAGTTCGGTTCAACCATCGATAGCGCCAAATCTGCTGCCGATTATCTGGATGTGATGTTTGGAGTTCCTGCCTATCACCTCCCTTTGCCAATCGGCATCAAGGGGAGCGACCATTTTTTCAGTTTGCTGGAGAGGCTGAGCGGAGAGAGGCGGGCTGAAAAGTATGAGGATGAGCGCCGTCGGCTTGTTGATGCTTATGCCGATGGCCATAAATATGTTTTTGACAAAAAGGTGATCATCTACGGCGAAGAGGATCTGGTGATCGGGATGACCGCTTTCCTGCGGGAAATTGGTGTCGTGCCAGTGCTTTGCGCCTCGGGGGGCAAGAGCGGCTTGCTGAAAAAACGGATTGAAGAGTTGGTTCCCGATATGGATGAACTTGGCATCACTGTCCGTGAAGGGGTTGACTTTGTCGATATCGAGGAGGAGGCAAAGATGCTTCAACCAGATTTTCTCATCGGCAACAGCAAGGGCTATACCATGTCAAGAAAAAACAAGATACCGCTGATCCGGCTTGGCTTCCCGATTCACGACCGTTTTGGTGGCCAGCGGATGCTCCATCTCGGCTATCGCGGTACCCAGGAACTCTTTGACCGGATTGTCAACACCGTTATCGAACAGCGGCAGAATGCTTCATCAATCGGCTACACTTATATGTAAAGGGAGGATACCATGACACTTAAAATTGCAAACCACCCCTGTTTCAATGATGCCTCTCGCCACAAGTTCGGGCGGATCCACCTCCCTGTTGCACCAAAATGCAATATCCAGTGCAACTACTGCAGCCGTAAATTTGACTGCATGAACGAGAACAGGCCCGGAGTCACCAGTAAAGTGCTGTCGCCAAAACAGGCGCTTTACTACCTCGAACAGGCGATGATACTCACGCCAAACCTGGCGGTGGTCGGCATTGCCGGCCCAGGAGATCCCTTCGCCAACCCGGATGAAACCATGGAGACGCTCCGGCTGGTAAGGGAAAAATATCCTGAAATGCTGCTCTGCCTGGCAACCAATGGCCTTGAGTTGCTTCCCTCTATTGATGAGCTTGCCCGACTGCAGGTGAGCCATGTTACCATTACCATCAATGCCATTGATCCTGTCATTGGCGCTGAGATCTACTCGTGGGTACGATATGGCAAAAAAATGTACCGTGGTATTGATGCGGCCAGACTCTTGATCAAGAACCAGCTTGAAGCGCTGAAACGGCTGAAAGAGGTTGGAGTAACGGCAAAGGTGAACTCCATCATTATTCCAGGGATCAACGATACCCATACTATAACTGTTGCCTCAAGAGTGGCTGAACTGGGGGCTGACATCCTGAACTGTCTTCCCTATTACAATACCAGGGAGACGGTTTTTGAAAACATTGAGGAGCCATCTGCGGATCTCGTCAAAGAGATCCAGAACGCAACCAGCGAATTTCTGCCGCAGATGAAGCACTGTGCCCGTTGTCGGGCAGATGCAGTGGGCATTATCGGAGAAATCAACAGTGATGCCATCATGCAGAAAATGGCCGAAGCGGCGGCCATGCCCAACAACTCTGCGGAGTGCCGCCCATACGTAGCGGTCAGCAGTCTGGAGGGGGTACTGATCAACCAGCATCTTGGTGAAGCCGAACGTTTCCTGGTCTATGGCATGGACGATAGCGGCGAGTGCATACTGGTCGATTCCAGAAAAGCTCCCCCCGGCGGCGGAGGGCAGCAGCGGTGGGAGGCACTGGCCGATACTCTTGGTGATTGCCGGGCGCTGCTGGTCAACGGAGCTGGTGATTCTCCCAAAAAAGTGCTCAAGGCAAAAGGAGTTGATGTGCTCGTGATTGAAGGGGTTATCGAAGAGGCGGTGCATGGTCTCTTTACCGGTCAGGATCTGAAACATCTGATGAAGAGCAGCCAGATTCACGCCTGCGGGTCAAGTTGTTCGGGGACGGGTGGGGGGTGTGGGTAGAGGGTTCAAGGTTCAAGGTTCAAGGTTCAAGGTTCAAGGTTCAAGGTTCAAAGTTCAAGGTTCGAGGTTCAAGGTTCAAGGTTCAAGGTTCAAGGTTCAAGGTTCAAGGTTCAAGGTTCAAGGTTCAAGGTTCAAGGTTCAAGGTTTAGGGTTCAAGGTTCAAGGTTCAGGGTTCAGGGTTCAGGGTTCAGGGTTCAAGGTTCAAGGTTCAAGGTTCAAGGTTCGAGGTTCGAGGTTCGAGGTTCGAGGTTCAAGGAGTCATCAATAATGAATTAATTAATGATCTGGAGGGAGATTATGGATAAACCGAAGCATCACATTCTGGTCTGCGCGAGTTTTCGGGCGCAGGGGACACCACAGGGGATTTGTCATAAAAAGGAGTCGATGGGGCTGATTCCCTATCTTGAGAGCGAGCTTTCTGATCGCGGCATGACTGATGTTACTGTCTCAGCGACGGGCTGCCTCAATCTTTGCGAAAAAGGGCCTGTGCTTGTTGTCTATCCGGAAAGTTTCTGGTACGGAGAGATTGACAGTGAGGAGAAGCTGGATGAGATCCTTGATGCTCTTGAAGAGGGCGAGGCTTGTGAGGCGCATTTGATCAACTAAGGTTGTGCGGGCCATCCTTATCCTGTTGCATCAGGGGTGCCCGCACGGTTTGTTATGGAATTGCTGCGGGGCCTTTTTATTGAGGTTCTGCTTTTTCACGTTATTCTCCCCCCCCCCATTTCTGTTGCGGGCGTGGGGAGGAGAGCGTTTGAGCGGTCGAAAGGGTTAAAAATACATCATTCCCTGAACCCAGAAGCGGTTATTCTCTTTTTTGCCATCAGAGTTGTTCTCTGTTACTTTTGTTCTGCCTGCATTATCTCCAATGGTATGCGCCCAGCAGAGCTGAAGGTTAAAGTTGGTGCCAAAGGTATAATTGAGCCCAACTCCTGCGCCCTGCAGCCAGTATTCATTCAGATTGGTGGCAGTATTCGGGTCTATGGTTGTTGCTACCCTGTTTCGTTTCAGAAACCCTGCATCGTAAAAGAGGCTGGCCTGCAGGTCGCCCCATGTTGGCGGGGTCTTAATTTTATAGCGATACTCGGCACTATACAGGTGTCCATCATCACCGCTCCCTTCACCGACCGGATATGCTCTTACTCCATAAGGACCTCCGAGGGTGAATTTTTCACTGCTGTCAAGGTTGCTGATAGCGGCCTGTCCTCTCCATGAGAGATTCAGGATTGATCGCTCAGCAAGTCGTTGCACACGCGTAAGAGCAAAATTCACATGAACGAAGTACCCCTCTGTTTTTGTGAGGGTTATGTCTGTTACGCCTGAGTGACGATAGGTGCCTGATGTCAGAGAAGCATTCCAGTTGGTATTGCCTCCGCCCAGCAGTCTGTCCTGCAGATCACCGCTGCCACTGAAGGTGAGGTTCTGAAGCTCTTTGTCATGAAGCACCGTCTCAGCCTGTGAGTCAAGCAGGCTCTTGTAACTGTAGGAAATTGATGTCAAGGCGTTTGATCTTCTGCTGCGCAGTATGGGGTTGGTGATCCCGATCTCAAAGGTGTTACTTTTTCCGGTGTACTGCGACGGAGCAAGTTCCGCGACCAGTTTGTAGTTCATGGTGGTAAAGGCAAGGTTCCCCTTGAGCCCTTCATACAAAATGGGAAAGGTGTAGGTGCCACGTCCCTGCATCAGCCCCTCGGCGCGAGTCAGCATCAGCGACATCTGGTCTCCATACTTGAAAGGATCGTTGGCTCCAACCATAACGCTCCCTCTCCAGGTGCCGGTATAGCGGTTGCCATAATTGTCACCCAAAAGAAAACCGCGCAAGAGCGGCCCCTCGACCACCGAAAACAGCACAGCACTGGTGCCAGTTTCACTGCCCGGAGCAATTGATGAACGGGCAGAAATTCCTGGCAGATCATTCATCAGCAGCACGGCATGAGCCAGACTTTGTTCATTGATAGGCTCATCAGTGTGCACGGTGCCGTCAGCGATGCACTCCAGGATGCACTCTTTGATCCGGACGCTCTTGTCGCGCTTGATTGAGACGTTTCCGTCGCTTTTTCCCGGGTTGATCTCAATTTGAACGGTGCCGGAGGTTACATCCTGCTTCGGAAGATAAGCTCGTGCAAGAAACCATCCTTTTTGCTTCAGATAGGCGGTGGTCACCTGGGTCACTCTCTGTAAATCAGCATAAGATTGCTCTTTTCCCAGAGAGTCTCTGGTCAGATCTTGCAATTCCGACTCACTGAGCACCTCTTCATATCCCTTGAAAATAAATTTTGTTATCATCACCTTCACGCCGTCGTCAGCTTTTTTCGCAGACGACGAGGCAACTTTCTCCTCCGGGGGGAGCATTGGCACAGTTTTGGGAAGCTGTGGACGTTGATCCCTGAGAATACTTCCTGCATCAGGAATAACTTCAGCTTGTACAATGGCAGAGGTCAGCTCCCCTTCAAGAGCACAAAGCATGCTGCAAATCAACACTAAAGCGTACCTTTTCATAATATTCAATATCTTATTTAGAGCACAATTCGGTAGTGATGCTGATCAAAAAATAAAAACAACCATTGAGCCCAGTGCGTGACGCAGTTCTCAATGAACGGAAAGAGGATGAACCAGATTATTTTCAACCCGTGCAAATTAACAAAGTGAGCTGCATCAGTGACTCATTGCCCATTGCTGCAAATTATTTACATTGCAAGTGACAAAGGAGGGTTTTTTTCGGGATGATACCCATAAGAGCTGAAAAATGGAGCACATTCCCCCAAAATATAGTTAAAACCGGCACCTTAACCAAAATCCATTTTTTGACAAGGGGGGGGGTAAGCTCTCTTTTGTTCAATTTTTTAACCAGGTTAATGCAATAAAGTCATGAAACGATGTATCAGTGCCCTTCTTATGGCAGCATCACTCTCTGGTTGCATGAGCGCAGCAGATCATGCCGCTCAATTACCTCCACCATCCGGCAGAGAGCTGACAGCCGGAACTGTTCAGAGAGAGATTCGCAAGGGGATGAGCCAGGCAGCAGTGGCAGATGCTCTCGGATCTCCCAATATTGCTGCCAGGGACCTTGATGGAAAGGAGAGCTGGATCTACGACCGTCTTGCCACTGAGGCAGCCTACTCCACAGGCGGCAATGGAATTCTCTCAATTCTTGTCGGTTCGCGTCATGCCGGAGCGGTCTCATCAACGCAAAAAACCCTGACCGTGATTATCAAGTTTACCAATGGGGTGGTGAGCGACTACTCCTATCACAGCAGTAAATTTTAGGGAGCAAGCATGAAACATCCGATACTTCTCTCTGCTGTGGCAGCATCACTTCTCCTTGGTGGATGTGAGACGGTTCAACCGGTTGCCCAGAAAACCCAGCTCCAGGTGCGTGAAGCACAGTCGCGTCTCTATGATGTCAGCGACATGAAGCTGGTGATGAAAGCGCTCATGAACACCTTGCAGGACGACAACTTTATTGTGCAGCAGGCCAATGTGGATCTGGGGCTCTTGACCGCCCAGAAGGAGCTGGATATTGAAAATCCGACAGAATCATTTTTTGCGCGGGCATTCACCGATCGACCGGAATACAAAAAAAACAGTATCACCGAAGCCTCGGCCAATATCAGTGAATTTGGTAAACAGATCAGGGTGCGCATCAACTTCAGATACAAGGTGCTCAATAACAAAGGGGCAGTCATGCGTGTCAGCCAGATTGATGATGACCGCTACTATCAGGATTTTTTTGCAAAAGTTGATAAATCGCTCTATCTGGGAAAACAGAAAATCCAGTAACGTTTTTTAATGGAGGGAGAGCATGTCGGAGAAGAGTAACAGTGGATGCTGCTGTTCAGGCGACGGGAGAGCTGATGGTTCAGCTCCACAGAAGCGGCTCGGTTGGCACGAATACTTCATGGGTGTTGCTCACCTGATATCGGGGAGAGCCACCTGTACACGGGGCCATATTGGCGCGGTTATTGTTCGCGATAACAATATTCTCTCGACGGGCTACAATGGAGCGCCATCCGGGCTGCCCCATTGTCACGACAGTGGCAGCGCCTGCCGTATTTACAAGAGTATCCATCCTGATGGCACCGTTGAAGAGAACTGCGTCAACACCATCCATGCCGAAATCAATGCCATCGCACAGGCGGCCAAGCATGGTGTCTCCATCAGTGACTCCGATATCTACATTACCGCCAGCCCCTGTATCCACTGTCTGAAAGTGCTCATCAACGTGGGAATCAAAACCATCTACTATGCCAGCCCCTATAAAATGGAGCACATCGCAGAGCTGGTCACCCTCTCGGCCATTCGACTGGAGCAGGTAATCCTTGACCGTCATCAGCAGGAGGAGTGATGCCGCACCACGATGATGCGTTCTATATGCGCCGCTCTCTTGACCTTGCAACGCTTGGGGAGGGGAGGGTCAGCCCCAATCCACTGGTAGGCGCACTCCTTGTCCACGACGGGGAGATTATAGGGGAGGGTTATCACCACCATTTTGGCGGCCCCCACGCAGAGGTGGAGGCCATCGCAGCAGTTGCCGATGAGCAGCAGCTTCGTCGGGCAACACTGTATGTGACGCTGGAGCCCTGCTGCCATGTCGGCAAAACTCCCCCCTGCTGTAACCTGATTCTTGAAAAGGGAATTCCCCGTGTTGTCATTGGCTGTCGTGATCCCTATCCCGAGGTTTCCGGACAGGGAGTTGCACAACTTCAGGCAGCAGGTGTTGCCGTTACTGAAGGAGTACTCGAAGCAGAGTGCCTGAAAATCAATGCCCCATTTATAAAAAGCCATACCGTCGGGCTTCCTTTTGTAACCATCAAACTTGCCCAGACGCTCGATGGCAAAATTGCAACCTCCCTTGGTGCCTCCCGCTGGATTACCGGGGCTGAGGCAAGGAGAGAGGTGCATCGTCTTCGCTCTCTCCATGATGCCGTTCTTGTTGGTGAGGCAACCGCACGAGCCGATGATGCGCACCTCACCGTCCGCCACTGTTCAGGACGCAACCCTCTTCGGGTGGTGCTTGACCGGCAGATGCGCCTCCCGGTTGAGGCAAAAATTTTTGATGCCGAAGCGCCAACCATCCTTTTTGCAGCTTCGTCATGGGAGAGGTTGGCGAAAGCGGAGCTGTTGCGCCAGCAGGGAGTGAGCGTGCATTTTGTTGATGAACATGCCGGCGGGCTTGATCTTCGCCAGGTGCTGGAGGAGCTGCATCGACGGGGAGTACATTCAGTGATGGTTGAAGGGGGCAGCCGGTTGGCCGCCTCATTTCTTCGGGCAAAGCTTGCCGATAAAATGATGATCTTTATCGCACCGAAACTTTTTGGAGGCGATGGCTTGAGCACTTTTGCCCCGCTTGGCATCAACCTGCCGGAGCAGGCGATCACTCTTCGCTTTGAGCCACCACACTTTTATGGGCACGATATTCTGCTGGAAGCGTATATTGACTGTTGAGGGTTTTGTATATGTACCCGAAGAATTACACGAAGAATCTTTCAGAACCACAAATAATTACTCTATGTCACAGATCACCCTGAAGGGAAACCCCTTTGAAACAGTCGGAACTCTCCCCGCCAAAGGTTCCGAAGCACCATTTTTCTGTCTGGTGAAAACCGACCTTTCTGAGGCCGGTCCGGCCGATTTTGCCAGCAAAAGATTGGTGCTCAACATCTTCCCGAGCCTCGACACGCCAGTCTGCGCGGCCTCGGTCCGGCGCTTCAACCAGGAGGCATCATCGCTCGACAACACCGTTGTTCTCTGTATCTCCGCTGACCTTCCCTTTGCCCATAGTCGCTTCTGTGAAACTGAGGGGCTGAAAAATGTTGTCTCACTCTCTACCTTTCGCTCTCCCGAGTTTGGTATCCATTATGGGGTAACCATCACCAACGGTCCACTGAAAGGGCTTCTCTCCCGCGCCATTGTCATCGTTGATGCCGACGGGATTGTTCTTCATACTGAACAGGTTCCTGAAATTGTGCAGGAGCCGGATTACAGCGCAGCACTCAAGGCACTCGCCTGAATCTCTTTTTCAGAGTCTCTATGGTACCATGAAGCCGGCACCTTGAACGCCAGCTTCATGACAGAACAGCAGAACCATGTTTACAGGAATAATCAAGGATGTCGGTCGGGTGAGGGGGGTAACAAGGCGGCAGGGTGGGCTCCGCCTCGGTGTGGCCTTTACCAACCCGGCAGAGTTCAGCAACCTCGCCGTCGACGAAAGCATCAGTATCAATGGAGCCTGCCAGACCGTCGTTGTGTGTGGTGACGGATGGTTTGAGGTTGACAGTGTCGAAGAGACTCTTGCCAAAACAACCCTTGGTTCACTGCGGCGTGGGGATCTGGTGAACCTTGAACGGGCAGTTCGTCCCGTCGATCGCCTTGGCGGCCATTTTGTACTTGGTCATGTCGATTGTCCTGCAACCATTCAGGAGGTGAGGGAGCTTGGCACCAGCCGGGAAATCCGGGTGGCCTATCCCGACCATTACTCACCGTTTCTTGTTGCAGCAGGTTCCATAACCATTGATGGCATCAGTCTTACGGTGGCAAAACTGGAGCCGGGCTCTTTTGCCGTGGCCATTATTCCCTTTACCTTTGCCCATACCACCATCAATAACCTGAAAGCAGGAAGCAGAGTGAACCTTGAGTTCGATATTCTCGGCAAATATGTGGCTCGTCAGCTTGGCAGCCTGGCAACAATCGCGCCTGCAAGCTCAAAACTTACCGAGGAGTGGATGCTCCAGCAGGGATTTTGATGAGGGCCAGGGAGAACATGCAGTCCGATCTTTTCGGTTCTCTTCCTCCTGCTGCTGAGAAGGGCATCACGTTTCAGCCACTGGCCGAGCGAGTTCGTCCCCGGAGCCTCGACGATATTGCCGGTCAACAGCACCTCGTCGGCCGTGACGGTCCGCTCCGTAAATTTATTGCCAGCGGGCAGATGCCCTCCATGATCTTCTGGGGCCCTCCCGGCTCAGGAAAAACCACTCTTGCGGTGATCTGTGCTGCATCACTGCAGTGCCGTTTCGAGCAGCTCTCGGCCATCGACTCCGGCGTCAAGGATGTGCGCAAAGCGCTCGATAATGCTGAAAAAGCGAGAGAGAGAGGGGAGCGAACCATCCTCTTTATCGACGAAATTCACCGTTTTAACAAAACACAGCAGGATACCCTCCTTCATGCCATTGAACAGGGTATCATCACCCTTATCGGAGCCACCACCGAAAATCCCTCTTTTGAGGTGAACGGAGCACTGCTGAGCCGAATGCAGGTCTACACGCTTCAACCCCTTGGCTCCGGCGATATTGAGGCGGTCATTCAGCGTGCGCTCAGGGAGGACTCTCAACTCGGGGAGCATTCCGTTGAGATAAGCGACCTTGATTTTTTATTGCAGTTTTCAGGGGGGGATGCCCGAAAGGCACTGAACGCCGTCGAGGCGGCGATCTCCCTTTTGCCGAAAGATGCAACCCCAAAAGTGCTGAATCGTGCCCTCTTTGAAGCGGCCCTGCAGCACAAAGCGCCCCTCTACGATAAAAAGGGGGAAAACCACTACGACATCATCTCAGCCTTTATCAAATCAATGCGCGGCTCCGACCCCGACGCGGCGCTGCTCTGGCTTGCCAGGATGATCGAAGGGGGTGAAGATCCAAAATTCATTGCCCGCCGGATGGTTATTTTTGCAAGCGAAGATATCGGCAATGCCGACCCCTACGCCATAACCCTTGCCATCTCTGTTTTTCAGGCTGTAGCCATGATTGGTATGCCCGAAGCACGAATCAATCTGGCCCAGGGTGTCACCTACCTCGCCTCAGCGCCAAAATCCAATGCAAGCTATCAGGGCATCAACGAGGCGATGAGAGAGGCAAAAACCATGCAGGATCTTGCCGTTCCACTCCATCTGCGCAATGCTCCGACAAAACTCATGAAAGCGGAAGGGTATGGCGCAGGGTATCGCTATCCTCACAACTACCCCGACCATTTTGTGGCGCAACACTATTTTCCTGAAGGGGCAGAGCCAAAAGCCTACTACCGTCCCGGAGAAGAGGGGCGCGAAAAGTATATCAGGGAGCGCCTCACTCGCCTCTGGCATGAACGTTACGAGCCATGATTGTTGATGAAACAGCAATCACTTCGTATATTGGGGAGAGCAACCGCCTTGCCGATGGGGCAGGAGGCATCTTTTTTTCATCAAGCAAGCGCTTTTTATGAACAGAATCAAGCACCACCTCCTTTTTCAACTTTTTATTCTTCTCCTCTCAGGGTCAGCAGTGCTGCATGGTGCCGCTTCACCCAAAATCACCCCGCTCACGCTTGATGATGCGGTGCGTATCGGGCTCGAAAAAAGCCGGACTCTTGAAATCGCCCGCCTTGATCGCGATATGGCAGGGGAGAAGATCAGGGAGACCTGGTCAAATGTTTTGCCCCAGATAACAACAGGGCTCTCCTATACCAGAACGCTGCAGCCATCAGTGATGCTGATGCCGCCAAATGCGTTTTCTCCAACCGGAATACTTGAAATAAGCTCCGATAATGCCGTTCGAGCCTCTCTTGATCTTCGCCAGCCACTCTTTAACGGATCAGCATTTGCCGGCATCAAGGCTGCCGCCATCGTCCGCAAAATGAGCGACGAAGCCTACCGCAGCTCCGAAGCAGGGGTTATCTCAACGATAAAAATCTCCTATTTCGATGCACTGATTGCAAAAGAGCATCATCAACTCATTCAGCAGAGCATTGCCCGCTGGGAGCAGTCCAAAAAAGATACACGGTCGATGTTCCTGCAGGGAGTTGCCGCCGATATCGACACCCTCAAAGCCTACCTCTCCGTTGAAAATCTTCGCCCCGATCTTATCAGAAGCGAAAAAAGGGTGGAGAACAGTATGACCATGCTGAAAAATGCCATGGGGCTGCCCGCCGAAACCACTCTTCTGCTTACCGGAAAACTTGAGCGCTCGCCAGCATCCTCTCCGGTCGACCTTGCCGCAGCATACCGCGAAGCCGTTGCCCAGAGAGCGGAGCTTCACCAGCTCGATTATCAGGTACAGGCTGAGGGTGAAAAGATCAATGCCGTCAAGGCAGAGTACTATCCGGTGCTCAACGCTTTCGGCAAACTCGAGTCACAAACCGCCTTTAATGATGGCGTTCGCGTTGCTGATTCCCGCTGGCCAACCTCATCATCCGTCGGATTGCAGCTCTCCATGCCCCTTTTTACCGGGTACCGCATCAACTCCCAGATTGAGCAGGCAAAAATTAGCCAATTCCAGACCCGCACCAGGCTTGACGATATGAAGGCCAACATCAGGGCTGAAATTGAGGTGAGGATGGCCAATGTTGATGATTCGAGACAACGAATAGAGGTGCAATCGCGAACGATTGGTGTTGCCGAACGGAGCTTTGCCATATCGGCCCTGCGCTTTAAAGAGGGGATTGGCTCCCGTCTTGAGCTGACCGATGCCGAGCTTCAGTTGAACACCGCCAAGACCAACTATCTGCAGGCAGTTTACGACAATCTTGTGGCCACCACTCTTCTTGAAAAAGCGTTGGGGCGAAGAGTGATACAATAGATTATCCCTTCAGCCTCATCGGGGTTAACCACTCCTCTGCAGCACTCAACAACTCCCCGGCAAAGCGCTTTGGCCTGATGCCAGGCTCCAAAGGGGCGGCCATAGGCTTTTGCCGCAAGTTCCTCACTGGAGAGCGTATTATAGAGAGCATCAGGAGCGTAGGGTTGCTGCCTGACAATGGTTAACCCATGCATCTCCAGCAACATCGAAAGCGTATCAGGCAAAAAATGGTAGAGATGTCGGGGAGCATCCCAGGCGACCCAGTGCTCACAATAGAGTCGCGCACCCCTGCACGAAAGATTCGGCAAGGTAATCACCAGCCTGCCATCCGGCTTGAGCAGTCTGGCAACGGCATCCAGCGTTTCATGAAGAGCGTGAAGATGCTCCAGCGTATGCCACAGCACAATGCGGTCAAATTTGACAGGGTAGCTCTCCGGCAGTGAAGGTGAGAGATGCAGTTGACCATGCTCCATGGCATAACGGGCTGAGGGGGCATGAGGCTCAACACCGTAAAGATTTTTGGCCGGCACCCCTTTTCGCCGAAAAACATTCAGAAGTTCACCGGTTGATGCCCCTATTTCAAGGATGGTAAGCTCTCCGTAAGGTCTCTGCACATCTTTCAGGACGAGATGTGCCCTGTAGTGCAGCAGCAGAAGGCGGGCAGCCATCAGGGCTCTCTCCCTCAGGGTGACGGCACTCCTTTTCGAGAGATAGGGGTCGTACCCGCTCAGGGGATAATGGGAGGCAATTTCAGAGGAGTCAGGCCGGGGATTGAGCATCACCAGGCCGGAAACGGATGACTTGACGAGCTGCCAGCGCACCTCTCCTGAGCCGTCAAATCGATCAGGTACTTCGAGCCAGGGAGTAAACTCCGTAGAGTTGCTTATGGGGCATGCAACACTCTCCATGGGTGGCAGAGAGCTCTACCGCTTCCCGGTCGGGGCAAGCTCAGCCAGGGCTCTGCGGAGATTCTGGTAGGTAGAGGTCATATCATTGCTCAGCACCTTGGCATCAGAGAGCACCGGCATAAAATTGGTGTCACCCTCCCATCGAGGCACAATATGGAAATGAATGTGGTTGTCAACACTGCCCCCAGCAACTCGGCCAAGATTGGCCCCGACATTGAAACCCTGGGGTCTCAGGGTAAGCTTCAGCGCCCTGATCGAAAGATCGGTCAGCTCCATCACCTCAAGTTTTGTTTCGCCGTCAAGTTCCGAAAAGTCCGCCGTCTGGGTATAGGGGATCACCATCAGATGGCCGCAATTGTAGGGGTAGAGGTTCATGATGATAAAACATCTCTTCCCCCGGTAAAGCACAAATCGTTTCTCATCCTCCTCGGGAGGAATATCGGCAAAAACCGACTTCCCATCCTGCGCTGCAGGCTTGTCATCCTTGAAGGATTGCATGTACACTTCACGCCAGGGTGAGTACATTCTGTCCATAACGAAGAGGCTCCACGTTCTGTTGAATGTTTTCGGAGTAACAGTACCAAAGATGGGAATCGAACCCACACGAGTTATTCACTCACTGGATTTTGAGTCCAGCGCGTCTACCAGTTCCGCCACTTTGGCATACCTTTTCCTGACAAAAGAGCAGTGCGAGAGAAGGGAATCGAACCCTCACGCCTCACGGCACCAGTTCCTAAGACTGGCGTGTATACCAATTTCACCACTCTCGCATCCTCAGGTCGATAATATACGTGGTTTTTATTCTAATAAAAACTATCTTTAGAAAAACAGTTGCGGCGTATGACGCTATAATATTCAAGAGTATCGACGTTTGGAGCCTATGCCGTACAGTGTACATCGTGCAGCCAATATTCTTTCATGGCTCTTCAGCCCGGTTGCGGTTGCTCCTGCAGTCTACGCGGCCGTTGTTCTGCTGGGCTTTGCAAACGATCATAACGGCATCTACTATCTCATGGTGCTCTTTTTTTCGAGCACACTTGCTCCGGTTCTCCTGATATCGGGTCTCAAAAAAACAGGGAAAATTTCAGATTACAATATCACCTTCAGAGAGCAGCGCTTTCTCCCTCTGCTGGTGCTTGTCGCCGTCAACGCCCTTGGTTACGAATTTATTCAGGAGGTTCATGCACCAAGGCTTCTGACAGGAATTCTGCTCTTCAACTCCATCAACATGATCCTTATTCTCCTGATCACCTTGCAGTGGAAGATCAGTATCCACCTCTTTACGCTCACCTCGTCAATTGCTCTGCTCTTCATGCAGTTTGGCACCCCGGCATTATGGTTTCTGCCTCTTGTGCCGCTGCTGATGTGGTCCAGAATCTCTCTGAAAGCCCATAACTTCATGCAGACCCTTGTCGGGGGAGTTGTCGGTTTTCTGGTGATGTATGCTGAGTTAAAATGGTGGACATGCTTGTGAGAAAAAAAAGGTACGCTGTTATTGTTACCACTTATGGAGAGGTTGAGCATGTTACCGTAAAGAACCTCTGGCCAAGTTCAAGAAAAATTCTCAGGGCGGTAACCCGCCAGATTGTTACCATACCTGAAGCACTGATCTGCTTTATTGCTGATTATCGCTCAACACGGCACTACATCAAATGGAAACTCAACCGTTATCGCTCTTCACTGCTTGCTGTTAACCGTGCCCAGACCAGGCATCTCAGCGAAGCTCTTGCTTCCTCAAGGAGCCAGTTTCTCTTAACCATCGAGCTAACGGTGACCGATGCATACTATTTCGTTCCACCCTATCTTGAGGAGAAACTTCAGGAATTACAGGAAGATTATGACGGTATTCTCATTGTGCCCATGATTCCGGTTGAATCAGCATTTTCCTGTGGAGTGGCCTGCCAGATGGCCATTGATGTGTATGGAGAGAGTATGTTTGGCAAGGTCAAGGTGCTCAGCAAACTCTGGGACGATGAGCATCTTCATCGCCTCTACGCCGATTACCTTTTCAGATCAATCTCCGAAGAGATACGGCAGCAGAGAGGGGGGAAAATTGGACTGCTGCTGGTTATTCATGGCACCCTGGTCAAAGATCGTGCAGGGAATGAACCGACAGTTTTTACGGGTCTTGCCGAGACCACGGCTTTTTTTGAGGCCATGAAACAGACCATTATGGCTGATCCGGAGAATATCTTTCGTGATGTTCGTCAGGGCTGCATTAACCACTCAAGAGGAGGGGAGTGGACCGCCGACACTATTGAAAAAGCGCTGACAGAGTTCAAGGCTGAAGGGTATGACGGGGTGGTGATGTTTCCCTGGGGCTTTTTTGCCGATAACAGCGAAACTGAATTTGATGCCCGCAAAAAACTTGAGGAGGCAGCCTTTCCTCTGTCGCAGTATGTACGTTGTATCAACGATACGCCTGAATTTTGCAACTGGCTTTCACAGAGGGTACTCAATGCCCTTCACTCCCTTCACAACCTCCAGGGTGCCACGGAGCACCTTGAGGCTCAACAGTAATGATCAAAGAGAAGATGGTACAAGAGAGAGAAAAATCTGACCTTTCGCAGCAACAGTATGAAGAGGCGCTGATTGCACTCGTTGAGCAGCGCCATGGCGAGGCTCTGGAGCTGCTCAACCGTTGCCTTGAGGTGCAGCGTCGCAATCCTGAAGTGCTCTATGCCCGTGCAGTCACCAGCATCTCTCTGGGAAGCTACCGGAAAGCGGCCTGCGACCTGCTGAAAACCATTGCTCTCGACAGAGACTTTCTTGATGCCTACAAACAGCTTGGATTTGTGCAGTTTATGCTTGGCAAAGAGGAGGATGCCCTGAAAACCCTTGCAAAAGGGCTGGAGATTGATCCCGGATATACAGAAATTTACTGTGTTCTGGGAGATATCTATATTGACCTTGGAGAGTTCGACAAGGCAAAGGAGACGTTTGAAAAAGCACTTGAGCTTGAACCTGAAAATCCGGAACCTCACAGCAAATTAGCCTTATACTATCTTGCCCGGGGTGATATGAAAGGTTTACAACGGGAGTATGAACTTTTGAAAACCCTTGATGCAGCACTTGCTGAACAGATCGGAACCCTTTTTTTTGACACACCATGAAACTTATTCCTGATGCAGAGAGCAGAAAGCGGTTGATGAAACACACTCTCCGCTCTCTGCTTGGTATCGCCTGGTCTCCAATCATCGGGCTGGTTATTATCGCTCTTTTTGGTAATCCCATTGCCTTACTGATCGGCTGGCAGTCCACGTTTATAGTTTGCGCTCTCCTGACACTGCTGGCAACCGTTCTGTTCGTGAGGGTTTTTAACACTTCAGGTAAAAAAATTAATGGTAAAAGAGGATGAATGGCTCATAAAATTATTTTTACCTTAAAAAAAGATTAAATTGCAGCGGAACGAAAAAAAGAGAAAAGGGCAAGGTTCGGAGAGGATTTTTTTTCTGTGTTCAAAGAAATTTTTTTTATATACTTGCGCACCTGCAAGATGCTCTCCTCTTCTTCAACAAGGAGTCATTTTCAGGCATGTTGGCCCGGGATTAAACAAGAAAATGGTGCTCCATGGATCAGACACTGAGTAATTTTGGTAATGTTTTTGTCTTTCTTTCCCTTGGTATAGTTTTTGTCGCCGGTGGATTTCTTACCGCCCGTATGCTGCGTCCGCGAAGGCCTAACCCTGCCAAAAACTCAACCTACGAATGTGGCGAAGTGGCTGTTGGAAGTGCCTGGGTAAAGTTCAATATCAGGTTTTACGTTGTGGCTCTTATCTTTATCATCTTTGATGTTGAGGTGGTTTTTCTCTACCCCTGGGCAACCGTTTTCAAGCAGCTCGGAGCGTTTGCTCTTGTTGAGGCGCTTGTCTTTGCAGGGATTCTGATACTCGGTCTCGCTTATGCCTGGGTCAAGGGCGACCTCGACTGGGTAAGGCCAACCCCGAATGTGCCAACCATGCCGAAGATGCCGGATGCCCCCTCAGCAAAATCATCATCATTCACCATTCAATAGATCGTTATGGGTTTACATGATGCCGCAATAACAAGACACAACCTCCTGGTGACATCAGTTGACAATGTTTTGAACTGGGCTCGACTTTCGTCGCTCTGGCCGATGGGTTTCGGTCTTGCCTGCTGTGCCATTGAGATGATGGCCACCAACGCCTCCAATTACGATCTTGAGCGTTTTGGTATTTTTCCCCGTTCTTCCCCCCGTCAATCCGATCTGATGATTGTTGCCGGTACGGTAACCATGAAGATGGCCGAAAGGGTTATTCGCCTCTATGAGCAGATGCCAGAACCGCGCTATGTACTCTCCATGGGAAGCTGTTCAAATTGTGGCGGCCCCTACTGGGAGCATGGCTACCATGTTCTGAAAGGTGTTGATCGTGTTATTCCCGTCGATGTCTATGTGCCAGGCTGTCCTCCAAGGCCTGAGGCGCTTATCGGTGGACTGATGAAGGTGCAGGAGCTGATACGGATGGAGCAGATTGGTCTATCCCGTTCTGATGCACTGAAGAAGCTCGAAGAGAAGGCTCTCGATCCTCGCTCTTTTGTTGAGCGGGAGCGGCAGGTGGTTCAGGCTTAATCAACTTATAAGGTTTACTCTCAGATGGAAGAAGGAAAGGCAGTTTCGCAGTCAGTACAGGAGAGCGCTGCGGCATACAGGGTTATCCAGGAGCAGTTCGGCGCAGCGGTTTCGGCGTTCGATGCCAATGAGACCATGCCGTTCTTTGAGGTTGTTGCTACCGGTCGATGGGTTGAGATAGCCCTCTTTATGCGCGACCATGCAAAACTCAAGTTCAACTCCATGGCTTGCCTTACCGGCGCAGACTATCCGGCAGAGAATAAAGTGGGCATTATCTGTAATTTCGAGTCACTGGCACTTCTTGGTCATAAAGTGGCTGTGAAGCTGAAGTGTGACCGCACCGGCGGCTCTCTTCCAAGCCTCTCCTGCCTCTGGCACACCGCCAACTGGCATGAGAGAGAGGTTTTCGATCTTTTTGGCATCACCTTTACCGGCCATCCCGATTTGCGGCGAATTCTCTGCCCCGACGACTGGGAGGGCCATCCATTACTGAAAGATTACAAGGTCCAGCAAAGCTATCACGGTATCAAGGTACCCTACTAACAGTGTTTTCAATCGTCTAAGCAGCTCACAGTATGCAGGAATTAGATACAGTCGGACAGGGATCTGTCAGGGTTACCCGAAAAAGCGACAAGCTCGTCATTCTTGAAAAAGATCTTGCCACCGAGCAGATGGTGCTTGCCATGGGCCCACAGCACCCTTCGACGCACGGAGTGCTCAAACTGGAGTGTCTGACTGACGGAGAGGTGATTACCGAGGCGATCCCTTGTCTGGGATATCTCCACCGCTGTTTTGAAAAGTGTTGTGAAAATGTCGATTACCCCGCAATTGTCCCTTATACCGACCGCCTCGACTATCTCTCCGGCATGAACAGCGAATTTGCCTACGCCATGGCCGTTGAGAAGCTTCTTGATCTTGAAATTCCACGCAGGGTAGAGTTTATCAGGGTTCTTGTTGCCGAGCTGAACAGAATTGCATCGCATCTTGTTGCCATCGGAACCTATGGTATTGACCTTGGTGCCTTTACCCCCTTTCTCTTCTGCTTTCGTGACCGCGAAATTATTCTTGGTCTTCTTGAGTGGGCATCGGGGGCGCGAATGCTCTATAACTATATATGGATTGGTGGCCTTGCTAACGATGTGCCAACCGATTTTTCAAAAAGAGTGCGTGAGTTTGTCAACTACTTCAGGCCAAAAACCGTTGAGCTCCAGAATCTTTTGACCGGAAACGAGATCTTTCTCAAACGTACATACGGCATCGGCATCATGCCGGCAGAGGTGGCCATCAACTATGGCTGGTCGGGCCCCATGCGTCGCGGTTCAGGTGTCAAGTGGGATCTGCGTCGGAATGACCCCTACTCCATCTATCCTGAGCTCGACTTTAACGTTGCCGTTCCTGATGGCAAAAACTCGGTTATTGGCGACTGTCTCTCCCGCCACCTTGTTCGTGCCCTCGAAATGGAGGAGAGCCTGAAGATTATCGAACAGTGTCTTGATAAAATGCCCTCTTCCGAAGGGTTCAACTCCCGTTCGGCCATTCCCAAGCGTATTCGGCCAAAAGCTGGCGAGGTCTACTCCCGTGCCGAAAATCCTCGGGGAGAGCTAGGCTTCTATATCGAAAGTGATGGAAAGTCCACCAAACCGGTTCGCTGCAAAGCGCGTTCCTCCTGTTTTGTCAACCTTTCGGCCATGAAAGATCTCTCAAAGGGGCAGCTTATCCCCGATCTTGTCGCCATTATCGGCAGCATTGATATCGTGCTTGGGGAGGTTGACCGATGAGCACAACCGCATTATCTCAATTCAGCATCCCTCTTCTTATGGGTAACAGTCTCAATGCCTGGTCTGAAGCACTGGTCGGCTTCCATCTTCTGGGTCTCCCTCTCGGTCTGATTATTCTTGCCGCAATTCCGCTCGTCTTTATTGCTCTCTACTCCCTTACCTACGGAGTGTACGGCGAGCGCAAGATCTCTGCCTTCATGCAGGATCGTCTTGGTCCGATGGAGGTTGGCAAATGGGGTATTCTTCAGACCATTGCCGATATCCTGAAGCTGATCCAGAAGGAGGATATTCTCCCAACCTCAGCCGACCGCTTTCTCTTTGTTATCGGCCCGGGAATTCTCTTTGTCGGCTCCTTCATGGCCTACGCGGTGCTTCCGTTCAGCCCCGCCTTTATAGGAGCAAGCCTCAATGTCGGACTCTATTACGCGATAGGCATTGTCGCCATCGAGGTGGTCGGTATTCTTGCCGCAGGTTGGGGTTCCAACAACAAGTGGTCTCTCTACGGCGCGGTTCGTAGTGTGGCGCAGATTGTCAGTTACGAAATTCCTGCAGCACTGGCCCTGCTCTGCGGTGCCATGATGGCAGGCACCCTCGACATGCAGCAGATCAATGTTTTGCAGTCGGGCTCCTACGGCTTTGCCCACTTCTATCTCTTCCACTCGCCAATTGCCTGGCTCCCTTTCCTTATCTACTTTATCGCCTCCCTGGCAGAGGTCAACCGTGCGCCCTTCG
The DNA here is from genome assembly GCA_903859055.1 of uncultured Chlorobiaceae bacterium. Taxonomy (GTDB): domain Bacteria; phylum Bacteroidota; class Chlorobiia; order Chlorobiales; family Chlorobiaceae; genus Chlorobium. The sequence goes on along the minus strand of CAIOLC010000254.1, from coordinate 4,834 downwards.
ATATTCCTGAGGCGGAGTCGGAGCTGGTGGCGGGTTATTTTACTGAATACTCGGGGATGAAATTTGCTGTTATTTTTCTTGCGGAGTATGGCAGCATGTTTATGGTCTCCGCAATCATCTCGGTTGTCTTTCTTGGTGGCTGGAACTCACCACTGCCGAATCTTGGCTCTTTGGCCCTCAACACCTGGACAAACGGTCCGGTATGGGGTGCTTTCTGGATGATCATGAAAGGGTTCTTCTTTATTTTTGTACAGATGTGGCTTCGCTGGACGCTTCCCCGTTTGAGGGTCGATCAGTTGATGTACCTCTGCTGGAAAGTTCTGACACCGTTTGCCTTTGTCAGCTTTGTGCTGACAGCGATCTGGGAAATTTATCTGCCTTGATGGTAATGCAGCAGAAGAGAGAAAACAGTTAATGCCTGAATTTGAAATGAGCCAGAGATTATGAGTGAGTATTTCGGGAATATAAAAAACGGTGCAGTCACCATTGCAGCCGGTATGGGTATCACCCTGAGGCATTTCTTCAATGCGGTGCATCGTAAAGGTGATGCCGGTGTTGATGATGTCGACTATTTCCGCCAGGTCGATGGTCTCTGTACCCTGCAATATCCGCATGAGACCATTCCAACTCCGCCGAACGGGCGCTATCGTCTCTATAACGATATCGACAACTGTATCGGCTGCGGGCAGTGCGATCGTGCCTGTCCCATCGGCTGCATCACCATCGAAACTATCAAGGCGGCCCCGGATGACATCGCTTCATGCGGAAAGACCAAAGATGGACAGCAGAAGCGTTTCTGGATTCCTCGCTTTGATATTGATGTGGCAAAGTGCATGACCTGCGGAATCTGCGCCAGCGTCTGCCCGACAGAGTGCCTTGCCCACACCCCGGTTGCCGACTTTTCAGAATTTGACCGGAGCAACCTGCTCTACCACTTCGGGAACCTCACCCGTCTCGAGGCGGAGGCAAAACGTCAAAAACTTGCTGAGATACAGGCTAAAGCGCAGGCTGAGAAAGAGAAAAAGCCGGCGGAAAACTGATACTATTACAACACTATGAGTAACTCAACGTATACGGTCATCTTTTATCTCTTTGCAGCCCTCACCGTCGGCTCTGCAGCCTTTGTGGTGTTGACGCGCAATGTGATCTATTCGGCCTTTTCGCTGCTCTTCACCTTTTTCGGGGTTGCGGCGCTCTACGTCTTTCTCAGTGCCGACTTTCTTGCTGTCACCCAGGTGGTTGTCTATGTGGGAGGCATTCTTGTGCTCCTTCTCTTCGGTGTCATGTTTACCAACAGCATCATGATCCCTGGTCAGAAAAGTGAAGTCTCCAATCTTTTTTTTGGGGCACTTCTTCTGCTGGGTGTCACCGGTGGAATGCTCTACACCTTTTCGGCCTCACCCGGCTGGAAAATCTCAGGGAAAACGCTTCAAGGCAGCATTGTGGAGCTTGTTGGATTCGAGACCATGTCGCACTACGCTCTCCCCTTTGAGATGGTCTCAATCCTGCTGCTGGCAGCGCTGATCGGTGCCGCATTTCTGGCTCGTTTCGACAACAAAGGGAACTCATGAACACTATGCCTCTTACAACAATGGATCAGTTGACAACCATAGGGCTCAACCACTATCTCACCATATCAGCGCTGCTGCTCGGTTTCGGTCTCTTTGCCGTTATGACGCGGAAGAATGCCATTGTGGTGCTGATGGGTGTCGAGCTTATTTTAAATGCCGCCAACATCAATTTTCTCGCATTTTCAAAATTTAATGGCGGAATGCAGGGGGTGATGTTTGCCCTTTTTGTTATAGTTATAGCGGCGGCGGGGGCGGCCATTGCCCTTGCCATTATCATCAACATCTACAAGATTTTCAAGAGTGTTGATGTATCGAGTATCGACAGCCTGAAAGAGTAAGAGATTTTATTATTTTCCGTGTAACCAGTCAATAGACCATGCACAGTTTCATTCAGTTATCAATAGTCGTACTGCTGCTGCCGCTGCTCTCGTTTGTCATCCTCATCTTTTTCAATCGCAAACTGCCGCGCAGGGGCGATTTTGTAGGGGTGGGTATTCTCGGCACGGCATTTGCCATCTCTGCCACCATCTTCTGGCAGGTGGTGGTTCAGGCCTACGATCCAGCATTCAGGGTGGCGTGGGACTTTACCTGGATTGACCTCGGCACGGTTCCAGGTGTCGGTCCGCTCCAGATCAAGATGGGTATTGTGATCGATAATCTCACCTCCATCATGCTGGCGATGGTGACGCTCATCAGTTTTCTTGTCCATCTCTACTCCACCGGGTATATGAAGGGTGACAAGAATTATGGTCGCTATTTCGCCTTTTTGGGTATCTTCACCTTCTCGATGCTCGGTATTGTCCTCTCCGATAACCTCTTTTCGATCTACATCTTCTGGGAGCTGGTCGGCCTCTCATCATATCTGCTTATCGGCTTCTTTTTTGAAAAGCAGAGTGCGGCGGATGCCCAGAAAAAGGCCTTTCTTGCCAACCGTGTGGGCGATATCGGCATGTGGCTCGGTATTCTTATTCTTTACTCCCAGTTTCACACCTTCAGTTTCCAGGAGATCTACGCCAACCTGGCAGCAGGCAAGTTCGGTCTCTCCAACGGCTGGCTCACTGCGGCTGGTATTCTTCTCTTTATGGGTTGCGTCGGTAAATCGGCGCAGTTTCCTCTCCATGTCTGGCTTCCTGATGCTATGGAGGGTCCGACGCCGGTTTCAGCCCTTATCCATGCTGCCACCATGGTTGCCGCAGGGGTCTACTTTGTTGCCCGCATCTTTATTATGCTGACCCCCGATGCACTCCATGTGATCGCCTTTATCGGTGCCTGCACCGCCTTCATGGCCGCAACCATTGCCATCACCCAGAACGATATCAAGCGTGTTCTTGCCTACTCGACGGTTTCGCAGCTTGGCTACATGGTTCTTGGGCTTGGAGTTGGAGCCTATTCGGCAGCACTTTTCCATCTGGTGACGCACGCCTTCTTTAAAGCCTGTCTCTTTCTTGGCTCGGGTGCCATTATTCACGCCACGCATCACGAACAGGATATGCGCTGGATGGGCGGCCTTAGCAAAAAGATGCCCTGGACCTTTGCCACCTTTACCCTTGCAACGCTCGCCCTTGCCGGCCTGCCACTGACCAGCGGCTTTTTGAGCAAGGATGCCATTCTTGCAGGAGCCATCGGCTTTGCCAATGTTGAGGGTGGGGGTATCTTTTACCTCATTCCAGTGCTGGGATTCTTTTCTGCCATGCTCACCGCCTTCTACATGGGGCGCCAGATATGGCTTGTCTTCTTCGGTGAAAACCGTGCTCATCTCAAACCTGCCGACGATCACCATCACGGCCACGATGCCCATGCGGCGCACGGCGGCCATGACGCTCACGACCTCCATCAGGAGGATCATGGTATTCATGAGGTGCCCTGGAACATGAGGGCACCGCTGGTGATTCTTGCAGCACTCTCCCTCTTCTTTGTCTATTCTCCCGATCCGCTTGACGGTGCCAGGGGGTGGTTCATGAAGATGATTCCAACTCCGGCAACTGTTGTCGGTGCGGCAAACCCCCAGAAGGGTGCGCTCCTTGGCGGTGTGGCAGCTCCAGCTCATGCCGCTGTAGCAGCAACGACTGAAACTCACGGCGAGTCCGCAGCTCCGGCAGCAGGGGTGCATGGGGTAGCCGCCGCTTCCCATGGCGAAGAGAAGGGCATCCACACCTACCCGGACCCTCGACAGGCTGAAATTATTCACGCAGGCCATGCGGCCCACTACACGGCAATCTACATCTCCAGCGCGATGGTGTTGCTCGGAGTCTCTCTTGCCCTTATTGTCTATGTCTTCGGCATTATCGACCCCGACAAAACAGCTCTTGCCATCAGGCCGCTCTACCTCTTCTCTCTCAACAAGTGGTACTGGGACGAGATCTATGATGCCACCTTTATTAAGGGTTCCATGGCGCTCGCAAAAATCTTCACCTGGTTCGACATCAATATTGTTGATGGCATCGTCAATGGCGTTGCCACGCTTGTCAGGAAGTTCGCCTTCCTCAACAGCGGTTTCGATAAACATGTTGTTGACGGGGCAGTGAATTTTACAGCCTTTACGGTCAACACCACGGGGGCGGTGCTGCGAAAATTACAGACAGGAAAGGTGCAGAGCTATATTGTGATGCTTCTTCTCGCTGTCTTTGGTTACTTTGTCTTTTACGTTACACGAATGATCCATTAAGAGAGATTTACCGAGATTTACTTTCAATCAGAAAACTTACAGATACGGAACATGCTGAGTTTAATTGTTTTTCTGCCTATCATCGCCGGTCTGATTATTCTTGCCGTGCCGTCATCGCAAAAGCAGATCATCAGAATTGTTTCACTGCTTGCGGCGCTTGCCCAGGGAGTGCTGGCAGTTGTGATTTGGAGAGGTTATAACCCCTCTCTTCCTGGAATCACTGCGGGGCCCGGAGGCAGCCCGCTCGGCTCTTTCCAGTATGTGGAGAGGCTTCCCTGGATCAACCTCGATCTTGCCGGATTCGGCCCGCTCAACATTGAGTACTTCGTCGGTGTTGATGGCATCTCCATCACCATGGTTATTCTTACCGCTCTTGTCTCAGCCATCGGTGTGCTCTCGAGCTGGACCATCCAGAAGCAGGTGAAGGGCTACTTTATTCTGTACAACCTGCTTGGTGCCGCCATGATGGGTTGCTTTGTTGCCCTCGATTTCTTCCTCTTCTATGTCTTCTGGGAGGTGATGCTGCTTCCGATGTACTTCCTGATTGGTATCTGGGGCGGACCGAACCGCGAATATGCAGCCATCAAGATCTTTCTCT
>CAIOLC010000253.1 GCA_903859055.1 uncultured Chlorobiaceae bacterium | reverse complement strand
TTCACTGCCGTGCAGGCAGCTTAGAAATCACAATCGCCTCGACATCGATCGATGTCTGCTGTTCACTGCCGTGCAGGCAGCTTAGAAAAGAACTCTTGAGCATACTGTTGCCGTAATCAATCGTTCACTGCCGTGCAGGCAGCTTAGAAAATCTTGAGTAGTGAGTTCGCAATACTCTCTTTGTTCACTGCCGTGCAGGCAGCTTAGAAAGGATTATCTGTAATGCCGATATGCACAATCTCGTTCACTGCCGTGCAGGCAGCTTAGAAATCACAAAGGCAGACCTCAGAGGGGCAGACCTCGTTCACTGCCGTGCAGGCAGCTTAGAAACCTGTATCGAGTGCAATGATCTTGATTAATGAGTTCACTGCCGTGCAGGCAGCTTAGAAATTAGTTTGTGTTATACGCGAAACTTGCTGGATGTTCACTGCCGTGCAGGCAGCTTAGAAATCCCAACTGCTCCCGTTTGCGTGGCTATGGTTGTTTCTGGCCGTCCCCTATCCCGATTGAAACAAATGACGTGCGAGCTGCCATTGACCTTGGATGTGTCGCGCCCCCTGCAGACGCGTAGATTGAAACTGGCTCACATTGAATTTATGAAGATATATCATTCGATAATAACTGAAGTTCTTTTCCCGGCAACAATCCTGGTGCTGTTACCGGGTTCAATTTGAAACGAGTCCATAGGACTGCCAAATAAAATCTGCTCCAACGTTCTTTACAGTACCATCAAGTGAAATTCCCGGTCTCCAGTTTTTTTGAGACCGAGAAAGACAAACAAACGGGGAGCAATCAGGGCTTTGGAGGTCGCTGAGCTTGAGGGATGTCGCGATAGACATCATCGTAGGTTTGGAAACCGCTCTTGACGACGAGATCGTACACGTTGTCCTTGTTGACTTGCCGGACTTCAAGGAATACCCAGGGAACTTTGCCTCTCCTGGCAGGGTCAACGGTCAATTCAGCGAGAGGGAAATTCTTCATGCCTGAAACAGCCTTGCCTTTCAGCAACTTGTCCATCACCTCAATCGCTAACGGGGAAAGGTTTCGGATATCGTTGAGGATGGTGACGGTGAGCTCACCCTTAACGATGCTGTTGCTGCCTTCAGCAGTGGCATCCAGACCGGAGATCGGGATCTTGCCAGCCAAGCCCTGAGCTTTCATGGCTTGCAGAGCACCAAGGGCGGTGCCGTCATTGGAAGCGACGACTGCATCAACTTTATTCTTTTGCGCGGTAAGGATGTTTTTCATCAATTTGAGCGCATTGGCAGGATCCCAGTTCTCAACGCTTTGCCGGGCAATAATTTTGATCACGCCACGGTCAACGTATGGTTGCAGAACTTCAGTCTGACCCTTGGTGTAGTGGGTGGCGTTGTTGTCGGTGGGGGAACCAGCGAGTTGAACGACTTTGGCGGGGTTGTCTTTCTTCCATCTGGTGCTTCCGGGAAGTCCGAGAGCTGTCATAACTCCCAGCGCCTGCTGGCGTCCCACTTCTACGTTATCGAAGGAAAGGTATGCTGCGATTCTGGAGCTCTTGATCAGGCGGTCGTAAGCGATAACCTGCACACCAGCAGCAGCGGCTTTATCCACTGAGGTGATGATGGCATCGCCATCTTCAGCGATTACAATCAAACCCTTGACTCCCTGGCTGACCATGTTGTCGATCTGCTCATTCTGCAGTTTCACGTCATGGCCAGCTTCGGCAGAAATAACCTCGTAGCCTTTTTTTTCAAGCAATTTGCGCATCAAAACATCTTCTTTCTTCCAGCGTTCAGTTGCGAAATCAGAGAAGGAAAGACCAACTCTGGTTTTTCCGCTGGCGCGTGTGCGTCCAAAGCCGCAAGTGGCGAGTGCAATGGATACCATAACCATCAATGGGAATATGGTTATGAGAACACGATTGGATTTCATTTCAAACTCCTTTTTATTAAACAATTTTGCCACTGCTGCCTTCTGAGGCCATTCTGCTCTACCACAAGTATTCGTTTATAGTTCTGGCCAACCTCTCTACTGTGACGGGTTTGCTGCCTGGATCACAAGCAAGGTTGTTTTTGTTCTGGGTTTCTCTCCCCTTTGATTATGCTTTCGTAATGGAATAGAGGCTTTTTCGGACGACAGAAGATACGCTTTTTCAAGGGGAAAACTTCCATATTTATGGTTAACGTAATTTATTAAAATGAGTAACAGAAAATTCCCATTACGAACGGAACACAAACGCAGAAAGCACGAAAGCTTTATTGATAAAAAAAGCCAAAAAGATCCGTAAAAAATATTGCTTTTCGAACAGCTTGTATCAGGTTCTATCAACCACTCCTTGTCACATCACTTATCTGATTTTTTTGATACCATTGCCCTGACATCAAAATTTTCCGCGTGATCAAACTTTTTCACTATATTATTGATCATATGTTTATAATAGGCACTGTTTTTTACTAATCAAGAGCACAATAACCACACAACCCAGGAAACAAAAACCATGAAGAAAATAGTATTGATTGCATTAACCCTTTTCCCCTTAACCACTTACGCTGGTGTTGAAAAGAACGAAAGCGACCGACTCCCTGAGTTATTGAAATCCACCAAAGAGGTGCTTGACCCGATGCCAGGGAAGTTAAAAGCTCTTCTGGTCACTGAAATTACAAACAACGGTCCGGTAAAAGCGATCGAAGTGTGCAGTACCTTGGCCCCTGCTATGGCAAAGGCTGCAAGTGAGAAAACCGGCTGGAATATCAAAAGAGTCAGTCTCAAGAACAGAAACACTGCGGCTAAAGCTGACAAATGGGAAACAAAAACCATAAAAGGCTTTGAAAAGGAGCTTGCAGCCAACCCTGATGCCGTCATGGAGAAAGGTGAGATCGTCAAGGTCAATAAAAAACAGTACTTCAGATATGCCAAGGGTTTAAAGACTGGCAAAGAGTGCTTGCTCTGCCACGGCAAGGATGAAAACATCACCCCGGAAGTCAAGGCGAAGCTGAAAGAGCTCTATCCAAAAGATCTGGCAACAGGATATGAGATGAACCAGGTCAGAGGCATTGTCTCCGTCATACGACCAATCGATTAAATTCTGGAGTGCTGAGAGAAATCTTGGCTGATCCCCCTGCCGCGCCACCCTCTCCTGACAAAGCAGAGGGTGGCTTGTAAAACCTCAGCGCGTACAGGTAAATTGTGTACGCCATTTTTGCCTATTCCACTATTTTTTTATTACTTTCGATTACAAGACTTTTGTTGGCCATGCTTCGCCACAAAGTGAAGTCGTTTGTACGTACCATTCACCTCTTTCTATTTATGAGATTAGCTGTTAACATTGACCATATTGCCACTCTGCGAAATGCAAGGGGCGAACAGGAGCCTGACCCGGTTGCTGCCGCCCTGCTGGCTGAACAGTGCGGAGCTGCAGGTATTGTCTGCCACCTGCGTGAGGACCGACGACACATCAAGGATGACGATCTGGCAAGACTTCGGAAAGCCGTAACCACAAAGCTTGACCTTGAAATGGCTATGACGACCGAGCTGCAACAGATCGCTCTGAAAACAAGGCCCGAGCTGATCACCCTTGTGCCCGAAAAGAGGGAGGAGCTTACTACTGAGGGGGGATTTGACATTGGCCGACATTTTGAAGTACTGCTGGCATATATCAAACCATTCAAACCTGCCGGAATAGAGGTAAGTCTTTTTATTGAACCGGAGAAAAAGGCAATCGACCTTTCGGCAGAGGCTGGCGCTGATATGGTGGAGCTGCACACCGGGCTCTACGCACTGAAACAGGGCGTGGAGCAGGAGCTTGAACTCGAAAGAATCCACAAGGCCGCAATCTATGCCAGGAGCATCGGTCTGAAGGTCGTCGCTGGCCATGGGCTGAACTATCTCAACATTGCGCCATTCAGGCAAATCACAGAAATAGAGGAGGTAAGCATCGGGCATGCCATTATTGCCCGTGCCGTTTGGACTGGCCTGGATGCAGCGATCAGGGAGATGATCCAAATTATCACATAACGATTATGAGTAACACTGCAAACAGCCAGATTACGATCATCCTTGCAACAAGCAACCGCGACAAGGTAAAGGAGCTTCGTCCGCTGCTTGAGAGCATTTCACCCCTGTTCAGGGTCTCTGCCCTCCATGAACTTGGTAGAGAAATTGAAATTGATGAGACCGAAAAGACACTGGAGGGAAATGCACTCCTGAAGGCACGAGCTATTTTTGATCTTCTTGCTGAACGCTTTCCCTTCATGATAGCACTGGCAGACGATACCGGCCTTGAGGTTGACAGCCTGAATGGCGCGCCGGGCATCTATTCAGCGCGATACGCTCCAATGGCTGAAGGTCAATCGCCAACCTATAAAGATAATATCAACCACCTACTGCATTGCATGACCGGCATTACAGAGCGGAGTGCCCGGTTCAGAACCGTTCTTGCCATGAAAGGGGCACTCCCCGCTCTACAAGGAGATGGCACACACCTCTTTGAAAAAACTGCTGACGGAATTGTTTATGGAGCCATCACCGTCGAGCCAATAGGTGACGAAGGATTTGGCTATGACCCCCTTTTTCTGGTTGATTCTACAGGTAAAACATACGCAGAGATGAGCATGGCAGAAAAAAACAGCCTTAGCCACCGCTCTCTTGCCGTACAGAAAGCCATCGCCAGCCTCCGGGAAATACTTGAAGAGCAGAATATTTCGCAAACCGCCTCAAACACACCTGTATGACTCTTGTTGAAGCGATTCTTCTCGGTATAGCTCAGGGACTGACGGAGTTCCTGCCAATCAGCAGTTCGGCACATCTCAGAATTATTCCCGCTTTGTTTGGTTGGGATGACCCTGGAGCCTCCTTTACCGCTATAGTTCAGATCGGCACTCTTGTCGCCGTCATTCTCTATTTCCGAAATGACATTGTGGTCATCAGCAAGGCATTCTTTGATGGCATAGTGAGAGGCAAACCCCTTGCTACCGCCGAGGCAAAAATGGGATGGATGATTGCTGCCGGAACGCTGCCAATTGTGATCTTCGGCCTTTTGTTTAAAACCGAGATTGAAACCAGCCTCAGATCGCTCTACTGGGTCAGCGGGGCACTCATCGGCCTTGCCCTTCTTCTCTCGGTTGCTGAAGTAAAAATAAAAAAACGGCTTCAGATGGGGATGTCTCTAAAATCAATGGAGGATATTGGATGGAAAGAGGCACTGGTGATTGGCCTGGTACAAAGCATTGCACTGATACCGGGCTCATCACGCTCGGGTGTCACCATCACCGGAGGACTTTTTCTTCATCTCTCCCGTGAAGCAGCGGCGCGGTTCTCATTTCTGCTCTCACTCCCCTCTGTCTTTGCGGCTGCAATTCTGCAACTCTATAAAACATGGGGAAATATCTCCTCATCTCCCGAAAGCGCAACCACTCTTGCAGTGGCAACTCTTGTGGCAGGTATTGTTGGCTATGCAGCAATTGCTTTTCTGCTCAACTATCTCAAAGGTCATACAACAACCATCTTTATTCTTTACAGACTGATGGCTGGAATCGGCGTTCTTTACCTTCTTTTCACCGGGGTACTGCAACCGTAAGCAAACAAGCCGCAAGTCAACTTTTAACCCCGAAAAATAATTCTGTTTTCTGCAGGAACGGCCCGAAAAAATTTCTTATAATAGAGGCAAGCTAAATTAACTTATTAATCATTCAGCCGTGCCATACAGCGTCTCAGGCGTAGGGCATAATGGCCTTGGAAAAGCAGACTTACACATACACACGAAATGTTCCGACGGAATTTTTACACCGGCAGAAATTGTAGAAAAAGCAGCAGTTGCCGGATTGAAAGCCATCAGCATTACTGATCATGATTCTGTTTTAGGTATTGACAAAGCAAAGCCATTAGCCCTGGAGAGAGGTATTGAGCTTATTCCCGGTGTAGAGATGAGCTCGACCTACAATGGATATGATATACATGTCCTTGGTTATTTTTTAGATTATCACCATTCAGAGCTGAAGGGGTATCTGGACCACTGCCGTCATCTGCGCACCGAAAGAGCTGAGCGCATGGTGAGTAAGTTGGCCAAAATGGGGGTAAAGATCGGAATTGAACAGATTATCATCAAAGCTCAGAATGGGAGTGTTGGACGCCCTCACATTGCCGCCGTGCTTCAGGAGGTCGGTTATGTGAAAAGTTTCAGTGAAGCGTTCAGCAAATATCTCGGATCACATAGCCCTGCTTATGTAAAAAGTATTGAGACACATCCTGCGGATGTGATAAGCCTCATCAACAAGGCGTCGGGACTCTCTTTTCTTGCCCATCCCGCGCAAAATGTGCCTGACGAAACGTTGAAACAGTTGATTACCTTCGGTCTTGATGGCATTGAAATTGTCCACCCCTCTCACGATGCTTATCGCCAAAACTACTATCGTGAAATTGCCAACGAGTACTTTCTGCTTTTTTCGGGAGGATCAGACTATCATGGCATGAGGGAAAGAGATGACGATCTTTTTGGCAAAGTCACCATACCCTGCGAGTGGGTCGCAAAAATGAAAAGCCGACTGTTACACGTATGAACACTCAACATCCTCCTGCCGGCGCTCTGAAGTTAACCCGGATGCTTCAGGAAAAACTTGTTCTGGAGTTGAAAGTTTTTTTCTTCACCATGCAGGAGTTCTTCTGGTTTTCTATGAGGGCTTTTGTTGCTCTACCAAAAGCGAAACGCTACTGGAGGGATGTGCTTGACCAGGCGAAAATATGCGGGGCTGACTCGCTCCCCATTGTGATGGTGAGCGCCATCTCTATTGGTGCTCTCCTGGCCATTGAGGTTGGAAACCTGCTTGAAGATTTTGGAGCAAAAACCATGCTGGGGCGCTCGACCTCGCTCTCAGTCATCCGCGAGCTCGGCCCACTGCTCATGGGCCTTATGCTCTCCGCCCGTTTCGGTTCAAGAAACGGAGCAGAACTGGGTGCCATGCAGATTTCTGAACAAATTGATGCGCTCCGCGCTTTCGGCACGGACCCCATAGCCAAGCTGGTCACCCCTCGTCTCGTTGCCGCTCTCATCATGTTCCTGCCCTTGACTGCCCTTTCAGACTTTGCCGGTCTGCACAGTGCAGCCTACATGGCAGAACACTACCACAGACTTGACCCCGGGATCTTCTGGAACGCTGTCTATCCCCGACTTGCCCCCAAAGACTTTGTTGTTGGATTTCTGAAAGCCCCTGTTTTTGCTATCATTATAACGCTTGTCAGTTGTTTTAACGGCTTTTCTGCCAAGGGCGGCACTTCAGGTGTAGGGCGTTCAACAATCAAGGGCATCGTTGTATCGTCAGGGCTGGTGCTGATCGCCAATTTCTTTGTATCAAAGCTTGTGCTGGAAAACATGTAAACGGATGATTGAACTACGAAAGGTCAGCTTAAAATATGGCGACAGAGAGATCCTTAAAAACATCTCACTGACCATCAAGGACAACGCGATCAAGGCAATCCTTGGCCCAAGCGGTGTCGGAAAAAGCACCATTCTGAAACTGATGCTTGGCCTTATAAAACCGAACAGTGGGCGGATCTTTGTTGATGGCACCGAGATTACCGGCATGACCGAGACAAGTCTCTATGCCATAAGAAGAAAAATGGGGATGGTGTTTCAGGGCAACGCACTCTTCGACTCCATGACCATCAGTGAGAATCTCGGTTTTTTTCTTCGCGAAAACATGAAACTTCCAGAGAGCGAGATAAGCCGGAGAGTTGCCGAACAGATTCAGTTCGCTGGCCTGGAAGGCTATGAAGAGCAACTTCCCGAGAGTCTGAGTGGAGGAATGCGCCGACGTGTCGCCATTGGACGGGCCATGATTTTTAAGCCACACATGATCCTTTTTGATGAACCAACCGCCGGACTTGATCCGGTCAGCTCGAAAAAGATTCTCTCCCTCATCAGCTCGCTACGCAACAACAACAACCTTGGAGCCGTTATTGTTACCCATATTATTGATGATGTCTTCAATGTAGCCGACTCTGTCGCCGTGCTTTACAAGGGTGAAATAATTTTTGACGACGTGACTGAAAAGCTTCACAGGGCAACACATCCATTTATTCGTTCGATTCTCTCTGACAAAATTCTTGAATTATAACTTTCACTTAAGACTTTCACCTGTATGAAAAATCCGAACGCTTTGAAATGGAGCG
>CAIOLC010000252.1 GCA_903859055.1 uncultured Chlorobiaceae bacterium | reverse complement strand
GGTCTTTTTTATAAGCTGCTCGAAAAGTGTCGTTCACACACCCCAAATCATCGGTTTGAATTTACAAATCCTCTTTATTCGATGGATGCTACGGTCATTAACCTGTGCTTGAGCGTGTTTCCCTGGGCAAAATATCGCCAAATGAAAGGAGCTATTAAATTGCATTATCTGTATGATCACCGGGGTTCTTTGCCATCATTCATGGTCATGACGGATGGCAAGAAGTCTGACATTCGAGTCGCTAAAAGTGAGGCGAAACTTGATTTGCACCTTCTGCCGGACAGCATTATTTCTGTTGACCGGGCATATATTGACTTCGAATGGCTGTATAGCCTTGATCAACGTCACGTCTGGTTTGTGACACGCGCTAAAACCTCGATGCAGTACCGTATTGTCGGACAGCATCAACCAATTGATCATCCCCAAGTAACTCGGGATGATGAAATCGAGTTAATCGTTGAGAAAACGAGACAAAAGTATCCAAAAACCTTTCGTCTGGTCTGCTATACGCATCCTGAAACCAAGAAAGTTTATACGTTTATTACCAACAATATGACACTCCCTGCAGCAACGATTGCAGAGATTTACAAGTCCCGTTGGCAGATTGAACTCTTTTTCAAGTGGATCAAACAGAACCTGAAAATCAAGTCATTCCTTGGGACAAGCCAGAATGCCGTGTTATCCCAGATATGGGTGGCTATGTGCTATTATCTGTTACTATCTTACATCAAATTTCAGACCAAATACAGTTATTCCTTGCAGGTTCTGACAAGAATGATCGCCTCTGTGCTCATGGAGCAACGAATGCTTATTGATATTTTGTCGCTGGATGAGCGCTCACTGCAAAAAGTGCGGGATCCTGTTGCGCAGCTCTCTTTATTTTAACCGGACACTACTGCAAGTGATCGAATTATTAAGGGAGTTAAATGATGGCTGCGACTGTTATTGGACACCAATTTATTACTGATGTTAAGGGTAATCCTGTTGGCGTGATTTTACCATTGCCTGAATTTGCATTAGTAGAAAAGACTCTCAGGCAATTATCGTCAGTTCGTGGGACAGAGGAAAAGCTTGTACAAATGGAACAAGCGGCGAATGACATCCTTTTTATGGATGATTTACGTCACGCCATAAGTGATTTTGCCGACACGCCATTTTGGCAGGATTCCGGGCTTACGAATCGAGAATTGGAAAAAGTAAGTGCTATAGAAAGATTCTGTTTTTACTTTCAGATTTGCCATCGAACCCCGATAGTCGCACTCTGGCAACCTGGGCTGAGGAGAACGAACGGCACGTCGCTTTCCGCCGACACTCAATAATTACGACAATCCTGAAATTATTCAACAACAGCCAGCTTTGTCTACTCAGATCGTTTGCGGTTCTTTTTTTGGTATCAGTTTGATTTCCAGTTCGCAGCCAAGAGCATCGGCGTATTTCCTCAGCGTAGCAACAGATGGGGTATGCTTATTGCCGGATTCCAGTCTGGAAATGGCGCTTTTTGACGTGCCAATTTTCAGAGCTACGGCTTCTTGCGTCATGCCTGAGTGCTGGCGGGCTGCAAGGAGTTCCCGCATCAGGGCATATTTTGGTCCAAGAGCCTCATACCCTGCTTTAAATTCTTTATTGACCATCGCCTTGCGGAGAAATTCTTTGTGATTGTGCTCCACAGGCTGGTATTTGAGATCATCCATTGATTACCTCCTTCATTCTTTTAAGCGCAAGCACTAACTCTTTTCGTGGGGTCGCTTGCGATTTCTTGATAAATGCGTGCAGGATAATGATTCGCTGTCCTGTCTGAAAACAATAGAGCGCTCTTCCAATCCCATCCGTTCCCTTGGGCCGAATTTCAAACAATCCATTCCCCATTGCTCGTGAAGAGGGCATCCGTAAATCATGGCCGTAATCCATAAGCAATTCAACAATGCGTGCGTAATCCGTCTTGATTGACTCAGGCCAAGCCTCAATCTCTTTCAGTATCCGAGGGTGAAAATAGTCAATTTGATAAGCCATAGTGCGAAGTTATCAAAAATGGTAACAATTCAGAAATTATTTCTTTCTTTCGCCACCAGTCGAGCATTATTGCCTACGCCATTGAAATCGGGTTTACCCTCCTGCGTCGTTCTAAACAAAATTCGACACACTCTGGCAATACTCCGCTGCCAAATACGACAACGGTTTATTTGGTCATACCATCAAGAGATGCTTGATAGCGGTAGCGAAAGGTAGATCTTTTATGCGATAAAGTTCCTCTTCCAATAACGGTCGCCACTCTTTTTCTTCAAACTGTTCAGCCATAGCGGCAAATTCTTCTGCCGTTTGCAGATAACCCTGCAATGTCGATTTTCTCATAGAGCGAAGAGGGCCATGCTGAGCATCCAGATTAAATATGCGCAATGTTTCCGATGCGCGATGGCGATCTCTTTCAGACAGATGCTGACGAATTTCAATGGTTCCGTGTTGAGTAAAGCAGAAAAAATGGTCAGGATCTTCTTCGTCAGGTTTTATAATATCCTGATAATTGTATTGACCAGCCAAACTGTCTTTATGTTTGCCACAGTTGTTCCCGAATCTGTGCTCTGTTTTCGGGAGTAACACTCTTCCATCGGTCTTTCTCGGGTGAGTATTGTGACAAGCATTCGGGAGCTGACGATCTTTCAAGTTTATGCATGATGGTTATTCTTCGACATTATTTGATGTTGAGAACTTTGCCTTCATTTTTGCCAAACGAATCAAACGATCGCACTCCAGCATCTCCTTGTGTTGAAAGCAGAAATGGCGTTCCAGCCGGTGGTGCAGTGATTTCCCCTCTTCTGTTTCGTGCAGATTTTGCTGAATCAGAGCCTTATAATTGCTGAGCCATCTTGCCTCTTCCACTTCTGGCACAGGATCGACACCCATAAGCTCAGCCATCACGTCAGCACTGGCTCTTCCTCGACTCTGGGTAAGCGGCTTTTCGACAACAAATTTTTGCAAACCGGTTTCAGGGTCTCTTTCATCGTTGATCAGGCGAATACAATCTGATGGCACGGTAGAAAGTACCTGGGGGCTGTGTGTTGAAACAATGAACTGCAACTTTGGGAATGTTTTCATCAAGTCTGGCAATATCGTCTGTTGCCATTTTGGATGAAGATGGAGATCAATCTCATCAATCAAAACGATTCCCTCGGTGTCCAGAATTTTTTCAGCCGCAGGATTTGCCCCGGCCATACGAGCGGTGATATCCATGACCATAGCCAGGGTTGTGCGGTAGCCATCGCTGAGCTGCTGGATGCTTAATGGTGTCGTTGAGTTGCGTTTCCAGTCCACCAAAAATCTGAGTGGTCTCAATGCACTTTTTGGATTGGAAAATTCTGGCATCATTCTTGAAATTGCTTCGCGAATGACCATTAATTCTGGTTGCTGGTAATCCCAGTCTCTCCGTTTCTCTTTTTCTCTTCTCTCAAGATCCTCAAGAAAATAAAAATAGTTGAAAAATTGCCTGAAATTTGTTTTCGCATCAAGAGCATGACGATAGCTGTCTATCTCGGTGAAATCTTTTTTGAAGTCTCCTCTGCGTTGAGGTGTATCAAAAACGCCTCGCCCAGTACCGTAATAAATAATGACAGGAAACATGGGATGTTGTCCATCGAACAACCGCTGAACAAGGGTATCGACATACTTGTTCAGCTCAGTGAACCCCTTCCCCTTCGCCAATTTTTTTGTATCCTCCGATTTATTGCCTCGCATATTTCGATCCCACGATATGCCATCGTATGTTTCAAGCTCAATACGCATCAATGAAGGTTTTCGGCCATCAGGTAAAACCCTGAAATCGGTGTGTTTTGGGTTGATACCCGAGCAGTTCGGCAATCGGCTCAAAAAAGGGCCTAACCCGATCGCGACAGCATCAAGTAATGTGCTCTTTCCTCCTCCATTTGGTGCAACCAGCACAGTCAATTGTGGTTCAAACTGGACATCCAGTGAGCTGAAGCACCTGAAGTTGGTCAATCGCAGGTTTTTTATCTTCATAATGGATTTCTTCCCGAAGAGAGTGTCAGGGTACGGCAACTGCACCTGATAAAGGTTTTTTTATGGAACATTTTGGTGTGGATCAAGTTCGCTAAACTCGTTATCTTTTCCAATAAAAGTCTGTCCGTCGAACGTCACGAACCCATGTTGTCTGGCCTGATAATCTGACTACATTACTTTATTTATCGTGTTCCCGGGACTGAATTGTAATTTATTTTACTTCTTGTTTGCCAGCCAATCGTAAAAGTATTAGCTGCATCAAACTGCCCAAGTTCACCAAAACGTTTGAGGAGCAGGTCACCGATTTCGACAAATGTTGTTTTGTGCTTGTTTATCGCAGCTCGGTCTCGCAGGACGGCGTAGCAATAAATTTTTCAACTCTCGAACCATTCAGGTAACGCGCCACCCGTTGCTTCGGAATAAAGCACTTCAGGAGCAACATCAACCTCGTTATACCATGTCAGTATTCCAAGTTCTGTGTTGACAGAAAAATTTTTAAAATACTCAAGATTTCTCAGCTTCTCGAAAACGCCGCCTTTATCGATATATTTACCGAAATCAACAATACCCTTCTTACCATCTTCAAAAAACAATTCCAGTCGGTAATCATTGAGATACTGCGCTGCAACAACATCCTGGGTCATAATTATTCTCCTATTTCAAGGGTTCAATTTTTTGAAGTTTTTGATTATCCCTTGCCAGATCCCAATTACTCATCAACTCAGTTCGATGCAGTGAAGCCCACTCCATTACAACCTGATTTCCCGGGAGAAATATAACGATGAAAGAAATATATTTATAAAATAAAATACGTTACCATATATTTATCCCTGATTTTCAAGAG
>CAIOLC010000251.1 GCA_903859055.1 uncultured Chlorobiaceae bacterium | reverse complement strand
TCTTGAGGGAACATTTACTGAAAAAACAGAGGCATATGAACAAGGCCTTATTATCAAAGCCTTGAAAGATGCAGGAAATGTGCAGACAAAGGCGGCAGAATTGCTGGGAATTGGAGAACGTCATTTACGCTACAAACTCAAAAAATATGGCATGAAATGATGTGGTCGCAGGGTGTCATCTCTTTTCATAACGCTCGACCACAGGGTCGAACAGACGACAAAAAGGTCGAAAAGTAGAAAATATATATAACCGGCAATAAATCCAGCTTACTTATAACCTATTTAAGAATAATATTTTAATTATATTCTTACTGTTGGCACGTTCTTTGATGATATGATTTATGAAGGTGGTACAATGGATTGTACTATTGCTCTTAACAATCATATCTCAAACCAGGGGGAATAATGAAAAAGATATTTGGATTGGTTTCGGTTGCCGGAATGGTGATGGCTTTTATGCCGATGAGCTCATTGCTTGCAGAAGATCCGGTACAAACTCAGCAGCAGGTTGAGGCACAAAGCCAGAAGCAGACTCAGGTGCAGAAAAACAACCAGAAGCGTGTTAAAAGTATGAACAAAAACGCTAACAAAAGGAAGTTTGTCGACCTTAATGGAGATGGCATCAATGATAATGCCAAAGATGCGGATGGAGACGGAATTCCCAATGGCAAGGATGCCGATTATGTGCGTCCACAAGATGGCTCTGGTAGAAGTTCAGGAGCTGGTCAGGGTAAAGGAGGCCGTAAGAGTGGGGGATCGACCGATGGCGTAACCACAATGAGTTCTGGCTCTGCGGCGAACAGTGTTGGAAGCGGAGCTGGTACTGGCAGTTCAAAGAACACAATGCAGAAGGGAAGCCCCAAACAGGGACGCTAAACATCCCCCCGAAAGCCACTCATTTCAAAAACGGCAGGAGAGTACGCAATCTCCTGCCGTTTTTACGTTTTATCGAAAAAATACAATCCCGACCAGGTTGCAATAATGCTCTCTTTACTCCAGCTCCTGTTCGACTCAACGGTCGAACCACCGACGATCAAGTCGATAACAAGCAATAAATATTCAGGGAAGTAGCACAACGCATTTTATTAATATCATATATAATAGTCAGTTATATTAATAAAATTTTTCTGGCACGGAAATTGATTCATTTACCTGTGAAGGGGTGAATACATAAGCCACCTTTTTATAAACTCAATAACAGGACTTAAAAAAAGAGATATCATGAAAAAGATTATCAGTATGATTACGGTAGCCGGTGTAGTATTTGGACTTTCACAAATTACTCCAGTTGATGCTGGTGCGGCACAGAGGCAGTCCAAAAATATTTTTTCTGGTATGATGAGCAATTTTGTCGATCTTGATGGAGATGGCTTTAATGATAACGCTCTTGATGCTGATGGAGATGGAATTCCGAATGGTCAAGATTCTGATTATGTCAAGCTGGCAAATTGTACCGCAATTTCATCAGGAACAGGTGTCGGTACAGGTACCTGTGATTCGACAGGGCCAAAAGGTTCAGCCAAGAGAGGGCGCTGAGCGACAGTTGTTTCATTTATTTTTTATCAACTGCGAAAGAGCCTTTTCTCTTTCGCAGTTGATGAGTTACCAGAGGAGGGATTGAACCATGCGCAGTATAAGAGTCATTATCTTTGCTTTTCTGACACCGCTTGTTGTAAGCTTTGGGCAAGTAGCCTATGGCGCTGATCAACAAACTGGCCTGGCAGAAAAAGCGGCAGGCAAGGAAGAGATAACGCAAAGAAACAGCTCTTCCAGAAAACTGAGATTCGTTGATGAAGATGGTGATGGTCTCAATGATCTTATTATAGACAGTAATGGTGATGGTATTCCTGATGGCCGTATGCGAGATGGGGCAGGCATACGAAATAATGGCTCAGGAAATGGCACGATGTATCGTCAGGGAGGGGCGGGCACTGTGAATGATGCTGGTGCCACAAGGGGAGCTGGAGCATCTGCTGGTGGTGGTGGACTGCGTCATCAAAATAACAGGAAATAGGGGCAAGTCATGAAACAGATGTATCAGAGAATCAAGACTCTTGCCTCTTTTTTTTGTATCGTTATGTTACCCTCTGTTGGCTCAGCGCAATGGCAATCTGAAGCCTCTCTCTCAACCAGCATTGAAAGTAACGCCCTTCGCAGCTCGATACCCTCAAAGGACCGAATTACAGAAAGGACTCTTTATGTCGCGCATCAGTGGGGCGGAGCCGAGTTGAAAGGATTGCTCTCCTACCAGCTCAACTCTCTTACTTTTGCTGACCTTGCAGAGCATAACTACTCAGTCCACTCTTTTGGACTGACCGGCCAATACGATTTCGCCCAGAGCGGTTGGTTGAGAAGTGGTTTACAGGCAAAAATAAGGCAAGGCAGTGAGACATACACCACATTGGATTATAGTGAATTTGAAGGTTTTCTTGATGCAAGGATCCCTTTTGAAAACTATCTGACCGTCGTGACCGGCTATACGCTTCGCAAGCGAGACTATCGCGTTGTGAGTGAACTCGATAACCGGGAACACCTCCTCTATGGCGGAGTAACTGTGCCTTTTTCAGATGGCACCTCGGTTACCCTTTTAACTGAGGGAGGGTACAAGTTTTATTCTGTGCCGGTTTCTAATGCGGCCTTGAGTGGCACTCCCGTAGGTAATGCCGCAAAAGTAGGGCAATGGGTGAATACGGTACGCCTCTCAAGACCCCTCGTTGATAATCTTGGACTGATGGTTTATGGAAGAGGTCGTAAAAATTTTGGTGACAAGGATGTTTATATCTCAGGATTATCCTCCGGCTACTCTTCTGAAAACGATCTGTATGATGATCGTTATGGTTATGAAAGTGTTGAGCTTGGCGGCATGCTTTCCTGTCAGCTTGCCCGTACGCTTCTCTTTCGCATAGGGTATGATTATGCCGATAAAAAGTACCAGCAGATGCCACTCGATCTTGATGGCAATCTGATTGCCGGTATTGGCAGCAGAGGTGATACCGTTAAACAGTTATGGTGCCGGGCTGAAAAAAGATTTTCATTTTCCGGAAATCAGCGACAGCTCACGCTTTACAGTGAGTATACATGGCTCAACAACGATTCAAATGACCCCTCTTTCCGCTATAAGGCATCTTCCATGACCGTCGGGGTTGATGTCGTCTTCTGACCATGATACCCGTCACCCTTTTCTACAGTTGTTTTTTCGCCTCCG
Organism: uncultured Chlorobiaceae bacterium; assembly: GCA_903859055.1. GTDB lineage: Bacteria > Bacteroidota > Chlorobiia > Chlorobiales > Chlorobiaceae > Chlorobium. Next base: position 138 of record CAIOLC010000251.1, on the reverse strand, counting down.
CAATCTGGTGTGCTACGGAGTCAAAGGAGCAACTGCCGTGCGTCTTTTTTGAGTTGACACTGGCATCCGCTTGAAGGCAGTCGTAAATATCCGTATCAATCACCTCCGAAAACTCCCTGAACTTTTCAACAGGAATGT
>CAIOLC010000250.1 GCA_903859055.1 uncultured Chlorobiaceae bacterium | reverse complement strand
ATTGCACAGGTTGGAACTATCTCTGCAAATAACGATCCTGAAATCGGCGAACTGATTGCCGAAGCGATGGAGAAGGTTGGAAAAGATGGTGTTATCACCGTTGAGGAAGCAAAGGGAATGGAGACCGAGCTGAAGGTTGTTGAGGGTATGCAGTTTGACCGTGGCTACCTCTCGCCTTATTTCGTGACCAACTCCGAGACGATGGAAGCTGAGCTTGAAGATCCGCTGATTCTGATCCACGACAAGAAGATCAGCAACATGAAGGAGCTGCTCCCGATTCTTGAAAAATCAGCACAGTCTGGTCGTCCTCTTCTGATCATTTCAGAAGACATAGAAGGCGAAGCTCTTGCAACGCTTGTGGTGAACAAGCTGCGTGGTACCCTGCGCGTCTGTGCAGTCAAGGCTCCGGGCTTTGGCGATCGCCGCAAGGCCATGCTTGAAGATATTGCAATTCTCACCGGTGGTACTGTTATCTCCGAAGAGAAGGGCTACAAACTCGAAAATACCACCATCAACTACCTTGGTCAGGCTGGACACGTCACTATCGACAAGGATAATACCACGATTGTTGAAGGCAAGGGCACTGCTGAAGAGATCAAGGCCCGTATCAACGAGATCAAGGGACAGGTCGAAAAATCAACCTCTGACTACGATACCGAAAAGCTCCAGGAGCGTCTTGCAAAGCTTTCAGGTGGCGTTGCTGTGCTGAACATTGGCGCATCGACAGAAGTTGAGATGAAAGAGAAGAAGGCCCGTGTTGAAGATGCGCTGCACGCTACCCGCGCTGCTGTGCAGGAAGGTATTGTTGTCGGTGGCGGTGTTGCCCTGATCCGTGCGATCAAGGGTCTTGACAGAGCTGTTGCAGACAATGAAGATCAGAAGACCGGTATTGAAATTGTCCGCCGTGCACTCGAAGAGCCACTTCGCCAGATTGTTGCCAACACTGGCACCACTGATGGTGCTGTTGTGCTTGAGAAGGTGAAGGCAGGTACTGGTGATTTTGGTTTCAATGCCAGAACTGAAGTATACGAAAACCTGGTTGATGCAGGTGTTGTTGATCCTACCAAGGTGACCAGAAGCGCTCTTGAGAACGCTGCATCGGTTGCCGGTATTCTTTTGACCACCGAAGCTGCTATTACTGACATCAAGGACGATAAAGCCGACATGCCAGCAATGCCTCAAGGCGGAATGGGTGGTATGGGCGGCATGTATTAATCTGCGCTCTCCATTTTGTTTCTTTAAAAAAGCCAGCCTTCGGGTTGGCTTTTTTATTTACCTTTCGGAAAGTATTCAATAAAAAGACACAGACTATGAAAGCAGTCATCCTTCTCAGCGGCGGAATGGACAGCCTTGTCACTACAGCAATCGCTCATGAGCGAGGCTTTGCGCTGGCGGCCATGCACGTCAATTACGGCCAGCGGACGTGGCAGAGGGAGCTGGAGTCGTTCAGGTCTATCTGTAACCATTACAACATAGAGCAGCGTCTTGAGGTCAATGCGGACTTTCTGGCCCGGATTGGAGGCTCATCCCTGACCGACTACTCCATGCCGGTTGGTGGTGCTGACCTTCAGGGCTCTTCAATTCCCACGAGCTACGTTCCTTTCCGCAATGCGGGCTTTCTTTCGATGGCGGTGAGTTGGTCCGAGGTTATTGGCGCCAGCAAGATTTTTATCGGGGCGGTGGAGGAGGACTCCTCCGGTTATCCTGATTGTCGAAAAGTATTCTACGACGCTTTCAATGCTGTTATCGCACTTGGAACGAAACCGGAGACCGATGTTGAGATACTCACGCCATTGATTGAGATGCAGAAATCTGATATTGTCCGCAAGGGGATGGAGCTGGGTGCTCCGTTCAATCTGAGCTGGTCGTGCTATAAAAGTGAGGGGCGGGCGTGTGGCGTTTGCGACAGTTGTGCCCGCAGGCTCAGAGCCTTCGAAGTGATGGGCATTCCTGATCCGATTGATTATGAAGAGCGTCCGCTGTATATTCGAAAAAGCATCTATTAATCTCATTATTTCATTATGAAATCGATCAAATCGTTGAGTGAAAGCTTTAACGCTTCAGAGTCGCTCAAGGCACGGCTCACTCTTTCGTTCTCGCTTATGGCTGGCATCTGGATTATTGGGCTGATCGGCCATTTTACGATCCTGCAGGAGTGGCCAGCTCTGCTCCTTTATGTTGTTGGCTCAATTGGCCTGGTGCTTTATCGGGGAAACAAGCTGGGTGAGTGGCAGCAGATGTACCTTGCCGGAGGGAATTTGGGAAAATCACTGAAGTGGGGCGGTATTGCCGGCGCGGTGTTGTTTGCCATGGATATCATCAACACCGTGATGTATTACAAAAATGGCGGAGCACCTATGGCCGGAATGGAGTTTATTCTGGTGAACGGTTCAATGCTCTATTTTTTTCCGATACTGATTCTGGCAGAAGAGTTCCTTTGGCGTGGCATCATGTTTTCTGCCATGATTGAAAAGGGATTCAACAAACATCTCACGGTTTTTCTGACAACGATTTTTTATGTTCTCAACCACTTTGCTGTGGCCCCTGTCGGTATGCAGGAACGAGCCCTTATGGGGATGATGGCGTTCCCCATTGGCATTTTAGGCGGTTATCTTGTCCTGAAAACCAAAAATATCTGGGGTAGTGTTCTAGTCCACATCACGACCATGCTCTCAATGGTGCTTGATATTTTTGTTATTCCACAACTGATCCGTTGATTGAGCCATCCGTTATGTTTCAAAACCGCATTACGACCCTGTTGCAGCAGGATAAAAAACTGCTGATTGCCTATTATATGCCCGAGTTTCCGGTTGTCGGTGCCACTCTGCCTGTGCTTGAGGAGCTTGAGCAGAGCGGTGCTGATATTGTGGAGCTTGGTATGCCCTATTCCGACCCTATTGGTGACGGGCCGGTGATTCAGGATGCGGCCCATACCGCAATTCGCAACGGTGTCACCATCAAACATCTCCTGGAGCTGGTACGGCGTGCCCGCCAGGGTGAGGGGTGCAGGCCTGTCAGTGTTCCCATTCTGCTGATGGGCTACTGTAATCCTGTGATTGCCTATGGCATTGATGCGTTTTTGCATGACGCAGTTAGGGCTGGTGTAGACGGACTGCTGATACCTGATTTCCCACCCGAGGAGGCTGCTGATTTTCTCCGGAAAGCCAAAGAGTGTGGCTTGACGGTGGTTTTTCTTGTCTCTCCGGTCACTCCGCCCGAGCGCATTGAGCTGATTGATTCGCTTTCGACCGATTTCTCCTACTGCCTTGCCGTCAATGGCACCACTGGCACTGCCAAGCTCTCCGAGGCGGCATCAGAGGATGCTGTTGATGAGTATCTGAAAAGGGTGCGCCGGCATACCCGTAAAAAATTTGTTGTCGGATTTGGCATCAAGGAGAGGTCGCGTGTTGAGTCGATGTGGGCGTTGGCTGATGGTGCGGTTGTCGGGACGGCGCTGTTGCAGCACATCGCATCCGCTTCGACTCCTGAAGCGTGCGCCACCCTTGCCGGGGAGTTCTGGAGAACGCTCCGGTAGCCCTCTATGGAGAACCCTCCCTCCGTTGATATTATCATTCCCCATTTCAAACGGCGGGATATGCTTGAGCGATGTCTCGACTCGCTTGCAGAGACCCGTTATCCCTCAATGGGTATCATTGTGGTTGACAATGGTGGAACGGAGGCGGGACTTGTTTTTCTTGTCAAGCGGTACAGGAGTGCCCGGTTGCTGCGTCTCCCGCAAAATCGCGGTTATGCCGGTGGCTGCAATGAGGGGTTGAAACACTCCACGGCAGACTATGTCGTTTTCATGAATGATGACACGGAGCATGATCCCTTGTGGCTTGAGCAGCTTGTCTGTGCCGCTCTTGAGGATGAGCGCATTGCAGCGTTACAGCCGAAAATCCTTTCACTGAAGCCGTACCGTCGGGGCAAAAAGGTGTTTGATTACGCTGGCGCGGCTGGCGGGATGGTTGACCGGCTTGGTTATCCGTGGTGTTTGGGGCGTACCTTTTCGGTTATAGAGCATGACAGCGGGCAGTATGACGGTGGCCAGGGTATTTTCTGGGCATCGGGTGTTGCCATGTTTGTGAAGAGAGCGGTTGCTGTGAAGCTTGGTGGTTTTGATGAGGATTTTTTTATGCAGATGGAGGAGATTGACCTCTCCTGGAGGATGAAGCTGGCCGGTTATCGGGTCTGCTCGGTGCCGTCGTCAATCGTGTTGCACGAAGGGGGAGCCTCTCTCTCTTCTGGCTCTCCTGAAAAGATTTTTTTCAACCACCGCAACAATATAACGATGCTGTTGAAAAACCGGAGCATGGCGGCACTGTTGTGGGTGTTGCCATTGCGGCTGCTGCTTGAGGTTGCGGCTGCGCTGTTCTATGTGACCCAATATCCTGATGGGCTGAAAAAATCGGGCGCTGTGTTTCGTGCGTTATGGCACAATGTCTGGTGTTTTGGTGATATCATTAAGAAGCGAAAGCAGATACAGCACTCGCGGGTCGTTGATGAAAAAGCGCTCTTTTGCCATTTTCCGATCTTGCATCTCTTCAACCGTCGCCCTTGAGTAGTGTTGGCACCTCGATACGGGCTGTCGCCCTACTCGGCGACCGGTTCCGGGGTGCGTTGAGGCAATGGGTGATAGCGTGTTTTTCAGCCTCTTGAAAGTTAATAACAGAATTTGTTGGCGTAGGGGCGTATTGCAATACGCCCCTAAGGGGTCAAGACAACGGTTGAATATTTTGATCCATCCCCCCTTCTGCGCAAGATTCAGAATACTCCTGAAAAAATCATGCACATCATGTTCATCCGCAGAATCAAGGTTCAAGACAACGGTTGCTAGTTCTCTTTTGGTGGCGGGAGATGTCCCCATGTGACCATATCCTTCACCGTTTCGATCAGGCTCTCTTTGAATGGTCTGAATGAGATGGAGAGTTCCTGTTTGATTTTTGAGGTGTCATAGTGCATGGAGCGGCCGACATTCAGGCGGATATACTTGCCGGTATCTTTTGGCTGGGTAAAAGAGAGGAGTTTCATCAGGAGTGTGCCTGCTATTCCGGAGAGATCAATCTTCGGAAGCGCATAACTTTGAAAGCCTGATGATTTCAGTATTGCCACGATGCGCCGCATGTGTACTGTTTCAGCCGAACAGAGGTAGCGTCCACTGGCTGAATCCTTCTCCATGGCGAGGACATGTGCCTTTGCCACATCGCGTACATCGACAAATCCCCAGTTCAGATCCATTATACCGGGATAGACTCCACGCATAATATCGCGAATCATCTGGTTGGTGGTGTTAAGTGATGCAGAGAGTGATGGCCCAATGACCATTGCAGGGTTGATCGTGACCAGATCAAATTGTGGTCGTTTGGCCATGATAAAATCCCATGCCTCGCGTTCAGCAAGTGTTTTGGAGTACTGATAAGGCTGTCGTTCGAGGGAAGACATGGTGTTCCAGTCTTTTTCAGTAAATATTTTATGACTCTCCGGTTGATCAGTAATTGCTGCAATCGATGAGGTCAATATGAGTCGTTTTACCTTGTTGGACTTCATGCAGCTCTCAAGCACGGTCTCCGTTCCAATGACAGCCGGGTCAACCAGATCAAGTTGGGGATTTTTAACATTGATCTGATAAGGACTTGCTGTGTGGATGACATACTCGCACCCTGATGCCGCTTTATCATAGGTGCCTGCTTGAAGCAGGTCTGCCCTGAACAGTTCCAGGTGCTCTTTGGCCCCGGGCATGGCCAAAAGAAAGTGGTAGTGTTCAGGACTTTTGCGGACGGTACCCCTGACTCGGTAGCCCCGTTCAAGCAGCTCTTTGACAATATGAGCGCCAATAAATCCGGAAGCTCCGGTGACGCAGACTGGCGAATGGCTTTTCATGGTTTGTTATGCAAGTGGTTCGGCGTGGATGATGACTCGTCCTGCGTTATCGATGGAGCGGTAGAGCAGCCCCTCAAGCTGGCTGGTAAGAGAGTGTACCTCTTCCAGCAGGGCATCATCATGAAATGAGCAGTGAAGAGTAATAATAAGTTTCTGTTGTTCTGTTTTTCTGATCTGAATGTCGTGTACGTCGTGGATTTTTACAATTTTCTTTGATGCGTTGATAATCGTAGCGCGTAGCTGCTCATTCTCTTTTTGGGAGAGAGCGCTGGTGGCTCGTTCATCAAAGCGGAGAGGATCAAGGTGGATGCAGATATCCAGCTCTTCATCAAATTCACGGTGCAGTTCATCTTCAAGAGCTGTAACGGTCTCGTGTGCCTGCTTGATGGTGAGTCGCTGGTCAATTTCAACATCAAAGGTGATCTGTTTCTTCTGCCCGCTGAGACTTGTCGAGATATTGTGAGCGTGAAGATTATGGTTCAGCCCGACAACATGCACCCTTTCTGCAATGGTTTCGCTGTTGAGTGCTATTGGTCTGGAGTTGATGGTGATATCCCCGACAGGAAATTCGTCACGCACCTTTTGTTCCATATTTGAGCAGATGGCTTGTACTTTTTCAACGGAGAGTGTTCGGTTAACGCAGATTGCCATTTCAATAAAGATTTGCGGTCCAGTTGGTTTTACCCTGAGTTTATCAATTTGGATAACACCCTCAACCGTGGCCGCTATCTCTTCGATTCTTTCAGCAATGCCCTCTGGCGCAGCATCGATCAGGACATCAATTGTTTTTTTTCCAAGGCTGAAGGCAGCGTAGCCAACCAGCAGGGCAACAGCAATACCCGCCACAGCATCAGCCCATGCGATACCCCGTGAGACAAAAACAAGTCCGACGAGGACCACTGCTGAACTGAGAATGTCAGAGCTGAAGTGGAGTGCATCAGCCTCAAGTGCCTGGCTGTTGGTCTCTTTGGCAACTCTTTTCAGTGCTCTTGAGCGGGAAAAATCGACGATAATAGAGATGACCATGATGGCAATGGCATACCAGGTGACTTCAACCTCTGTTGTTCCGGCAATCAACCTTTCTGTAGCCGCATAGACGATCCAGATACTTGTTATGACCAGAAGCCCTGTCTCAATAAGCGCAGAGACACTTTCAACCTTGGCATGACCGTAGTGATGCTTGCTGTCGGCAGGCTTGTCACTCATTTTGACCGCAAACAGAGTCAGAGCAGCAGCACCAAAGTCCAGTCCAGAGTGAGCGGCTTCAGAAATAATGCCGATGCTACCGGTCATGATGCCGACCACAAGCTTCATCGCCGTAAGAAAAAGACTTGCTATTACTGAGGATAAGGCAACATCCTGTTTTTTTTGACCATGTTCCACTCTTCTCTTGGTACGAGTTGACTTAATTTTGAAGAAATTCGCTTTTTAAGCAGTCACTGCTCTCAATTCCTGATTATAATACAACGCTTTACCTTTGATTCATAATAATTGGCCGCTAATTTCGATCAGAGTGCTGATTCTGTATCGACACTTGACTGTCATCTGACTTGTCGATTGAAGGAATTCTGACGAGTAGTTAAAAGTATTTTGTTGCTTTGGCATAGACGATAGCTCCTTCGGGCGAAGTACTCTCTCCTGCTATTTTCCATGCAGCGGTTGATTTGATGCTGAAATTGCCGGTTTCAAACCAGCTTATGCCAAACCCTGCACCGGTGAGGTTCAGGCTGTTGCTCTCGGCTTCAGCCATTGGATTTGCGTGAAGAGCGGCGTAACCGTGATCCACAAATGCGGAGAGTTCAAGATTTCCGGGGAGTTCTCCAGTTGAAGGAAAAAGGTAGCGCAGCTCGACGGTGGAGACTATCGCCCGGTCGGCTGAAGCTTCATTTGTCTGAAACGCACGGATGGCGCTTGCGCCTGTCAGGGAGAGCTGTTCAGAGCTTCCAAGGTTGTTGTTGCTCCACTGACCGTACGCTCCAGTGGAGAGTGATAACCCTTTGTAAAGAGTTTGGTTTCGGACAAGGCTCATGTTTACCTTTGTATAACAGCCATTCGTGTGCAGTCCGGTTGCTGCTTGATCGATGGCAAGCGTTTCATAATCCCTGAGATGTAACCGTCCGGTCACCAGACCAAGTGAGAATAGTGTTGAGCCAGCACCTCCCTCATGCGTGATATCTGTCTCTATTCCACTGATACCCACTTGAAAAGAGCCATTAAGACGCTGATTTTTTGATCCTGCGCTTTCAACTCTGTCGTCAAGTATACTCCCTTCAGCGGCAACGGTTGCATTGAGGAGCAGATCTCTTCTTCGCACAATGGCGTGGGAAAGGGAGAAACCAAGATTTCTGGCAGTGCCATTGGCATGTAACGTGGTAAAAGCACCACCCATCTGATATCCCACAGAGTTATAGGTAAACCCTGCTTTTGTGCCATAAGACAAGAGAGGTATGGTGTAGCCTGCCTGTATGTTTTGCAGGTTGCCGATGGTTGAGGTCTGCATTCTAAGGCTGAACTGATCTCCAAGATGCAGTGGAGAGTAGAGATCCATTGCGCCACTGAGATGATTTTCTCCGGTTGTAAGGTTTCCATAGTTGTCCATGTTTAATGAAAAGCTGTATGGATTGCCCTCTGTAACTTGAAGGGTGGCTTTTGTTGTGCCTGGCCTGGAACCTGGCTCCAGCATAATGCGGGAGCTGATATTTGGTAGTTCATTGGTTCTCATGACCATGGAGGTCAGTGAGGCATCGTCGAGAGGTTGATTGAGCGGCAGATGACTGGCATAATATTCCAAAACCGATTTAAGAGTCTTGGTTGTTGCTGGGGTGGTGGTAACATGAATATTTTCAAGTATTCCCTCCATCACTTCGATGATCAGAACCCCGCCCTGCGTCAAGGTTTGTGGCGGAAAAAGGACGGATGCCAGAAAATATCCTCTTTTTTTGTAGGCATGCGTAATGGCAGATGCAGCAATTTCAAGTTCAGCAAGAGTCATCTCTTTGCCTTTGTATGCCGCCATGAGTGCTGACAACTCACAGCAGGAAAAGATGGTGTTGCCTGTGAACACAAAGTGCGAAACCCTGATTTTTGTAGGATCTTTTTTTGGTTCCACGGGTTTCGATTGCTGATGCAGATCCGGTGGTGCCTGTTGGTGGAATGTTGCGGGGGGCGGAGCACTCTCCTTCAATAATCGGCCAGCATCTGGCAGATTTGCTGCAAAAGTGATGCTGGCCATAAAAGTTGATGCTATCAAAAGCTTTTTTAATGGGCGGCTCATGCAAAAGTCGTTTAAAGATGATCATTCCTGTGACACTCCATTACATCGTAATGTTTTGTGCTGAAGATGGTTATCCGACTTTTAACAACAAGGTTGTTCGAATTTCTCCACCAAACTGGTCTCTGGCAATCATCTCAACCTGGTAATCTCCAGTCGCTCCTGCCGGTGGTGTTCCGCTTATGATCTTCTGTACGGGATCAAATGACATCCAGCTTGGGATCGAGGAGCCATTGACGGT
>CAIOLC010000249.1 GCA_903859055.1 uncultured Chlorobiaceae bacterium | reverse complement strand
CTGTAAGAGGTGGGTTTCCACTGTTTGTGTGTATCCGCCAGTACTGCCAAACTGGCAACAGGTCGCCTGTATCGGTCAAAAATACGGTAATTGTAAACAAACATTCGTTCGGCAAATCCTGGCTGCTGTGTGCCCTGTACTTCAACGTGAATGTATATCCACTTCTCGTCACCATTCAACACATTCACCCTGACCAGCTTGTCAACAAAACGCTTCCCCAACTTGGCATCCCGTCAAGAAATCTCAGTATTCCCTTTGCTTTTGTTGTTCAAAAAGGGGAACGCTTAACACCTCCTCGAAAACGACCCCACACGCAACACCATCACCCTGATGCACGCAGGAAAATCCTCAAACGGCGTTATCAGGAAAAAATCATAGCTATGGCTTCTTTGAGCTTTACACGTTTTTTTCTTGAAGTTAATATCCCGTGTTGACAAATATTAAAAATAATGTTAACATGGTTGAAGTATTTTCTAACTGGCTCCTCGTTGTCCTTCTTACGATTCAGTCTCGCGTAAAATTCGCAACAATTACTTTGCCTTGCAAACTCAACACGATTTAGCTGGAGACAGAGGTGGAAGTTCTTGATGCCGTAATCAAAATTCTTGCAACCCCGGATATTGATTCGGCAATGGCGACGTTATCTGATTTGTCGGCTGAAATTTTCCATGCACCAGCTCCGTCGCTTTTTTTGCTTTCAACACAACAATCTGCATTCGTAGGTGTATTCGGAAAACAAAAGGGTTTCGTATACCTGAGTAACGAGCCACTTCCTGAAGAACGCCATGTAGTGGGAACGCGAGGGGAATTGGTGATTGGCTTTCTTGAATGGGAGGTGCCTATTGCTCAAATGGATGATTCCGCTCGAAGGATCATTGGTGCGGTCATTGAAGAGATATATCGTCGCTGTTATGTCAGAAACTTCTTTACGTATATCCAGCGCTCGGTAGATTTTACAAACCAGGATACATACTTTCGAGATATTGCCAAGCATTTGTCGGATATTTTAAGCATGGAGATGGTTGCAATCCGTCAGATCAATTCAACTGACAACCTCGACTGTCGAGCATTCTTTCACTACCCAGATAGATTTGGCGATCGTATTGATTTTGACGGAGATACTATGCCCCCGCCATTCCGGGAGTTGGTGTTGGATACCAAGCGAACCCTTTTCGAACACAAAGGGGGCAAATTAGATGTGAAGTTTGAACTTGTTGACCCATCAGATACTCACCGCTTTGGGTTTTTATTAAATGATGATCGGCTTAGTTATGTTAAGGCGTTCGCAATATTTCCAATTGTATTTGGTGATGAGTTCTTTGGTGTCGTTAGTTGTTCGACTACAGCTCCCTTCACATTTTCGTCACTCGAAAAGAATGTTATCAAATCAGCAATGCGGATTCTTAGCGTTGCAATTAGCAATTTTCTGCGATACCATGAAGCGAAGCGAATGACCGATGTGATTCATGATCAGCTTTTTAGTACAACAGAACTTGAGATTGCACAGTCTGCTCGGCATGAATTGCAAAACATTGAAACTGAGCAAGCCCTTCTCATTGATGAACTCGAAGCGCTTTCTCGGAGTGCAAGAGATAAGGGAATCTTGGAACCGGTTTCCAAGCTAAAAGATTCGGTGATCAAGCTGGATGCCGCGATAACAAAGCTTCGCTACAGTGGTGTGCATGCTGCTCCAAAGCTCGAAAAAACGTCCGTTGCAAAGGTCTGGAATGAGGCTGGAGACTTGATTAAGGAGCGACTGAATATGATGGGTATAAAACTCAGGTACGTCGGTGTGAATTTGGAAGGCTATTATTATGCAGATTGGCTTCGGGAAGCTTTTTTGAACCTTTTGTTCAATAGTATCGATGCGTTTCGCGATAGACCTCGCCAAAATCGGACGATTACTTTGGTCATTCAAAAGGAATCGGACGCGAGCCAATATAATATTTTGGATTATTCTGACAGTGCAGGTGGTATCGCCTTTAATAAATTAACCGTTCCGCCTCCGATAAAGGAAGCCAATCCCGGAATGAGTCAAGAACAGTTAATATTTCAGCCAAAGGTAACATCGAAAAAATCTCAGAAGGGAGCTGGTTGGGGGTTGTATCTGGTACGACAAGCGATACGACTTCACCACGGGTCGATTTCATTACGTGATAATTCAAAGTCAGGATGCACTTTCCGAATTAAATTGTGGAAAAATTTACAAGAAATAACTTTAGATGGCAGATAAAAAATGAGTATTTCGATCATGGTTGTTGACGACGTTCGTTCCATTGCTGAGGGATTTGCCGGCAAGTTTCGACGCTTTTCTAAAGAGCAATTTAATATTGGGGTTGATATAGAAGTTCTTTGTTCATCAGATGAAGCTGTTAGCAGAATTTCTGACGAATCAAAGCCGTTGTTGGATTTGTTGTTTACCGATATTGATCTTAATGGGGGCGACTGTCCAGACCGGGCCGGGGTTGCGTTAGCGCGTTATGCCAAGGCTATGATACCTGGAATCCCTTTGGTTGGTTGTTCAGGCCGATTTGAGCAGGATGATCTCAGCGACGAGGAACGGGGAGTTTTTAACATGTGGTGGTCAAAGGGGGGCTTGTCCCAGAACCTGTCAAAGATTGCAGCAGACACTCTTGACAAAGCGATTTCTTATCATAACAGGCGGCAGTCTCAGCAAAGCAAGATGAAAAATGATTGTGAGCCAAGTGAACCACAGACGACTGATTCTGTGTTGCGCACTCCAAAGACTAACGAAGAATTTCAGGAGGAGGGATATTTTAAGGCTATTATTGAACCTACGCATCAAAATGGCTTGATGGAGCCATTTGCGGTATGGAAAAAGGACAGTCAAGAAGGTGTCGAGTTGGAGGTACTTGGTTGTGGTGCTTTGTTCTCATGGGGTGATACTTATGAGGATGCTGAGGCCGGGTTGATGGAAGTTATCATGGACTTAAAATTGCAGTTGCATGAGCCAGATGAGTCCTTCACCAAGTCACTTCTTTTGGCAAAGCGCTTTGTCGAAACAGTGACAGGTTCTCGTAATGTAACAAATGGAGAATGAAATGAATGTAACCCTGAATCGGACACAAGCAATTCAGATGCTGACTAAGATCGGAGCAAGAATGGAAGAAGGCGGACGGCATACGAAGGTTAGTTTTGAAGTAAATGGAAAGAAGGTGCTTCAGACCGTTTTTTCCCGTGGTAGTAAAGATATTCCAACAGGAACTGCAAAAAGTGAGTATTCCGGTGAAAGTGTACCACCGATTCCGGGCGAAAGTGTACCACTGATTCCGGACGAATATGTACCACCGATTCCGGAGCAAAGTGTACCACCTTTTTCATGCCAGATTTGCTGTTAGAACT
>CAIOLC010000248.1 GCA_903859055.1 uncultured Chlorobiaceae bacterium | reverse complement strand
TGTGTGGGAGTGGACGGAGGATTTGTATCAAAAAGGTAAAGACTGGCGTGCAATCCGAGGAGGCGAGTATAAATACAGTAATGCTGATGCTCTGCGCTGCTCCTCCCGGTACGTCGACGGTCCGGGGTACAGCAGCGACGATGTGGGTTTTCGAGTGATTCGTTCCAGTCATTCTTCCGCCTGAAAATCTGATCCTCTGATATCTGGAACCCTGAATAAGAAAGCTCACTCGACAAGGCAAAACCAACACGGGGAGGTTAGAAATTTTTTTTGCGGGAAGGTTATGCAGGTCAGGCTGATACTCATCATCTGTTATTCTGTGCCGGTTGTCTCTTCTTCTTGTTGGCGTTTTCGGAAAAGATGCCGAGCTGGTGCTCGGCGTTCGTGCGGGGGTGGTCGGAACGGGCTGTACCTCTTTGCGCTTTTGGCTGCTCTTTTCTATATTCGGTTATAAAAAAGTGGTAATAGAATTTAAAGGTTTATATATGACTTGTTCTGTCGAAAAGGCGCCGATGCCATTGCCGGTTAAGCGGGCCGTCATGAAGTTTGGCAGGGATTTGTCGCTGGCGAGACGCAGGCGGCGCTTTTCGCAGCAGTCGATGGCAGAGCGGATTGGTATTTCGGTTTCAAGCCTGAGGCGACTGGAAAAAGGCGATCCAACGTTGAGCTGGGGTACCATTGCACGCGCCATGTATGTGCTTGGCGAAATCGAGAAGCTCAATCAACTGCTCGACACGGCAAACGATGATATAGGGCTTGTGCTGATGGATGAGCAGTTGCCCCGGCGTATTCGCTCCCGAAAACCCTCACCGGAGTCTGGTGCGCTATGAGCCGGGCGATGCAGCGAGGCGCTACCGTTTGCCTTGGTGAAGGCGGTGTGGTTGTTGGTCAGCTTGCCTATTCCCGCAGTGGAGTGCGTGAGAACTCTTCGTTTGTCTATAGCCAGCAGTGGCTTCAGTCGTTTGAACGCTTTTCAATCTCCCCGGATCTTCCGCTGACAGAAACACATCAGTACCATAAGGCCGCTTCAGCAAATGACTCCGTTTTTCATTTTGCCATTGCCGATACGGCACCAGATGGCTGGGGTTGCCGTGTCATTGCGCGTGACCATGCAAAGCGTCGTAACGCGCATAAGGCACAAGGCGCTGAGCTGCCTTTTGCTCCTCTTACGTCATGGGACTATCTGGTTGGTGTGGATGATTTCAGTCGGGTTGGCGCCCTGCGTTTGCGTGATGAAACGGGAAACTATCTGCGAACCATTGAGAGTGGTGATCGCGCAACGCCACCCTTGCTGGAGCTGGGTTCTCTGCTTGGGGCAAGCCATGCCGTTGAGCAGGGGAGAGAGACGGAAGCCGATCTTCGTTACCTTCGTGGCAGGGGAACCTCACTTGGCGGGCTACGTCCAAAATGTTCTGTTCTTGATGACGATGGGCAGTTGGCCATCGGGAAGTTTCCAAGCGTCAAAGATCAGCGCAGTGTGACAAAAGGTGAAGTCTTGGCCTTGCGTCTTGCTGTCGTTGCCGGTATTGATGCCGCCCAGGCTCGTATTGTCTATGCCGAAAACTCTCCAGTGGCTGTCGTGCGTCGTTTTGATCTACGCTTCAGGGTGGTCGGATTCCCTATCTTTCGGCCGCCACTCTCCTTCAGGCTCGTAGGGATGACGAGTGCGCATACAGCGAACTGGCTGAGCGTATTATTGCTGCCTGTGCAGATCCAAAACATGATCTTGCAGAGTTGTGGCGTCGTATTGCCTTTAACCTGTTGATTACCAATGTGGATGACCATCTGCACAATCATGGTTTTTTGCATGTCGGTCACGGCTTGTGGCGGCTTGCACCGGCCTTCGATCTCAATCCTTTCCCCGACAAGGATCAGGAACTCAAAACCTGGTTGACGGAGGAAACGGGGCCTGTATCCTCCATTAAAGAGGTGGTGCGTGTTGCTGCTCAGTTCTGGCTTAACAGACAGCAAGCGCTCGAAATCCTGCGGCAGGTCTACGATGCCGTAGAGGGCTGGCGCGTTGTGGCTCTCACGCCGTCGGTCGGCATGGATCCTCATGATCTGGACGATTTTGCGCCAGCTTTTGAGCATGACCAGATGAAGCTGGCGGCAACTCTTCTCAGGCAGGATTGACTGGAGGAATGTGCAAAACTCACGAAATAATTGTTGCTGATTCGAGTGGCATACTGCGAAATTCTGGTAAATTAACGAACGGAAAAGAGAAGGATTACACTAAAAAGAGCAATGCCGCATCC
>CAIOLC010000247.1 GCA_903859055.1 uncultured Chlorobiaceae bacterium | reverse complement strand
TAAAAACCGGTTTTATTAGAAGCCACTTGTGCACCAAACATTTTATTTTATGTCACTTCGTTGCGGCATTGTTGGTCTTCCGAATGTCGGAAAATCGACTCTCTTTAACGCCATTACGGCAAAACAGGCTGAAGCAGCCAACTATCCTTTCTGCACTATAGAGCCAAACGTTGGTACTGTGCTTGTGCCTGACGAACGTATGCAGCAGATTGCCGATGTTGTCAAGACACCAACACTGGTTCCCGCTACCCTTGAAATTGTTGATATTGCAGGGCTTGTCAAAGGTGCAAGCAAGGGCGAAGGACTTGGCAACCAGTTTCTCTCACATATCAGGGAGGTTGATGCCATTGTACATGTTGTTCGATGTTTTGATGACGATAATATTATTCATGTTGAGGGGAGAATTGATCCGGCGGATGATATTGTCACCATTGAGACGGAGCTGATGCTCGCCGATCTTGACAGCATGGAGCGACGGATTGAACGGCTCAGAAAAAACGCCAGAAAAGAGAAGGATTTACTGCTGCAACTTGACGTGGCAGAGAAAATTATCAAAGGGCTGAGTGAAGGGATTCCGGTACGCAAAATTATTGAGACTCCTGAAGAGCAGCTTGTGGCCAAACAGTTTTTTCTTCTCTCATCCAAACCAATCCTTTTTGCCGCCAATGTTGCGGAGTGCGATCTTCCCGACGGGAACAGTTATACCGCAAAAGTTGCCGAAATTGCAGCGGCATCAGGCGCAAAAATGATCATCATCAGCGCAAAAACAGAGGCGGAGATTGCTGAACTGCCTGAAGAGGAGCGTCCTGAGTTTCTTGAGAGTCTCGGACTTCATACCTCAGGTCTCGACCGGTTGCTCAAGACGGCTTATGACCTGCTTGGTCTCCAGACCTATTTTACTGCGGGGGAAAAAGAGGTTCATGCCTGGACGATCCGCAAGGGGGCAGCAGCCCCTGAAGCTGCGGGAGCCATTCACTCTGATTTTGAAAAAGGGTTTATCCGGGCAGAGGTGATGTTCTACCGTGATCTGATTGAGCTGGGTTCAGAGCAGAAGGTCAAGGTGGCCGGAAAGCTGCGTTCAGAAGGGAAGGAGTACATTGTCAAAGATGGTGATGTAATTGTTTTTCGGTTTAATGTGTAGTTTTTGCAATGAAGACAATTGACAATGGACAGTGGACAATGAAAGAGTTGTTATCTGTCAGTTCTCAATTGTCAATTATCAACTGTCAATTGATCCAGAATCCAATAGGTATTTTTGACTCAGGGATTGGTGGTCTCACGGTAGTCAAAGCGATACAAGCACTGCTGCCTTTTGAGCGGCTTGTCTATTTTGGCGATACGGCGCGGGTGCCCTATGGACCGAAGTCACAGGTGACAATCAGGAAATATGCGGCTGATGACACTGCCATTCTGATGCGCTATCAGCCAAAATTGATCATCGTTGCCTGTAATACGGTTTCGGCTCTTGCTCTTGATGTGGTTGAGAGGTGTTGCGGAAATGTACCGGTTCTTGGGGTTCTCAAGGCGGGGGCAACTCTGGCTGTTCAGGTGACACAAAACAAACGTATCGGCGTTATCGGCACACAGGCAACAGTCAGTTCAAACGCTTATGCCTGTGCTATGAATCAGCAAGATCCTGACATCGAGGTGATTTCGCAGGCGTGCCCTCTTTTTGTGCCGCTGGCGGAAGAGGGATTTATCGACCATCCTGCAACAAAACTTGTTGCTGAGCACTATCTTGCTGAGATTCGGACGCAGGATATTGATACTCTGGTGCTTGGTTGTACGCACTATCCGATTTTGCGTCAGGTGATCGAGGAGACTATTGGCAAAGGAATTCGTATTATTGATTCGGCTGAAGCGGTTGCGCAGAGAACGAGTGAGCTGCTTTCGGAGTCCGGTTTGCTTAATCACTCCATGAAAACAGCCATTCCGCATCTTTTGGTCAGCGATTTGCCTCAAAAATTTAGTATGCTCTACCAGCTTTTTATGGGCAGCGAGTTGCCCGATGTTGATCTGGTGGAGGTATAACGTTAACGTGTAGAGCATGAAAGTAAATCTCGACAGAACTTCATCGGGTTTCTGTATTGGAGTGCAGGGAACCATCAACGCTGCTGAAGAAAAACTCCAGGAGCTTGGAGGCTTATACTCATTTGGGGATATCGTCCATAATGAAGTGGAGGTCAAGAGGCTGGAAAAGCTTGGTCTTGTTACGGTGGATGATGCTGCTTTCAGGAAGCTCAGCAATGCCCAGGTGCTGGTCAGAGCGCATGGAGAGCCTCCTTTAACCTATAAGATTGCCAGAGAAAACAATCTTGCCCTTACGGATACCACCTGCCCCGTTGTCTCCAGGTTACAGCGTACAACCAGATTTCTTTATGAGCTTGGCTATCAGATTGTCATTTATGGTAAGCGTGTTCATCCCGAAGTTATCGGCATTAATGGGCAGTGCGACAACACGGCTATTATTATCAAACATGCTGACCTTGGTGACCCTGGGGAGTTGCAGAATCTTTATCCAGCCAAAAAGACAGCCCTTATCTCCCAGACCACCATGGATGTTCCGGGATTTTATGAGCTGAAGGCAAATCTTGAGACCCAGTTTTCCCGGACGCTTTTCAGGGAAACAACCCCCTGGATGCCGATTCGTGATATTGATATTACTGCGGATATGACTGGGGTACGCCCGATGCCTTCTTATGTTTTTAAGGATACGATCTGTCGTCAGGTGTCGAGCCGAAATCAGAAGCTGCATGATTTTTCACTTGCCAATGATGTCGTTATTTTTGTGGCCGGCAAAAAAAGTTCCAATGGGCAGGTGCTCTACCATATCTGCAAAGCAGCGAATCCGTGCAGTTTTTTTATTGAAGATATTGATGAAATAGAGGATGACTGGTTGAGTGGCAGTGATGGCAAGCCTGTCGAGCGTGTTGGCGTTTGTGGTGCCACCTCTACTCCGATGTGGCATCTTGAAAAGGTGGCTCTTCATCTTGAGAACAATTTTGCGAACAAGGACTTTTCACAACAGAGCGAACTGTAACGTTTTTTTCTTATTCCCATGAATCCCATTTCACTCACTATCAATCAGCAGGCAATTACCGTAGAGCCAGGAACCTCAATTCTGGAGGCTGCTACTGCTGCGGGTATTGTTATTCCCACCCTCTGTTTTCATGAGTCACTCGAAGAGACTGGTTCATGCTGGATGTGCATTGTCGAGATCAAGGGAAAAAATCGCTTTGTTCCCGCCTGCGACACACCGGTATCGGAGGGGATGGTTATTGAAACCGAGAACGAAACTCTTCATTCGATGAGGAGCCAGAGTCTCGAACGGATTATTCAGGAGCACAGCGGCGACTGCATTGGCCCCTGTGAGAGCACCTGCCCTGCCGGATGTGATATCCCCGGCTTTCTTGCAGCAATTGCCAGTGGTAACGATGAGATGGCCATTGAAATTATCAAACAGACTATTCCTCTTCCTGGTATTCTTGGCAGAATCTGTCCGGCGCCCTGCGAAACTGAATGCAGACGGCACGGGGTTGACAATCCACTCTCCATTTGTGCTCTCAAGCGTTATGCTGCCGATAAGGATGCGGAAAGATGGGATCGCTTTATACCGGTACTTCCTCAAAAAACAGGAAAAACAGTGGCTATTGTCGGATCAGGTCCAACCGGCTTGACGGCAGGCTATTTTCTTCTTTTGCAGGGGCATGGAGTAACCATTTTTGAATCCGCTGCCCAGGCTGGTGGCATGATGCGTTATGGCATTCCCCGCTTCAGGCTTCCTGAATCCGTTATTGAGAGCGACATTGCAACCCTTCTTGCAATGGGGTTGGAGTTCCGTTTTAATACGGTATTCGGCAAAGATGTCACCCTTGACACGCTTCAGAAACAGTATGATGCCGTTCTCCTTGCCATTGGAGCGCAACAGGCGACAACCATGAATATTCCAGGAGAAGATGCTCCAGGAGTTGTGAGCGGAATAGCGTTTTTACGCAATGCAGCGTTGGGCGTACAGGCCGCTCCCGGAAAGCAGGTTGTGGTGATTGGTGGAGGCAATACGGCGATTGATGCCGCACGGACCGCCATTCGTCTTGGTGCCTCAACCGTTACGGTTCTTTATCGCCGTTCCAGAGAGGAGATGCCTGTTCTCGCCTCTGAAATTCATGAAGCTCTTGCCGAAGGTGTGACGCTTATTGAGCGGGCAGCACCAACGGCTGTTACGCAGGTGAACGGTGCGCTCGAAATCACTGCCATTATCATGCTGCCTGGTGAGGTTGATCAATCAGGAAGACGAAGGCCGGTACCTGTTGAGGGTTCGGAGTTTACCATTTTTGCTGATACCATCATTTCGGCTATTGGCCAGAAGATTGACTCGTTGGTTGCTGGCAGCGCCGGTATCTCCATTGGGAAGTATGGAGAGTTGCAGGTCAATCCCGATACACTGCAATCCGAAACGCCATGGCTTTTTGCGGGTGGAGATTGTGTTACCGGCACCGATACAGCAATCGGTGCTGTTGAGCAGGGGAAGCGGGTTGCTCATGCCATCAATCTTTTTTTGCATGGCGAGCCTGTTGCCGTTCCAAAAGCACCATTTAACTCCTCCTACGGCCCAAGGGATGAGGCACCGCGAGCCTTTTATGAAAGAATCAGGTCAGCGGCGCGAGTGGAGGTGCCAGAGGTGTCAGCATCCGAGCGTCAAGGCAGTTTTCGTGAGGTAATAACGGGATATACCGAGTCCCTTGCCCGTGCCGAGGCGGCACGATGCCTTAACTGCACTTGTAATGCCATCAAAGATTGTCGTTTGCGGCAGCTTGCCTTCAGTTATGCCCCGTTGAAGCCTCGACAAATCCAGGAGCATCCCGGCTTTTATAAGGCAGATCACTCGGCAATCAGTATGGAGAGGGAGAAGTGTGTTGATTGCGGTATTTGTGTTCGAATGCTTGAGAAGCTGGATGGAGAGCTTGAAATTACAGTGCTGACCGAAAGCTGCCCGACGGGGGCGCTGTCGATGCCGGTGGTCAGCCGCTTACCCCTTCCTGCCCAGCGCAATAATTTCATTCAGCTCGGCTCCGATCAACCGGAGATCCTCATCAAGAAAATGTGAAGAGTGCATTCGGGCCCGTTTCACCTCCGAAACATCCAGCACTGCATCCATCATATAAGGCTTGAACAGGGGGGCGGCGCAGATCACATTTCCCTCTGGCCCGGTGAGCGACGAGTTGCCCCAGTAGGTGAAGCTGTCCTCATTACCCACGCGGTTGACGCAGGCGACATAGCTGCTGAAGAGAAACGAGTAGGTTGAGGCGATGGTCTGCCACTGGGTGACAATGGCAGGGTTGCCTTGGCCGGGCGACATGCGCAGGGGGCTCGACATCAGCACCAAAAGCAGTTTGGCACCCTGGTGGGCAAGCAGAAAGGGCACCGAAACGTGCCAGAAATCTTCGCAGATGGCTACTCCGATTTTTCCCAGCCTTTTTGAGGTGACGGCCTTGATCTGCTGACCAGCGGAGAAGTAGCGCAGCTCCTCAAACATCCCGTATGTTGGCAGATAGATTTTGCGGTGGATGCTGCGGCCAATTCCCTCCTCAAACATGAAGGCCGAGTTATAGACGCCGTAGTCGTCGCTCAACTCAATACCGCCACAGATGATGGTGATGTTCCGGCTGAGTTCGCGCAGGGGATTGAACCGCGCATCCTCAATGTGCATGGCAATATCCTGCGCGGCATCCTGTACATTATACCCTGTCAGTGAGAGTTCGGGGAAGGCGATGGCATCCAGTCCATCGCGTAGAGCCTCTTCCGCAAGGGTGCAGTGCCGGGCAAGATTCTCGTCAAAATTGGCGAGTGTGCAATCAATCTGGGCTATTCGCAGTTTCGCGTTGAGCATTGTTCTGTCCAGTTTAGTGGTAAGGATAGAAAAGATAGAAGGTGCGCATAATCAGTGTTCAGAGAGTGGGAAGAGTACTGAGCAGGCAAAGATAACGATAATAGGGGAAAATGGCACCTGAAACTTCTCTGAATCATTTGCATTAATTGCTGTTTCTGTTGTTTATTGAGGCTCAATGTTTTCTTTCCAAATCGGCGTAGTAAATTTAACTGATGACGATGGTATGGGAAAAGTGATGCCTTACAAGGGGATTTGGCCGCAGTTGCATGAGACGGTTTTTATGACGGACGGCGCATTTGTGATTGGTGATGTTCATATCGGAGCCCATTCAAGTGTCTGGTTCAATACGGTGATACGGGGCGATGTCTGCCCGATCCGGATTGGCGAGAAAACCAGTGTGCAGGATAACTCGACTCTGCATGTTACTCACGATACAGGCCCGCTGAACATTGGCAATTGCGTGACTATCGGGCATGGCGCAGTGCTTCACGCCTGTACGGTCAAAGACCATGTGCTCATTGGCATGGGTGCAGTTCTGCTGGATGACTGCGTTATTGAACCCTGGTCAATTGTTGCCGCTGGTTCATTAGTGCGTCAGGGCTTTACCGTCCCTTCTGGAATGCTTGTGGCCGGTGTGCCAGCAAAAGTAATGCGCCCGATAACTGATGCCGAGCGACGCAACATTGAGGAATCCCCTGAAAATTATGTGCGTTATTCACAAAACTATCGGGAAGAGGAAAAACGTCCCTGAAAAAGCGGTCTTCTTCCCTTATTTAGCTAAATTGCCGTTTGATTATGTTTTTTCCCGGCTGGCCAGACTTTTAGTGGCCTGGTTTTACCAGTCTTTTTTTTCCAGTTATTATGTAACTCCTTGTCTGTTATGATGCAAAACGATGTTGTTGTTGTTGGTGGTGGTATCAGTGGCCTCACCCTTGCCTATTACTGTGCGCAGGCTGGCATGAAAACATCGCTGCTCGAAAAGAGTGATATTCTCGGCGGCTCATTTGCCTCTCCTCACTACAGTGCAAACGGAAAAAAATTCTGGCTTGAACTCGGGGCGCACACCTGTTACAGCTCCTATCAGAATTTGCTTGATATTGTTGAGGAGTGTGGCGTATCGAACACCATCATTCCACGTGCCAAGGTACCGTTCACCCTTCTTGTCAACGACAAGATCAAATCGATACTCTCCCAGCTCAATATTTTTGAACTGCTTCTCTCTGCGCCCAATATTTTCTCCCTCAAAAAGGATGGCCAAAGCGTTAAATCCTACTACTCCAAAATTGTGGGAGAGAAAAACTACAATGATGTGGTCAGCCACTTTTTTAATGCGGTTCCTTCACAGAAAACTGATGATTTTCCGGCTGACATGATGTTCAAAAGCCGGGAGAAGAGAAAGGATGTTCTGAAAAACTATACCTTCAAGGGCGGAATGCAGAGCGTTGCCAAGGCTATCTCTGCCAGGAGAGGATTAAACCTGTTTACCAGTCAGGATGTCAACTCAATTACCTTTGAGAATGGTTTGTATGTGATTAAAAGTGCAAATGGCGGGGAGTATTCTGCCAAAACGCTTGTGCTGGCAACGCCCTCTTCGGTTGCATCCAAACTTTTGCAGGCAACACATGCTGATATTGCGAGCCATCTTGGTCAGCTCAAAGCTGCGACGGTTGATTCTATCGGAGTGATTGTCCGCAAAGAGCATGTGAAACTCCAGCCAGTTTCGGCTATTATCTCTCCCAATGATATCTTTTATTCAATAGTCTCCCGCGATACCGTGCCCGATGATAACTATCGTGGATTTTCTTTCCATTTCAAACCCGGCCTGGATGACAAGAGCAAACGAGCCAGAATTACCGAAGTGCTCGGTGTGACCTTTTCAAAGATAGAGCATACGGTCTCAAAAATCAATACGGTGCCTTCACTTCGGATGGGTCATCATCAGTGGCTTGAAAAGAGCAATACACTGCTGAAAGGGAAAAAAAATCTGCTCATCACCGGTAACTATTTTGGAGGTATGGCCATTGAGGATTGTGTGAGTCGGTCGAAGAGTGAATTCGAGAGGCTGAAAGGGTAGGCTGATCAAGCAACCGGAGAGACGATGACGTTATGGAATGCGCTTCAGGGGGTTTATCTGATACCCTCACTCATTGTACTCTTTGCCCTGCTGTTTTATTTTGGGGCAAATTCTCTCTTCGTTAAAATTATTGCGCGTCTTCGTTCAGCGATCAGGGGATTCACTATTCCGCTGGAGATTATGGCTTTGCCATTTCGCCTGCTTGTCTCCCTGATTGGGCTGGCTATTTGTGTCCACTATCTTCCGCTCTCTCCCAATACCCTGGAGCTGCTCAACCACGCCCTTCTTGTGATAGCCATAATCGGGATATCATGGTTTCTCCTTCGATCGCTTGTTGTGCTGGAGCAGTTTATTCTTCAGTACTATTCAGCCAGGGTGCGTGATAACGAAGCGTCAAGAAAAATTGCCACCCATGTCAGTCTGGCTCGCAAGATTCTGAATGCATTGCTCGTGCTTCTTGCCATGGCAGGAGTGTTGATGACCTTTGATACGGTCCGACAGGTTGGATTGAGTCTTCTTGCTTCGGCTGGTATTGTGAGCGTGATGATTGGTCTTGCGGCCCAGAAAAGCCTGACAACGCTCATCGCTGGTATTCAGATTGCCATAACCCAGCCGATAAGTATTGGTGATGAAGTTGTGGTTGAAAACGAAAAGGGAAAAATAGAGGAGATTACCCTCACCTTTGTCGTTGTGCAGCTCTGGGATCAGAGGCGCATGATTGTGCCTATCTCATGGTTTATTGAACGTCCTTTCCAGAACTGGAGCCGGACATCAACAGAACTTCTGGGAACGGTTTTTCTTTACATCGATTACGCCATTTCTCCTGAAACGCTCCGTCATGAGCTGGAGAGGATTGTGGCCTCAACGCCGCTTTGGGACAAAAGGGTTGCAAAGATGCAGGTGACCAATTCGACTGACAAATCAGTAGAGTTGAGGGCGCTGGTCAGTGCAGCGAACTCAGTGGCGCTCTGGGATCTGCGTTGCCTGGTGCGTGAAGAGTTGATTGGATTTTTGAGGCGCAATTATCCAGAATTACTGCCGAAAGTGACGATGGATATGGAGCAGGCGGCGGGGGCGTAGTAAATATTTTTTTCAGGTGGTAACTTGTTTTGATCAGCATAAAAAGGAGGAGTTGTATGGCGC
This sequence comes from uncultured Chlorobiaceae bacterium, assembly GCA_903859055.1. Taxonomy (GTDB): domain Bacteria; phylum Bacteroidota; class Chlorobiia; order Chlorobiales; family Chlorobiaceae; genus Chlorobium. The sequence goes on along the minus strand of CAIOLC010000247.1, from coordinate 3,884 downwards.
AGGTGAAAAAGGGGGATACGGTTAACGTTCATTATACCGGAACCCTTGATGATGGCACGATGTTCGATACATCGGCAGAGCGTGAACCGTTGAAGTTTACGGTAGGTGGTGGTGAGGTTATCGCTGGCTTTGATCTTGCTGTGCTTGCTATGGCTCCCGGGGAAAAGAAGGTCACGGTTATTCCCGCAGAGGAGGCTTATGGAGAGCACAGTAAGGATCTTGTTACGGAGGTTGACCGTGCAAGGTTTCCTGCTGACATGGAGCTGGAGCTTGGCCAGCAGCTTCAGGTTGGACTTCAGGATGGGAATCAGGCTGTTGTGATGGTGGTTGATTTGAGCGATGCCTCGGTAACGCTTGATGCCAACCATCCACTGGCAGGCCAGCAGCTCACCTTTGAGCTTGAGCTGGTGGATATTCTCTAAGTTTCACCGGGTGCAGGGAGGCGGTCGCGCCTCCTTGCCTTATGTTGTGCACTCCTCTCCACTTTTCTCAATGCACGGAGCAGGAGATACAGGGGTCGTAGGAGCGCACCAGCATCTCACACAGCTTCGTTATCTCCCCGTCATTTTTTCCCTCTCGCAGAGCCTGTTGCACGAGTGCATGCAGATCAAAGTGAATATTGGCATTATTCTGCGTTGTCGGGATGATGCAGTCAGCTTTCACCACTTTTCCCTTTTCGTCAATTTCAAGATGGTGATAGAGTATGCCTCGTGGTGCCTCGACCGCACCGGTTGCCGCACCGGCTTTTGAAGCAAAGGAGGTTTTTATCTCCGACAGCTCCCCGTCAAGCAGTGTCTTGATCAGCTCCTCAGCATCCTCAAGGATGTGAACGCATTCGACAAGCTGGGCAATGTTGTTCATAAACGGGTTGTGGCAGACCGGCTTGAGCTTGAAGCTTTCGGCAACCTCTTTTGCTTTCTGATGCAGCAGGTGGCTGTTGTTGTTAAAGCGTGCCAGTGCTCCGGCAACGGACGATTCGCGGCTGAGGCGGGTGAATTTTGAGGTCGAACCCTCTTGCATGTACTCGTTGGTCATCAGGAGATAGTCACTCTCGTCATGGACCACCCCCTCTGTCGAGACAAGGCTTCCACCTATTGCTGGATAGCTTGACCCGTTGGAGAGAGAGATAAACTCGGTTTCGCGGCTGAAATCCGGAATGGTGAGAGAGAGTAAAAATGCGCAGGCACTCTCAAGCGCTGGTTTTCTCTCCTGAATCATAGCCTGAAGCTGCAAAAGCCTTTGTTTGTCAGGAGCCTTACTGAGTCCGCCAACAACAAGGCTGACCGGATGGGTGCAACGCCCCGTTGTCACCGTGCTGATTTCGTTGCCAAGCTCCTTGAGCTGAAGTCCTGCCCTTACCAGTTCAGGGTGAGATTGTATCAACGGCAGAACGCTGGAGGTGCCGGCAAAGTCGGGAGCGACAAGAAAAAAGAGATGCAGGGCATGGCTCTGCAGGGTTTCGCCGTGCATTGCCAGAAGTCTTGTTTTTTCTGCAACAACCGGCGGCACAATTTCCATAGCGCGTTCGACCGCTCTGATGCTTGCCAGCGAATGGCTGATGGAACAGATGCCACAGATTCGTGAGGTCAGAAATGGAACCCTTTCGGCACTCATCCCCTTGAGCATCACCTCAAAAAAACGGGGTGTTTCAACGACGGCCCAGCGTGCATCAAGCAACTCGCCATCTCTGACCGTGATCTGGATATTGGCGTGCCCTTCCACTCTGGTCAGGTGACGGATATCAAGCGAGTAGTCACGTTTCATCGGTGGCAAGTGGTTCAAAGGCATTATAAAAGGCAAGTTTTTCCTGGAGATCGCTGAGGCTTAATCCGCGCTCTTTGACAAGTTCAAGAAAAGCGGGCATGTTCAGCTCCTCAGCCGGGCCACGGCATCCAAGGCAGGCCGTTTTTCCCGTTGGGCAGACCGCATTGCACCCGGCGCGAGTGATTGGCCCCAGGCAGATTTCGCCAAGCTCAATCAGGCAGGTATTGAGCCGCTGCTTGCACTCCACGCAGACCGGATATTTCGGGAGTGTTGGTATTGAATCTTTGGCGAGGCTTACCATAATCCGTTCAACCTCCTCTTTGGCAACCGGACAGCCGGGTATTGAGAGGTCAACCTTCACAATATCGCTGATCCTTCTCACAGGCAGGGTTTCGATTACCATATCGCCATAAACTTCCCGGACTGTCTCGTCGAGCGGGAAGCTGTTTTTCAGGCTGTTGACACCACCAAAACAGGCGCAGGTGCCAAAAGCCACCAGCACTTTCGCCTGTTTGCGTATCTTCAGCAGCCGCTCCACCTCATCCTCGCGGCTGATGCTTCCCTCCACCAGCGCAATATCGTAATCATCAAGCCGCTCTGACGATATTTCCCTGAAGTTTCTGATGTCAAGCAGCTCAAGAAAATCGGTCAGTGTTGACTCGCTGTTGGCAAGCTGCAACTGGCACCCTTCGCAGCAGGTGAAGTCGAACGAGGCGATTTTCAGCTTCATAAAAAATTAAACATTTTTGTCACAAATAGTTGTAATAATGTAACGAAATTCAGAGATTCCCGTCATAACAACTTTGCTGACACATCAGGCTCAATTCTCCTGGAGCCATAACTACTCATGCCATGAAAACAGCCATTCCAGCTCTTGAAGCGTTAACCCCTGCTGAAAAGCTTCAATTGATTGAAGAACTTTGGGAAGAGTTATCAGCAACGCCAGAAGAAATTCCAGTTCCTCAATGGCAACTTGACGAACTTGATCGCAGAAGTGCTGAATATGCTAAAAACCCCTCTTCAGCGATTCCATGGGAAGAGGTAAAACGCAACATAGTATCCCGCAATGAGCAATAAAATTATTGTTATTCCCGATGCTCAGGATGATATGATGAATGCGTTTGATTGGTATGAATTACAGGGGGAAGGATTGGGAAATAAATTTCTTTTGGATATTGAATTATTGCGTTCGGCGGATTAGCTTTTCACCGAATATGTATCCTGTTGTATATAAACAGTATCATCGTGCAGTGGTAAAGAAGTTTCCTTACGCGGTGTTGTATAACAATCAGCATCATACCATTGTGGTTTATGGTGTTTTTCATACTTCACAGCATCCGGATAAGTGGTTGTGCCGATTAGATAAGCTCTAAATCGCCTCCTTCAGATTCATGACCGACCAGTAATCGAATACCGTACAGTCTATCAAGGGTAAAGGTTGAGCCAACCATGCAGCGGCTACTTATGGTCCCTCCCCACAGTAAAGACCACGAGTTCACTGCCATGCCACTGAGCTATCAGGAACCCACCGACGTGGCAACCATCCATCTGCCCAAGATGAGCAAGAGCTTCTGCATACCAACGTGCACAAAAGCTCTCTGCTATAAAAGAACACCTGTATTCTGTTCACCTACAAGAGCAGCCAGGCGAGAAGACCAACTCCACCAACTCCCACTAATATCGTTCCCGTGCTGGTGCCACCACCAGTATCTGCTGCTGCCGCGTAGGGGTCTGCGCCTACACTTTGGGTACCACTGCCTGCCATGTAATACGAAGGAATCGAAACCGATGTTGGGTTGCTTTGGGTTCCTGTGATGCTGCCAGTGAATATTTCACCTTGCCAGGTTGAGGCTTGTACTTCAATTTGTGAGGGGTTAGTTGCGCTGAGTGATGACCATCCAGTTATATTTGCAGTTTCAGTATCTGTAATGGTTCCGCCTGAACCATCCGGATAAGCGTCTATGAAAGAGACTTTATCGGGAATACCATCACTGTTGGTATCCTGATTTCCCGGGAGAAATATAACGATGAAAGAAATATCTTTATAAAATAAAATACGTTACCATATATTTATCCCTGATTTTCAAGAGAATGCAAGTTGTAATTATAACTATTTTTCC
>CAIOLC010000246.1 GCA_903859055.1 uncultured Chlorobiaceae bacterium | reverse complement strand
TGGCAATACGGTGGTCAAGCATTCAACCCGGAAGATCAGGAGGCTCTATCAGGGAAAGCTGGTTGCAGGTTTTGCCGGAGCAACAGCGGATGCTTTGACCCTGCTTGACCGGTTTGAGACAAAGCTTGAGGCCTATAATGGAAAGCTTGAACGCGCTGCCGTTGAGCTTGCCAGAGACTGGAGAACGGACAAGTATCTTCGCCGTCTGGAGGCAATGCTTGCTATTGTCAGTAACGACAAGGCGCTGATTATCTCGGGAACCGGGGATGTGATTGAGCCTGAGGATGGAATAGTCGCCATTGGTAGCGGGAGCATGTATGCCCTTGCTGCTGCAAGATCGCTTGTGAAACACACCTCTCTCTCTGCCAAGGATATTGTCTATGAGAGTTTGCGGATTGCGGCCGATATCTGTATTTACACCAATGACCATATTGTTGTTGAAGAGGTTTGAACAATGGGAATGGTCGGGTCAGTTTTTTGAAATTAACAATGTGCATTGATATGAGTACGAAAAGTGAGGATGGCGCTGTTGCATTGCCCGAAGCAATACAGGTGAGACAGAGTGCTATTGCAGCCAGTAATCTGACCCCGAATCAGATTGTGTCGCAACTTGATAAATATATTATCGGGCAGAAGGATGCTAAAAAGTCGGTTGCGATTGCCCTGCGCAACAGGCTTCGTCGTCAAAGTGTGAGCGATGAGCTTCGTGATGAGATCATGCCCAACAATATTATCATGATCGGGCCTACCGGTGTTGGTAAAACTGAAATAGCCCGAAGGCTTGCGAAACTTGCGCGGGCACCCTTTGTCAAAGTTGAGGCATCCAAGTTTACTGAAGTTGGATATGTGGGACGTGACGTGGAGTCGATGATCCGTGACCTTGTTGATCAGTCTGTTGCCATGGTGAGAAGTGAGCGCTCGGAAGAGGTTCGGGAAAAGGCGGCGCGGCTTGTTGAAGATCGCCTGCTTGATATTCTACTTCCTCCTGTTGCTCCGTCGAATGAGGCCTCGGATGATGAGAGTGGTGATGAAGAGGGTCGGGAGACTCCAGCCAATGATGGCCAGGATAAATCGCTGGAGCTGAATCGCAGAAGCCGCAAAAAAATGCTGGAGCGTCTTCGTAATGGCAAGCTTGAGGATCGTCAGATTGAGATGGATATCTCCGGTGATTCACCAGGGGGTGGCATGATGCAGGTTTTCGGGCCTCTCGGGCAGATGGAGGAGATTGGTGGAATCATGCAGGATCTGATGAGTGGATTGCCACGGAAACGGAAGAAACGGAGGGTCTCAATTGCAGAGGCTCGCAAGCTTCTTGAACAGGAGGAGGTACAGAAGCTGATTGATATGGAGAGTGTGGTCAAGGAGGCTATCAACAAGGTTGAGCAGTCCGGCATTGTCTTTATTGATGAGATCGATAAAATTGCATCTCCCTCTACAGGCGCTGGAGGAAAGGGGCCTGATGTGAGTCGTGAGGGGGTGCAGCGTGATCTGCTTCCGATTGTTGAGGGGTCAAATGTTGCCACCAAGCATGGCATGGTAAAGACTGACCATGTGCTGTTTATCGCTTCAGGTGCCTTCCATGTTGCAAAGCCTTCAGATCTGATTCCTGAACTGCAAGGGCGTTTTCCTATCAGAGTGGAGCTGAAAAGTCTTACGGAAGAGGATTTTTACCTGATTCTTACCCAACCGGATAACGCTCTGATCAAGCAGTATACTGCGCTTCTTGCGACAGAAGGGGTTGGTTTGAGCTTCAGTGAGGGGGCAATTCGCGAGATTGCTCGCATTGCAGCCCAGGTGAATGAGAGTGTTGAAAATATTGGAGCCAGAAGGTTGCACACCATCATGACCAATCTGCTTGAGGAGCTGATGTTCAATATCCCTGAGAATTTTTCGGATGATCATGTGGAGATTGATGAGAGCATGGTAAAGGAGAAGCTGAACCATGTGGTGGCAGATCGCGATCTTAGCCAGTATATTCTATAATGCGAGTTGTCATTATAACTCTCTTCCAGGCAAAAGCCCCCCCGGGAACGCCGGGTTCCAGCTCGGCAAAGGGAAATAAAATGCTGAACTCCAGCCCGGCGTTCCCACATCCTTACCGAATAACCTGTAATTCACGGAATTAGAAATAGTCAAAGAGATGAAAAGCGAGATGTCAATACTTGTTCTCAATGGTCCAAACCTTTCCCGGCTTGGCAAACGCGAACCGGAGGTGTACGGCAACAAGACGCTTGACGATATCAACCGTGAACTGTCGGAGAGTTTTCCTGAGCACTCGTTTGAGTTTTTTCAGTCGGAAGATGAGGGGGCACTGCTCGAAAAACTCTTTCATATCGAAGACAAGGGCGGGTATCATGGTGTAGTTTTGAACGCAGGAGCACTTACGCACTACTCGATTGCTCTACGTGATGCCATCAGCGCCATAACCATTCCTGTGGTGGAGGTTCACCTTTCCAATATCTATGCGCGGGAGGAGTTTCGCCACAAGTCGGTGATCTCCGCAGTCTGCGCAGGTGTCATCAGCGGCTTTGGTGCCAACAGCTATCATCTCGGTGTCAGGGCTCTCATGGGTATGGCCTCTCAAGGCCGCTCATGATGCACGTTTTGGTATAAACGGATCTGCTTCTCACAGGTTATGTTACCAACTTAAACTCAGCTACTTTTTGTCTACCGGGTTGGGTTCACTTTTTGGCGTGGGCAGGAACCACAAGAGATGACTGCCCTTTGGCGGTCCGAATTTTTTGTTAACGTTCAACCTGGAATGCCGAACACCAGTCCGACATCTAACAGAATAAAAGGAGAATGACCAATGGTTAAATCGTTTAATGTGATTATAGAGAGAGATGAGGATGGATATTATGTGGCTTATGTTCCATCTCTTAAAGGTTGCCATACACAAGCAACATCGTTAGATCAACTTATGGAACGAACAAAGGAAGCCATAGCACTTTGTTTGGAAGTTGAAGAGGAAATATCGCACAATGAATTTATTGGAGTCCAGCGTTTAGCGGTAACGGTATGAGCACATTTTCTTCATGTACGGGCAAAACCTTGATTAAAATTCTCAAGAAAGTGGGATTTGAAGAAATCAGGATGAAAGGTAGTCATCATTTTTTACGACATGAAGATGGTCGCTGTACAGTTGTGCCTGTTCACAGTGGTGAAACAATTGGCAAAGGTTTGCTGGCACAAATACTCAAAGAGTGTGATTTGTCAAGAGAGGAATTGCAGAAACTGATGTGATAGTCAATAAGGATGGCATAATCCGCTCAACGGATGCGCTCAACATCCTGAAAATGGCGGTCAAGCTGAGCAGCACTCCCGTCAGCGAATGGATATTCACAACAGAAAACGCCACAGAATCAGCCCCCATGGATCGCAGTAACGTTGACTGGTCGCACGTCATCCCAACTGTTACCCTCGATCACGATGTTGCGCTTGACAAATGGTGCTATCTGCTTCGCCATCTGCCGGAACTCACTGATCGCCCACAACGGCTGCAAGAAAAAGTATTCAGTAAAGTATTTGAGATAGCAGAAATAGCAAAATACTCACCTGCTGAAGCTGCCGCCTACGAGGATAGCCTCAAGATATATCGTGACTTGAAAAATGTCATTGATTACTGTCTATGATGAGGGCAAGGCGGAGGGCAGGGTGAGGGCAAGGCGGAGTGCAGGGTGAGGGCAAGGCGGAGTGCAGGGTGAGGGCAAGGCGGAGTGCAGGGTGAGGGCAAGGCGGAGTG
>CAIOLC010000245.1 GCA_903859055.1 uncultured Chlorobiaceae bacterium | reverse complement strand
CTCCATCCAGTTTTCCCTGGCGCACCAGCCGCCGCACATGCTGGTCGGTCACCCCGAGGCGCCGGGCCGCCACGTTGGGCAGCAGCTTTTTTTCACTCATCCACCCCCCATGATGCTCCCCGGGCCAGCCCGGGTCCCTGACCCAACCTTGAACCTTGAACCTTGAACCTTGAACTTTGAACATTGATTTCTCTCGATGCAAAAGGCATGGATGTCTGTGGGTTTTCACGAATGCCCTACACGGCGCCCCTTTTTACTTTGCCAGCAGGGTGTCGGATAAATCGTTTGCACAGGGAATTTATTTCATATATACTACGCTTACACCATAGCAAAACAAATTATTCGAGAAAACCATGAGCACCCGATCACCCCGAAAACTGATCACCTTCGACTGGGCAATGAAGCGTCTGTTGCGCAGCAAAGCCAACTTTGAGATACTTGAAGGTTTTTTAAGTGAGCTGTTGGGCGAAGATATTCTTATCCTTGAAATTCTGGAGAGTGAAAGCAACAAAGAGAGCAAAGCCGACAAATTCAACCGTGTCGATCTCAAAGTAAAAAACAGCAAAGACGAGATCATCATTATCGAAGTGCAGTTTGATCGGGAATTTGATTATTTGCAAAGGATGCTTTACGGTATCTCCCGTGTTATCACCGAACATCAGAAAGAGGGCGAGAGCTATGCAAAACTGGTTAAGGTTATCTCCGTCAATATTCTTTACTTCGATCTTGGTCACGGCACAGACTATGTTTACCACGGCACCACAAGTTTTGTGGGCATTCATGATCACGACACATTGCAACTTGATAGCCGTCAGCAGACGCAGTATGGCAAAAGCCGGATCAGTACTCTTTATCCCGAATACTACCTGATCAAGGTCAACAATTTTAACCGCATAGCGACAACATCACTTGACGAATGGATATATTTTCTCAAGAACGAAGAGATCAAGGATGAATTTAAAGCCAAAGGGATTCAGAAAGCAAAAGAGTCCTTTTCACTACTGAGCATGTCCGACGAAGAGCTTCGCGCCTACAACTGTTACCAGGATTCCTTGCGCGATGAAGCAAGTTATGTTGAGACAAACTATTATTTCGCCAGGATGGAAGGCAAGGGGGAAGGAAAACTTGAAGTTGCTGAAAGATTGATCGCGAAGGGAATGAGTGCTGAAGAGGCCGCAGCGATTGCCGGGATAGATGTAGAGTTGCTACGCCATTGAAATCGATTTTACCCTCCCGCGTCATTCTAACTCATGAATGTAGCAGGAAAGACTCATCTCTATGCTGAGTTTCGCTACAACATGACCAGCGCAATCCGGTACACGACGAACGAGAGTACCCACGCCACCGAGAGGGAGTAGGCTGAGTAGAGTACAACCGGCTTCCACTTGCCAACCTCTTTTTTCATCACGCCTATTGCGGCGACGCAGGGGATATAGAGCAGCACAAAGACCATCAGACTCAGTGCGGTTGCGCGGCTGAATGAGGGGTCGTGCCTAAGAATTGATTTCAGCTCTACTCGGGCGTCCTTGCTCTGTCCGATTGAGTAGATGGTGCCAAGGGTCGAGACGACAACCTCTTTTGCAGCCAGGCCGGTGACCAGCGCAATCCCTATTTTCCAGTCGAACCCAAGCGGCTTGATCATCGGTTCAAGCACTTTACCTGCACGTCCTGCCAGTGAATACTCCAGTTGTTCTGATTTGATGCGCAGTTCCAGTGCTTTTGCGAGATCTTTCTTGCTAACCTCGCTGATGCCACTCTTTGCGATTACGTTGCTCTCTGTGGTGTATGCCCTGTCAAGAGCGCTGTTGTGCGGATAGTTGCTGACCGCCCAGATAATGATGACGGCACCAAGAATAAGTGTGCCTGCTTTTTTGAGGTACATCAACGCCTTGATCTTTGCCTGAAAAAATACCGATGCCAGCGTTGGCCAGCGATAGGGAGGAAGCTCCATAACAAAAGGCTCAGAGTCGCTCTTCATCACCGTTTTTTTCAGGATCAATGCTGTCCAGAGACCAACGACAATGCCAAGCAGATAGATGCCGAACATGATGTTTGCGGCAATTTCCGGCGGGAAAAAAGCGGCAGTGAGCAGCACATAGACCGGCAGTTTTGCCCCACAACTCATAAAGGGGATGATCATGATAGTAACCAGCCTGTCAGTACGGCTCTTCAGGGTGCGTGTGGCCATAATAGCGGGTATTGAGCAGCCAAACCCCGTGACCATAGGAATAAAGGATTTGCCGTGCAGGCCGAAACGGTGCATTACGCGGTCAATTACAAAGGCGGCACGCGCCATATAGCCTGAGGCCTCAAGAAAAGAGAGCCCAACAAACAGAAGCACAATGTTGGGAAGAAAGACCAGCACACCACCCACCCCGGCGATAATGCCGTCAATGACAATGGAGCGGAGAGTCTCATTCGGTAGCAGAGGCCCTATGGTTGAACCGATGAAGCCGAAAAGAAGCTCCAGCCACCCCATCAGGGGCGCGCCAAGGGTGAAGGTCAGTTGGAAGATTGCCCAAACCACCAGTAAAAAGATGGGGAGGCCAAGGATCCTGTTGAGCACCACCATGTCGATATAATCGGTTGGAGTGGCTTTTAACCCACCGGGCTGATGGACACACTCCTGCATGGCTCCACGGATGAATGCGTGGCGATCTTCAGTAATGAGAATCTCCGGCTCTGAATCGTGCATCCGTTCAGCCTCTTTGAGTGCCTCCTGAAGAGCCAGTTCAACCTTGACCCAGACGGGATGATGTTGAACCTCCAGATAGACTTCCCGATCATTCTCCAGAAGCTTGATCGCCAGCCATCGGGGATTGAAGCCGTCGAGCTCCTTCTGACGAGCGAGTATCGTGGTAATTTTTTCAACTGATGCTTCAAGCCCGGGGCGGAAAAAGAGCTTGTTTTTGCGAATTGTTATATCCTTGCGTGCAACCCTGATGACATGGTCAAGGAGTGCATCCAGTCCGATACTTTTTTTTGCCGATGTTGGAATAATGTGACAGCCGAGCAGTTGCTGCAACTGTTTTATCTCAATGACGATGCCTTTCTCCTCTACTTCATCGATCATGTTGAGGGCAACGAGAAAATCAACCTCCAGCTCCATGAGTTGGGTGGTCAGCAGCAGGTTGCGCTCAAGGTTCGACCCTTCGAGAACGTTGACCACCACATCAGGCGGCTCTTTGATGAGGTACTCTCTGGTGACAATCTCCTCAGGGGAGTACGGAGTGAGCGAATAGATGCCAGGCAGGTCAACCACCGTAATCCTGTTTCCCTTGTAGTCGAGATAGCCTTCGTGCTTTTCAACCGTGACACCGGAAAAATTTCCCACTTTCTGATGAGCACCAGTAAGGGCATTGAAGAGAGATGTTTTCCCGCAGTTTGGATTACCTGCAAGCGCGATGCGTATTTCATGCTGCGCATTCATGGTCACGCAGACACTTTATCCGGCTGTTCTGCTACCCAAATACCTTCAGCCTCATTTTTTCTCAAGGCAAGATGAAGCCCTTTGAAAAATATCTCCATTGGGTCGCCGAGCGGCGCTACCCTGACCACTTTGAATCTGGTGCCTTTGATCAAACCCATATCCATAATTCTGCGCCTTACAGCTCCTTCAGCCTTTACTGCCGTCACTTCAGCCTCCTTGCCAACCTTCAACTCTGATAACCGCATTGCATGATCTCCCGCACTAAACGATGAAAAAACAAATAGGACTGATTATAGCCGCTATAACAGCAAGGAACAATAAAAAATTCATGGACATCGACGATTTCTGGCGAAACGGTCGTGTAGAACGCCAACAGCATTGGTCAAGGAAATGGAGGCCAGCCCATCTGTTGACCGCCAATCAGATGGGCGTGGATATGAAAAACACTCTGCATGGCATCCGAGCCTGAGTTAAAGACTAACCGGTAGCCTGATGCTTTGATACCAAGAATTTCGGCAACCGTCCCGGCAGCAAGCAGAATCTGACCGGCAATTGCTTCGTCTTCCGACTTGAGCTCACTCAGTGAAGAGATATGAGTGACCGGAATAATCAGAACATGTCGGGGTGCAACCGGGGTAATATCTCTAAATGCCACAACGTGCTCGTTGCGGAAGACGATCTTGGCGGGTATCTCTTCGCGTACAATACGGCAAAAAAGACAATCTTGATCATAAGTGTTCATAAAAAATGTAATTACATTGAATCTTTCTGGGTACCTTCCCCGAAGCTCTGCTTCGTGAAAGTATCAATAAATAACGAATTCATACCCCGTAGCTTGCTGTGGGGTAGTCCATTTCCTGCAATATTTCAAGATCTCTTCTCCTGGCGCTTCTGCTACCGTTACAAGATAAGCGACTCAGTGAAAAGTCGTTCCGTAATCCTCTCCAAGACAGCTCAATCTTTGGCTAACATATTTTTCAAAAGGTCGGACATTTCTTTCATGATTTACAGGTGTATCAGTTTCTGTCTGATATTCTCTACGGAAGCAATTCTTGTAGAGCGCTTACCCAATGTTTTGAAATCAATCAGGTGCACAAGAACATTATCCCTCGGCAGGAGCTGCCTTTTCTGACTCTCCGCTCTCTTGTTTTGTGGCATCCGTAAGCCTCGATGCGAGCACCTTGTCTATCCTTTGACCGTCAAGGTCAACAATTTCCAGACTCCAGTTTTCCCAGGCCATCACATCCCCTGTTCGTGGCATCCGTCCGAGAAGCCACATGACAAGGCCACTAAGCGTGTGATAAAGCCCTTTGTCCTCATCCGGTACCGACTTCAGTTCAAGGGTATCCTTCAGTTCGGGAACGGGAATGAGGCCATCCAGCAGCCAGGAGCCGTCATGCCGTTGCACAGCCCATGAATCCTCAAGATTTCTTGGCACAAACTCTCCCGTAACAGCCTCAAGCATATCCTGGAGAGTGACCAACCCCTGGATTTCACCGTATTCATCAACAACAAAAACCATTTGAGTGCCTGAAGTTCTGAAATGGGCAAGCAGCTCCATGCCGGTGAGGGTTTCAGGAACATAGACACAGGGTTGCAACTGCGAGGTAAATTCTGTCAGCCGCCCTTTCAGGGTTTTCGACAGCAGTTGTTTGGCATTGACCACCCCGACAAGGGATTGCAGGCCACCGTTACAGACTGGAAAGCGGGAGTGTTCTGACTCGATAACCCGACGAATGTTTTCGTCAAGCGGTTGCGATACATCAAGAAAGACGATATCTGCTCTTGGCACCATCAGTGTTCCAAGTTGACGGTCATCAAGACGGAAGACGTTACGGACCATCTCATGCTCCTGCTGCTCAATAACTCCCGCTTCAGAGCCCTCCTCAAGCATGGCATGAATCTCCTCCTCCGTGACGCTGGGCATTGCCTGGGGGTGGTTTCCCATAAAGCGCAGAATCGTATTGGTTGAGGCAGAGAGGAGGCGCCCAAAAGGCCTTGTTATTGCCGAAAGAGTAAGCATCGGTCTGGCAACCATGCACGCAATTTTCTCAGGGTTCAACTGGCCGATTCTTTTGGGGACAAGTTCGCCGACCACAATGGTGATGTAGGTGATGATCAGCACCACAACGCCCGTTGCAATAATATGGCTTGGCTCATCAGCCATTCCAAACGCTTGCAGTTTGAAAGCCAGTGGCGAGGCAAGTGCCCCTTCACCGACAATACCATTCAATATGCCGATTGAGGTTATGCCAATCTGTATTGTCGAAAGAAATCTGGTCGAATCCTGGCCAAGCTTTATGGCGGAAACAGCAGTTTTATCACCTTCATCTGCCAACTTTGAAAGTCGAGAGCGCTTTGCCGTGACCAGTGCAATCTCGGACATGGCAAAAATACCGTTAAGAACAATCAGGGCAAAAAGAAAAAGAATTTCCATAAAGTCAGTTTTGAAGCGTCACTGAGCATCACCCGAGGGGAGTGGCTTCACTGCAGCTTCGTTGTTAAACCAATGCTGAATACCTCGATACTATCAGATTATTTACTCATCGTTTTCTTTTCAGAACAATTACTCACAGTATTCCGTTGCAGGCACATCATCCAATCTCTTCAGCAGTGATGGTGTGCCCGGGCAACTCTTTCAATACAGAAGATAGTTGTATCATCACTTCAATCTCCTTATGTTCTACACTTGGCCGCACTCATGTTTGTGCTGGCCATCGTTATACGTTCAGAGTATTCCAGTTGTTGTGACCGCAAGCTAACCTGTTATCTCCTCTTCAGCAAGCATTGTTTTTATAAAAAGTATGATGGATTTCACCTTTTGCATGGAGCTGGCTTTGAAGGAAGCTATCAAGGCTTATGAACGGAAAGAGGTTCCGGTTGGTGCCGTCGTGCTCGACAGTAGTGGTCACGTTATCGGGAGGGGCTATAACCAGGTCGAAGCCCTCTGCGATGCTACTGCACACGCCGAGATGATAGCTTTGACCTCAGCGATGGCAACGGCCGGCAGCAAATACCTCAACGATTGTACGTTGGCAGTAACTCTGGAGCCCTGCCCGATGTGTGCCGGTGCTATCGTCAATGCGAAGGTGGGTCGTCTCGTCTTTGGTGCTTATGACCTAAAAATGGGCGCATCAGGCACCGTCCTGAATGTGACAGCATGTCGGCAGCTCAACCATCAGCCCGAGGTTTTCGGTGGCATCATGGAGAACAAATGCGAGAGTTTGCTGAAAGATTTTTTTCGAGAGCTACGAAAGAAAAGTTGACAATGCCCCGTTGAAAGCGTTCCGTTGTCAACTGTCAATTATCCATTCTCTTTGAGCATACTCTTCAGCGAGCTTGCCAGATGAGAGACAAGATCTTTCGCCATACCGCTTCCCCCTGTTGGTGACTGCATGGTATCCAGACTCTCGATACCAGCTTTTTTTATGGCGTTACTAATGGTGACCGACAAAATCGGGTTGCACTCCCTGATAATCTCCTTCAGCATGAATGAGGCCTCAAACGTGCTTTGTTGAATAATCTCTTTTTGATCCTCTTTCGTTGTCGTCTGACAGTGACGAGTTGCGATGATACCTGCAAGGCAAGTAAGGTAAGTATTGGTAGCACCAGCCAGAAAGAGGTTGAGGAAAAATGGTGCGAGCAGGTTTCCTGCCGGAAGCAGAGAAGAGAGTGTATTGCTGAACGCCGACTGAATAATCGGTTTGATATGCGCCTGAATATCCTCCTTTTTAAAGTCTGAAAGGGGAAGATATTCGTACACCGATCGAGCCAGAATGATGAATTCCCTGAGGTGTTGCTCGCGGTTGTGCAGGGTGTAGATATTCCATACCAGCTTGAGATTATTGAGCAGCGACGTGGTTGTTCCGTAGGATGTGTTTTGGGCAAAAGCTCCTACAAAAAAGTTTTTGGTAGCGATCTCTCTGGTTCTGTTGAGTGAATCAGTATCAAGTAATCTGAGGTTGGTGCGCAACCATCGCTGATCTTTGTTTTTTTTTGATGGTTCAGGGTGCATGGGGTGAGTCGGCATGCGACCGGTCATAGAAGAGAGGTATGCAGCCATAGCCTTTGAATTTTCATCTGCCGGAAGCGCAGGTTTTTCCGGCAGAGAAAACAATCGGATTGCGGTAGAAAGAGTAAACAGGAGAACTGCCGAGCTGAACACTATGAAAAAAGCTCCTGCATTGGGGTGCAGAGCATTGAGAAGCCTGGTAAGCGCAACCAACTGGTTCGCGACAAACACAACCACTAGAAAAGTTGTCGCTGCAAGAGTGGCCGCGAAAAACAGGCTCGCTTTTCGTTTCATGTCACCTCTGGTTCTGGACGCATGATGGAGTGGTCGCGGCTGAACTGATAGTCATAAAAAATATCTTCTGCTGTTGGGAGTTGCCATTTTCCATTCGGCAGAAGGTTGGTTGTCTCTTTGAGGCGGTAGGTGGTGTGACCGCAAGTCCAGCAGTCATAATTTGCCATACCGGTGCAGAGACAGGTCTTCTCCTTGACAACAAGTGGTGCACCTGCTTTTCTTTCTGCAAGAGCTTGATAGTATTCGTCGATATAGGTACACTTTCCGCCGTTTTCGAGGAGGTAGCCCAGCCCTTCGCAGTTTGGTTTTATGGCATAGCGCAAGGTTGGTGAGGAGGTGAGCATGCGCATCGGATAGCCTGTAGTAGAGGCCATATTAACGACGATATCCTCCTCTCTTGCATTAATATAATTCTGTTTGACATCAGCAGGCAGACCGGCCTCTTTGCTGATGGTAAATCGGGTTGCAACTTGCACTCCTCCTGCCCCCATCTGGAGATAATCGACAGCATCACTGCCCGTAAAAATACCACCCGCAGGGATAACCGGAATGTTCAGCCCCTCTTTTTTAAGAAAGGCAAGAACGTCTGAAAAAATTGTTTTGAGATCAAAGGTGTGCCAGTCAGCAGGCCCGAACCCAAGGTGTCCTCCGGCAAGAGGGCCCTCGACAATAATGTAGTCGGGAACCCGGTTCAGGCGTATGGCACGTTTCAGAAATATGGCAAGCGCCCTGACAGAGGAGATGATAATGCCAATGTTGACATCACGGAATCTTGGGTGATCCTGGATAAGATCAAGTGTCCGAAGGTTAAGACCAGCCGCCAGGGTCAGCCCGTCGATACCAGCATCCATTGCTGCGGAAAGTCTTACTTTCAGGGTTTCAATACCGCTGTTCATGGTCAGCTTCTCCATACAGTTCAGAAAAACAGCACCCTTGCCTGTTTTCTGGGAGATGGTGTGCTCAATATATTTTTTTTGTGCCTCAGCAAGCTCTTCAAGGTCAAAGAGTACCGCTGATTTATCAGGGTTTGCGCTGTATTGCGCGTATTTTTTTCTTTTTCGGCTGACAAAAGAGGTGCTGAAGATTCTGTCGCAGACATAAGTGATCAGTGCATCGGAAATGTGGCCTATTCCGCCAAGCTTTTCAGCCGCGAGAGCAAGTTCTGTTGTCGAAATATTAACCCCCATGCCACCAATAATGATGGGGACATACTCTTTTTTACCCAACTGTAACCTGAAATTGTCTACGTTCATTGTCGTTTTAATCAGTATAAGAGCATTGACAGATCATCACTATCACTGAGAACAGGGGGGCAAAGCGCTTCTTGCTGCAAGAAGCCTCTGCCAAAATTACCTAAGATATCACATTTCAGTTTATAAATCTACAGCCAATTCTGTGAAAATCGCCCTGTTTTGAACTATTCTCTCTATTCCTCGCTAAACTTTAGTCATCTGGAGTGGATGAAGTTTGAGAAAAGGTGTTGAGAATATTAAATTGGGAGCCAAACAAGCTGAAACGATAAAATTTTCGGAATAAAAAATCATCCAGAAAAGGGAGATACTTACAATGATACAACTTGTCTTGTTACGACATGGAGAGAGTCAGTGGAACCGTGAAAACCGATTTACTGGATGGTATGATATTGACTTGAGTGAGCAGGGCAGAAAAGAGGCTGCAAATGCCGGTAAACTGCTGCGTGAAGGGGGATTTGTTTTTGATGTTGCCTATACCTCGGTGCTGAAGCGAGCGATAAGGACGCTCTGGGGGGTGCTGGATGCCATGGATTTGATGTGGATTCCGGTTTTCAAGAGCTGGAGGCTCAACGAACGCCATTATGGCGCGTTGCAAGGACTCAACAAATCGGAAACTTCACAGAAATATGGTGAAGAGCAAGTGCTGGTATGGAGGAGAAGTTACGATACGCCTCCGCCTGCCCTGGAAAAAAGTGATGAGCGCTATCCTGGAAGCGAACCTCGTTATGCTGCCCTGAGCGAAGAGGAGATTCCTTTAAGTGAATGCCTGAAAGATACTGTTGAGAGGTTCCTGCCATTGTGGCACGAGACCATAGCCCCTGAAATCCGCAAAGGCCGGAAGGTTATTATTGCGGCTCATGGTAATTCATTGCGTGCTCTGGTCAAATATCTTGACAACATCTCTGAAGATGATATCGTTGGTCTCAATATTCCTACAGGCATCCCTCTGGTCTATGAGCTTGACGATAATCTTAAGCCTCTGAGAAGTTATTATCTCGGTGATCAGGATGCCCTGCAGAGAGCTGTCGATGCCGTGGCCAGTCAGGGGAAAGCATCGTCTGATGGATAATGTGGAGTTCGGGTATATTGCTGAAAAACATTTATATTCTTTGCCCCGGCCTTTCTGTCGCCTTTTTTTTGAAACTGTTTGAAAAGTTGTGCCTGAAAATATGAACGTTACGTTAAATGCAGGGCTTTATGATCCTCAGTTTGAGCATGATGCTTGCGGTGTGGGTTTTATTGCCCATATCAAAGGCATCAAGTCACATGATATTGTGGAGCAGGGTTTACGGATTAACGAAAACCTGAAGCATCGTGGTGCATCCGGTTGTGAAAACAATACCGGTGATGGAGCTGGAATTCTTCTTCAGGTACCAGACAAGTTCCTCCGAAGGGTTTGTTCGGATGAAAATATTGATCTTCCCCCTGAAAACCATTATGGCGTGGGGATGCTTTTTCTTCCTCCTGATTTATCCCAGAGGAGGGCAATTGAGGATATTTGCCGTGTGATGATACAGGCTGAGGGGCAGAAGTTTCTTGGTTTCAGAAAAATTGAGACCTGCAACGATTCCCTGGGATATACGGCGCGTTCTCAGGAGCCTGTTGTCAAGCAGCTCTATGTCGGCTGGGGGAAGGATACGCTCTCTGAGCTTGAATTTGAACGGAAGCTTTATGTTATTCGTCGTCGGATAACCAAAAGGGTTAAATACACCGCCGGTCTTCTGGGCACCAGCTATTTCTATATTTCAAGCTTGTCGAGCAGGACAATTGTCTACAAAGGGATGCTTCTCCCCGAGCAGGTCGGTCTGTTTTATCCCGAGCTGCATGCTCCTGACATGGCGAGCGCCATTGCGATGGTGCATTCACGATTCAGCACCAATACCTTCCCCAGTTGGGACCGGGCGCATCCCTATCGCTTTTTGAGCCATAATGGCGAGATCAATACGCTCAAGGGAAACGTCAACTGGATGAAGGCGAGGGAAAAAAATATTGAATCAACGGTTTTTGGTAATGCTCTTGAGAATATAAAGCCGGTCATTCTGGAGGATGGAAGCGATTCTGCCATTCTTGATAATGCCTTTGAGTTTCTTGTTCTCTCTGGTCGTTCGCTTGCCCATGCGGCCATGATGATTATTCCTGAGCCCTGGTCTGGCAATGATGCGATCTCTGCTGATAAAAAAGCATTCTACGAGTATCATAGTTGTCTCATGGAACCTTGGGATGGGCCCGCCTCAGTCACCTTTACTGATGGTGTGCAGATTGGCGCTGTGCTTGACCGCAATGGTCTGCGCCCTTCACGCTACTATATCACGAAAGATGATCTTGTGATTATGGCATCAGAGGTTGGTGTGCTTGATATTGCGCCCGAGAGGATTCTTAAAAAGGATCGTTTGCAGCCAGGTCGAATGTTTTTGGTTGACACCGTCCAGGGGCGCATCATCTCTGATGAAGAGATCAAGAGTGGTATTGCTGCTGAACAGCCTTATAGTGAGTGGATAGAGCGGAACATTATCGATCTGGATACTCTTCCTGATCATCCGCAGATGAGGAATCCTGATGAAGAAAAGTTTAGTCTCACGGCTCGGCAGAAGGTCTATGGTTATACTCAGGAGGATATCACTCTCCAGATAAAGATTATGAGCGAAAAGGGTGTGGAGCTGGTCGGTTCCATGGGCAATGACACTCCGCTTGCCGTGCTCTCCAATAAGCCAAAGATGCTGTACGACTATTTCAAGCAGCTTTTTGCCCAGGTGACTAATCCTCCTATCGATTCGCTCCGCGAGGCGCTGATAACCTCTACCACCGTTATGCTTGGCACAGAGGGAAATCTGCTGGAGCCTACTGAGGTGAATTGCCGTCGTATTCGGTTGCCGCATCCTGTGTTGACCAACTATGCGCTTGAAAAGATTCGCGGAATTGACAAGCCTGGTTTCAGGGCGGTGACACTGCCTATATTTTATGCTGTTGCCCAGGGTGGCAAGGGTATCGAAGTGGCAATGCAGGATCTTTATCGCCATGCTGAGCAGGCGGTGAGCAAGGGAGTCAATATTATCATTCTCTCCGACAAGGGAGAGCTTGAGAGTGATCGGGCACCAATTCCTGCTCTGCTTGCGGTTTCAGGTCTGCATAACTTCCTCATTAATGCTGGAATAAGGACCAGGATCGGACTTGTGCTCGAATCTGCAGAGCCGAGGACGGTGCATCACTTTGCCATGCTTATCAGTTATGGTGCTGGAGCGGTTAACCCCTATATGGCTTTTGAAACCATTCACTCTCTGGTTTCATCAGGTCGGCTCAAACTGGAGGAGAAGGTTGCGATCAAGAACTATATCAAGGCGGCTGTCAAGGGCGTGGTGAAGACCATGGCGAAAATGGGTATTTCCACCATTCAGAGTTATAGAGGTTCCCAGATTTTTGAGGCAGTTGGTCTTAATACCCAGCTTGTTGATGCCTATTTTACCCGTACACCAACCCGTATTGAGGGTATCGGGCTTGATGTTGTAGCTGAAGAGGTTCGGAGACGCCACGAAGCAGTTTTTCCTCGTACAGGCAATAAGGTTGATCGTGGTCTTGAGGCGGGTGGGGAGAGAAAATGGCGCCATAGTGGCGAATTTCATCTTTTCAGTCCGGAAGCGATCCATCTTTTGCAGCACTCGTGCCGCACCGAAAATTATGAGTTGTTTAAAAAGTATGAGCACCTGATTGACGATCAAAGCGAGCATCTCTGTACGATTCGGGGTTTGATGGATATCCGCTTCAGTGAACAACCGGTTCCACTTGAGGAGGTTGAACCTGTCGAGGCTATCCTGAAAAGGTTCAAGACGGGGGCGATGTCCTACGGTTCTATCAGTCAGGAGGCCCATGAGACTCTTGCCATTGCCATGAACAGGCTTGGAGGGAGAAGCAATACCGGTGAAGGTGGCGAAGACCCTGCACGTTTCAAGAGAGATGCCAATGGTGACTCCAGAAAGTCTGCCATCAAACAGGTGGCCTCAGGCCGGTTTGGGGTTACCAGCGAATATCTTGCCAGCGCCAATGAGATTCAGATCAAGATGGCCCAGGGGGCAAAACCTGGCGAGGGAGGTCAGCTTCCCGGCTCCAAAGTCTATCCCTGGGTAGCCAAGGTTCGTCATTCAACCCCAGGGGTGGGTCTTATCTCGCCACCTCCACATCATGATATTTATTCTATTGAAGATCTGGCGCAGCTTATCCATGATCTGAAGAACTCTAATCCTGAAGCGAGAATCAATGTGAAGCTTGTCTCGACCGTTGGCGTGGGCACGATTGCCGCCGGTGTTGCGAAAGCTCATGCTGATGTTGTGTTGATCAGTGGCCATGATGGCGGAACCGGAGCCTCTCCCGTTTCGAGCATTATGCACGCTGGTATGCCATGGGAGCTTGGTCTGGCCGAGGCGCACCAGACACTTTTGCTCAACAATCTTCGCAGCCGTATCGTGGTCGAGACTGATGGTCAGTTGAAAACCGCGAGGGATATTGTTGTTGCGACCATGCTTGGCGCGGAGGAGTTCGGATTTGCTACGACGACGCTGGTGGTGATGGGATGTATCATGATGCGCTGCTGCCAGGATGACTCCTGTCCGGTTGGCGTTGCAACCCAGAATCCTGAACTTCGCAAGCATTTCAAGGGAAAGCCGGAGCATGTTGAAAACTTTATGCGCTTTCTTGCCGAGGGTGTGCGAGAGTATATGTCGCGACTTGGAGTTCGCACCATCAATGAGCTTGTCGGACGTACTGAGCTGCTCAGCATGAAAAAATCTGTTCACCACTGGAAAGCGCAGGGGATTGACCTCTCAAAGATTCTTTATCAGGCAGAGGTTGGTGAGCATGAGACGAGGTATCAAACAATTGCCCAGGAGCATGGTCTTGAAGAGAGTCTTGATCGCAAGACGTTGCTGGCAGTGTGTGAACCGGCAATAAAAAGAGGAGAAAAGGTTTTTACAACGCTTCCTATCCGAAATACCAACAGGGTTGTTGGCACCATTGTTGGCTATGAAGTGACAAAGGCTTATGGCGCAGCGGGGTTGCCTGATGATACGATTCATCTGAAATTTATCGGTTCAGCAGGTCAGAGTTTTGGCGCATTCATTCCGAATGGCATAACACTTGAGCTGGAAGGTGATGCGAATGATTATGTTGGAAAAGGGCTGTCGGGTGGCCGGATTATTGTTTATCCCTCCAAAGGTTCATCATTTTTGCCGGAAGAGAATATCATTATCGGTAATGTTGGCTTTTACGGTGCTACTTCCGGTGAGGCCTTTATAAGAGGTATGGCAGGAGAACGCTTCTGCGTCCGTAACAGTGGTCTTCGTGCAGTAGTAGAGGCAATCGGGGATCATGGCTGCGAATATATGACGGGAGGGACTGTGATTATTCTTGGCAAGACAGGCAGGAATTTTGCGGCAGGTATGTCCGGTGGTATCGCTTATGTGTACGATGCCGATGGAACTTTGTCAGCCAATTGTAACCATGAGATGGTGGGGTTGTCTGCTCTTGAGGACACGGCGGAACTTGCTGCTCTGCAGACGATGATTGAGCGCCACGTGACCTTTACCGGAAGTGATCTGGGACGATCCATTCTTGCCGATCCGGCAGCTTTTCGTCAGCGATTTGTCAAAGTTATGCCGCATGATTATCGTCGTGCTCTCGAAGCCATGAGAGAGGTCGAAGCGGCCGGGCTCAGTGGTGATGAGGCAGTGATGGCAGCATTTCAAAAAAATATTCACGATCCGGCACGAGTTTCGGGAAATTAATACTGTAAAAGATTAACTTATTGATATGGGCAAAGTTAAAGGTTTTATGGAGTTTCAGAGAGTTCTCCCTGGCGACAGGGAGCCTCTGGAAAGAATACATGACTGGCAGGAGTTTCATAAGGAGATGAGTGCTGAAGAGCTGCAGAAGCAGGGTGCTCGGTGTATGGATTGCGGTACTCCGTACTGCCATACAGGGTTTCTGCTGAGTGGCATGACATCGGGTTGCCCTGTTCATAATCTTGTTCCCGAGTGGAATGATTACGTTTACAATGGTTTTTGGCATGAGGCATACGACCGGTTGATCAAGACCAATAATTTTCCGGAGTTTACCGGAAGGGTTTGTCCTGCTCCGTGCGAAGGTTCCTGCGTTCTTGGAATTATTGAACCACCGGTGACGATCAAGAATATTGAGTACTCTCTTATTGAGCATGCCTTTGCTGAAGGATGGGTAGAGCCAAAACAGATTCTTCATCAAACAGGCAAACGGGTGGCTGTTGTGGGCTCTGGCCCTTCAGGATTAGCCTGTGCTGACCAGCTTAACAAGGCAGGGCACAGTGTCACGGTTTTTGAGCGTGATAACCGTTTTGGCGGCTTGATGATGTACGGCATTCCAAACATGAAGCTCGATAAAAAACTTGTGCTTGATCGCCGTATCGATCTGATGAAGCTGGAGGGTATCACTTTTATGGAGAGTACCGAGGTTGGGGTGGATTATCCGGCAGACAAGCTTCTGGAGGAGTTTGATGCGGTTGTGCTCTGTACCGGTGCGACAAAGCCTCGCAACCTTTCTGCAGAGGGTCGCGAACTTCCGGGTATCTTTTTTGCCATGGATTTTCTTCGTTCCAGCACCAAAGCGTTACTCGACAACAGTGAGCCAGCTCTGTCAGCAGCAGGGAAACATGTTGTTGTTATTGGCGGTGGTGATACAGGAACTGATTGTGTTGCCACCTCTTTGCGTCAGGGATGCAAGAGTGTGATTCAGCTTGAAATCATGCCGCAGCCGCCTCTTGAACGTCAAGGTGACAATCCATGGCCGGAGTGGCCGAAAACCTTCAAGGTTGACTACGGCCAGGAGGAGGCAACACTCCTGCAGGGGGAGGATCCGAGAAAATATTCCATGATGACCAAGAAATTTCTTGCTGATGATCAGGGTTTCTTGCTGGCCGTTGAGGTCTCAAGGGTTGATTGGATGAAAGTTGATGGTCGTTTTGTTCCTCAACCTGTTGCAGGTACCGAGCAGATATTTCCTGCCGATCTTGTTCTGCTCGCCATGGGATTTATCGGACCCGAGGAGCATCTTCTTCAGCAGCTACAGGTACTTCAGGATGATCGTTCCAACATTCGTGCAACTGACAAAACATATCTTACCAATCGTGAACGAATCTTCGCAGCAGGCGATGCCCGTCGAGGTCAGAGTCTTGTGGTGTGGGCTATTCATGAAGGAAGAGCAGCCGCTCGGGAGTGCGACCGTTTTTTGATGGGCGAAACACATCTGCCATAAATTTATTAACAAGGGGAGCATTATGGAACAGCAAAAACTCAGGGAACTTCTCGATACGCTTCATCATGAACTTGAGCGTGTTGATTCTGTTGATGAAACGACGGAGGCTGTTCTGGCAAATCTTAAACGGGATATGCAACGGCTCCTTGATGAAAAAATTGGTAACAGCCATGAAAATGCCTCTCTTGTTGAGCGAATGAACCAGGCGCTTGACCATTTCGAGAGCGACCATCCAAAGCTGAGCATGACCATTCAGCACCTTCTGGAGAGTCTGGCAAAGATGGGTTTTTAGGGATAACATTATTTTTTAATCAGTGTGAAAGAGTGATTGTTTTATGACCAGAGAACGAGAACCGGTAAGGGGAAAAACAAGAGGTGGCAGCGGTACAGGCGATCAGGTATCCTGTTCTTTCTGTGGCAGGAGTGCTCAGGAGGTCAACAGCATGATTGCGGGGCCGAATGCATTTATCTGTGATCGCTGTATCAAAACATCATGGGAGATTCTGCGCAAGGGGGGCGGTGCGGAGCCTGCACCAGCACGGGTTCAGGAGCAGCCTTTTCAGCCTCGTCTGGCAAGTCCAAAGGCGATTATGAATTCGCTGGATCAGTATGTTGTCGGGCAGGAGGCTGCAAAAAAATCACTTGCTGTGGCTGTTTACAACCACTACAAACGGATTGATTCGCAGGAGCTCAAGCATGAGCATGATGAGGTCGTTATTGAGAAGAGTAATATCATGCTTATTGGCCCGACGGGCACCGGAAAAACATTGCTTGCCCAGACGCTGGCTAATTTGCTTGAGGTGCCTTTTTCGATTGTTGATGCTACCTCTCTTACTGAAGCGGGGTATGTTGGCGACGATGTTGAAACCATTCTTGCCAGGTTGCTCCATGCGTCCGATTTCAATCTTGAACGGGCCGAACGTGGAATTATCTATGTTGATGAAATTGATAAAATTGCCAGGAAATCGGCGAACGTGTCAATTACTCGCGATGTTTCAGGTGAAGGGGTTCAGCAGGCATTGCTGAAGATCCTCGAAGGTGCTGTTGTGGGAGTTCCGCCAAAAGGGGGACGCAAACACCCCGAACAGCAACTGATTAACATCAACACCAAAAACATTCTCTTTATCTGTGGCGGAGCTTTTGAGGGGATCGACAAGCTGATTGCCAAAAGGGTATCAAAAGCCTCCATGGGCTTCGGCGCCAAGGTTAAAACGGTGCAGTCAGGATTTGATCCTGAAATTCTCAAGCTGGTCACGCAGGATGATCTTCATGAGTATGGGCTTATTCCTGAATTTATAGGTCGTCTGCCTGTGATTACAACTCTTGACATGCTTGACGAAAAGGCCTTGCGCAATATTCTTGTGGAGCCTAAAAATGCCATTACCAAACAGTACAAGATGCTGTTTGAGATGGATGGTGTTGAGCTTGAGTTTGACGACGAAGCACTTGACAAAGTGGTGAAGATTGCCATTGAACGGGGAACCGGCGCACGCGCTTTGCGCTCCGTGCTTGAAAATGTGATGATCGACATTATGTTTGAGATTCCCTCAATGAAAAATACCTATAAATGCCGTATTACTGCTGACACGATTGAAAACAAAGCGGAGCCGGAATATTTTTCGGATGAGAGGAAAAGGAAAAAAATTGCTTAAATCCCAAAAATCAGAAGGGTTGTTCTTTGTCTTTCATTCGTGAAAGGCTATATTAGCAGCCACTCAGAAAGGGCGATTAGCTCAGTTGGTTAGAGCGCTACATTGACACTGTAGAGGTCAGAAGTTCGAATCTTCTATCGCCCACTCCCCGTTTCAAAGCTTCATACACTTGCTGTTTTTTTTCATTTCTGCAGCATCCCCTGGCTTTTTGTATCTTTTGCGTCTTCTATTCGTATCGCTCTCTGTAAAAATTGCCATAATATTTTCAGGTGAAGTTCATGTGTGATATATTGGCTTTTCGCACTGGTATGCGAATTGAACCATTCAATAATATCTCACAAGGAGTAACAATATGCAGACGATTTACAGTGATGGAGTTGCCAACATTACATTGATTGATGGGATTATCCGTCTTGACCTTGTTAATATTACCCAGGTTGAGCAGGATAAGGCCAATATTCGTCCGGTGGCAGCTTTGGCAATGTCGTTACCTGCACTGCTTCGCACCCAGGAGCAATTTTCACAGGCGATCAACAAAATGGTTGAGGATGGCATTCTGAAGAGGAATGAGCCTGCGCCTGCTGTTACTGATGGCACGCCATCCTGATTAACGGAGAAGTTCCTTTCGCTACTCCAATACTCTCAAGACCACAGATCTGCTTCCGTAGCGGATCGTGGTCTTTTTTTGTTTATGGATAGTCGCTGGTCAACTAACGTTATCAATCGAATTTTGTGCTGGTGATGTTCCAACGATAAAAATTACCGCTGTGCGTTGCACGATTGTTGGTCGCGACCTACAAAACTGTTGTATTGGACAGGAAAAACATATAATGAAGACTCCCCGCCGCAAGCAGCGGGGTATCTGGTTTTAGAAAAGACTTAACATACTTCACCGCAAGCGGTGGGGAATTGCACCCTGAGAGATTAAAATGCAAATCTCCATTTTTAAGCAAAATTTAAGCGTCAACTAATTGCCATTTAAGCTCAAATATGCTATTCTCCAAAAGTGAGCTGAATTTCGGCCCACTCATTATTTCTTCCCGTGTACGCACATAAAGCCGCAGCTCAACCCTGAGTTCCGGGTGCTGGCTTCGCTGCAATGGGTTTATCTTTATATTTTTCGATTGTTCAAACATTCTTTAAACAAACACGATACAACCATGACACCCTTTAAAGGTAAAAAATTCAGGGCTCTGCTTCTTGCATCTCTCTTTTGTGTAAGCTTCAGTGGCACCTCGCAGGCACTCGAGGTTGGCAACAAGGCTCCTGATTTTGTGTTGCGTGGCGATCAGGGGCCAGTAAAACTCTCCAGCACCGCTGGCTCTGTTGTGTACGTTGATTTCTGGGCATCGTGGTGCGGCCCCTGCAAACAGTCGTTTGGGTGGATGAACGAAATGCAGGAGAAGTACAGAGCCAAGGGGTTCAAGATTATTGGCATTAACCTCGACGGAAAAACTGAGGATGCAAAGAAGTTTCTTGCCCAGAATCCCGCGAAATTCACTGTTGTCTATGATGCAAAGGGAGAGCTGCCAAAAGTCTATGGCGTCAAAGGGATGCCAACCAGCTTTCTGATTGGAAGAGATGGCAAAATTATC
This sequence comes from uncultured Chlorobiaceae bacterium, assembly GCA_903859055.1. Classification (GTDB taxonomy): domain Bacteria; phylum Bacteroidota; class Chlorobiia; order Chlorobiales; family Chlorobiaceae; genus Chlorobium. The sequence goes on along the minus strand of CAIOLC010000245.1, from coordinate 3,890 downwards.
TTCCAGCACCTCGGCTTTAAAGCAAGTGAAGCAGGCAAAATCGAAGAAGAGATTAAAGCTGCAGTGGAGGCAAAAAAATGAAAATAACTGTTATGCAAAAAATGATGTATGCTCTGTTGCTGCTCCTGACACTCGGCCTGTCAGGTTGTTCAATGGGTGAGACTGTTCAACCATGGGATAAAGCTATTCTTGCCCGGCCCGAAATGACCTTTGAGGGCGATCCGCTTGACACAAAATATGTTGAGCACATCTACAGCAGTAAAGAGGCAGCATCCGGTGGAGCCGGGGTTGGTGGCGGCGGTTGCGGTTGCAATTAACATATCATTTTAACTTTCAGGATACCTCTATGAAATCGGTACCAACTAAAAAAACTCACGTTCTGGGGGCTGCCCTGTTTGCGGCAGCCTTGGCCTTGCCATCATATCAAACGGCGTTTGCCGAAGCCACTCCCGAGCACGGTAATGTGTCATTTAAATATCTCAATTATAGGGACAGCCAACCCGGTCAGGATCGCATAGGCGTGAATGCGTATACGACATCGATCATGATGCCATTCGCTGGAAAATGGTCAGTAACCAGTTCGTACACTTACGATTCTGTTTCTGGCGCATCTCCCGTGTACCACTCAACAATAACACAGGATATGGTTTCCGGCGCTTCTGTAATATCCGAGAAACGGAATGCTGGCGACATAAGTCTAACCAGGTATCTGGAAAAAGGGAGCTGGACATTTGGAGTCAGCTATTCAGGAGAGTCTGACTATATATCAAGGGGCTATTCACTTCAGAGAAGTCTTTTAACCGACGATAAAAACACAACATTAACGTTTGGTGGAAGCTATACTACTGACACAATAGACGCTTGGAAAAAAAGTGTTTTCGATACAAAGGAGGTTGTTGCTGGATTATTCGGGATTACTCAAATATTAACAAAAGAGGATATTGTTCAGTTAAATATAGGCTATTCAAATGGTGTCGGCTATTTTTCAGACCCATATAAATATGCTGATTCGAGACCAAGACGCCGAAATATCACAACCTTCCTTACAAGATGGAATCACCACTTTGATGGCTCGGATGGAACTGGAAAATTCAGCTATAGATTCTATACTGACTCATACGATGTCAAGGCTCACACCTTGAGTGCAGAATATGTTCAGCCTCTACATAACGAATGGACACTCATTCCATCTTTGAGGTATTCAAGCCAAAGCGCAGCATACTTTTATAAACCAGTAAATTCGGTTCAGGAACCCCCACCCATTTCAATTGGCCCGTATTCTGTAGATCAGCGTCTGGCAGCTTTAGGAGCACTGACATACGGTATTAAAGTAGAAAAAAAGTTGGCACATGAATGGACCGTCGATCTGAAATTAGAGCAGTATGAACAGACTTTTAATGGTGATGCCGGTTTAGCCCCTTTCAGTTATAGAAGTATTCAACTCGGAGTTTCCCGTGTATTGTAGTGATACTGAACAATTGACAGAATTTTATGCAGTTTAAGTCGATTGCAATGCGTAAGACAATTCTGACAGCTATAGCATTCTGCCTTGTTGAAAGACAGGCAATGTAAATATAACTCAAATAATTATTTTAATATGATTTATACTGGAACACCGGGCGGTGCCGGAATGGATTATGCTGACCTATTCAGTGTCAGTAATAACAGTGGTCAACCGGCAAGTGGCAATACATACATTTGGGATGGAGCCGCTAACACGGATACATTTTCGATGAGTATGGGAGGAACATATCTTGATAGATTTTTAAGTACAGGATTTACTATCCCGGCCACAGCAGATGTAAATGGTCAGTACGTTATATCTGGTGCAAGTACCAAAGGAACTGTATTTAATCTTAAACTCTCCAATGTTGAGCAGTTGGTATTTAGTGATCGAACGGTCACTCTGGCCAGCACCCCAGCAGGACCAGATGTTACAGCTCCAGTGTTGGGGACGACGACTCTTGTAGGCACATCTCTTGTTATGACATATAATGAAGCACTTGGCACAACAGCTCCTCTCGCATCAGCATTTACCGTTGCAGGTAACACAGTTACAAATGTTGCTATCAGTGGAAGCAGCGTCACACTTACGCTCGGTACAACGGTAGCAAACGGAGCATCTGTCGCATTTACCTATACGAGCCCTGCATCGAGTGCCCTTCCAACAAATAATGCGATTCAGGATGTGACTGGTAATGATGCTATTTCCGTGAGCCGTACGATCATTGCCGGAGCCGACACCACCGCGCCTACAGTTTCTCACGCCACCGATACAGCAGTACCGATTGCAAGTGATATCGTTATTACTTTCAGTGAAACAATTCATCTTGATAACACTGTCACCGGCACACCAATTGCAATTCATATTGGCTCAGCGACAGGCGGAGTGGTGGAGAGCTATACCACTTCTGATACCGCGCATCTTACTGTATCAGGAAATACGCTTACCATCAATCCGACAGCAAATTTAGCCTATGATGCCCATTACTATGTGACCTTCAGTACCGCAACAACATCAACGACTCACCATAACGATACAAACGTCACAACAACCACTTACGGAATCTCTGCAATCGCAGACCTCTCTGGAAATCATCTGGCGACTCCAGGCACTACACCAACAGGCCCATACGCTCCATACGACTTTACCTCTGCTGCTGACCCATACGTCGTGGTACACAATGTCGGGGTAGATTCAGGACCAGTCCTTGTTGGTGCAGGTGGACTCGGGATGCTTGCATGGGCGTTTTTCCTCTGAGATAAGCTGTGGAGATCTTTCGTTTTGGATTTAAGGCTATGGCTTGTGGATGCGAAGTGGTCATCGCATCCACGAGCAAAGATGAAGCTGTTGCTATTGCAAAACTTGCCGTTGAGGAGATTACAAGAATAGAGCGCAAGTACTCCCGTTACCGCCCCGAGAGCATTGTCTCCCTTATCAACGGCGCAGCGGGAAAAGGTTTTGTTGAATGCGATGACGAAACGCTCTCACTTGTGAACTATGCGGATGCGCTCTATAACAGCAGTGGCGGGCTTTTTGACATTACCTCCGGTATTTTGCGGAAAGCCTGGAATTTCAATGACACTGTTGTGCCTGACCCGGAGAAATTGGCCCCGTTGCTTGAACTGATCGACTGGAAATCGGTTGTCCGCAAAGGAAAGGCTCTCCGACTTCCGAAAAGTGGTATGGAACTCGATTTTGGCGGATTTGGCAAGGAGTATGCTGCAGACAGGGCCGCAACGGTTATACATGAACAGGGTGTGAAACATGGTTATGTGAACATGGCCGGAGATATACGGGTGGTTGGGCCAAAACCTGACGGCGGCCCGTGGATGATAGGCATACAGGATCCACGGCACAAAGAGAGGGTTATTGCATCAATTCCTCTCCACGGCGGAGCACTGACAACAAGTGGTGATTATGAACGCTTTTTTGAGGTTGACGGAAAACGGTATTGTCACATTCTCAATCCACGGACAGGCTACCCCGTAACGTGGTGGCAATCGGTAACGGTCGTTACCCAAATGGCAATAACCGCAGGAAGCTACTCAACGATAGCGATGTTAAGGGAGGCTGAAGGACTGGATTTTCTTGAGGAATCCGGGTTGGGCTATTTGGCGATGAATCAATCGGGTAAAATTTACCACAAAAACACCTGATACTTATTTACGACTCTTCTCGACAATTTTTATTAAAAAAACACAATGAAATACTCTTCTCTGAGGCGTACGATGGCCTTTCTTGTTGTTTTTCTGGTGCTCTGCCTCAGGGTAAGTGCTGCCCTTGCCGCTGAATTTCTTGATCCCGATCAGGCGTTCAAACTGAAGGCTGAACTTAATGGCTCCCGAACCGTTGCGCTGCATTGGGAGATTGCCAAAGGATATAAGCT